>NZ_VCIW01000002.1:0-300000 GCF_005765165.1 Paenibacillus antri | reverse complement strand
ATTCGCTTGAATTTTCACCAAGATGTTATTCAGGTAGTTGAGCGACTTGATCTTCGGATTGAGCGCGTCCGGCACGTTGCGTCGGGTCGACACCGATACGGTGCTTAGGCCGTTGCGGTACGCCTCCTCCGGATAAATCGAGAGCTTCTCGACGATGATGATAACGTTCGCCTTCGGCGAGCGGCGCGGGTCGAGCCCGAGGTCGCCCGGCCCGCGGGAGACGACGAGACGGATGTACCCGTCGCGCAGCTCGTTGCGGCGGATCGTCTCGATGAGCGTATCCTGCATCTCCTGCATCGACAGCGGGATATTCAGCATGATCGATTTCGCAGAGTCGTATAAACGAAGCAAGTGTTCCTTGCACTTGAAGATGTTGCCGTCGTAAATGCGGATCCCTTCGAAAATGCCGTCGCCGTACAAGAAACCGTGATCGTACACCGAAACCGTCGCGTTCTCTTTCGTTACGTATTCGCCGTTCAAATAGATGACTTGTGCCATGAGAAGTCGTCGCACCTCCGCGATTTAAGCTTTCTCTTCTGGAAATCCGTACGTGGGGTAAGACCCCATTACGCGCACGTCGCAGCCGACGGCGCGAATTTCTTCGACGGCGCCCCGAAGGAGCACCGATTCCATCGAAGCGTCCACGTCTACGTAGAAGTAGTATGTACCGAGCTGCCGCTTCGTCGGCCGGGACTCGATCTTCGTCAGGTTGAGCCGCCGCCATGCGAAGGCGGACAACAGCTGATGCAAGCCGCCGGGGAAATCCTCGCCGGGCATGAGCAGCAGCGTCGTCTTCCGCGCCTGTTCGCCTCGCCCCTCCGGCCGGAGCGGATCCATCGGCTCCTTGCCGGCAAGCACGAACCTGGTGAAGTTGTTCTTATGGTCCTGGATGGCCGGAGCGAGCAGTTTCAACCCGTATCGTGCCCCTGCCGTCGCCGGACCGATCGCGGCCGTGTACGGGTCTCCCCGTTCGCCGACCAGCCTCGCGCCCTCCGCCGTCGAACCGACCGCCTCGAGCTCCGCCTCCGGCAGATGCTCGTTCAAGAATCGCCGGCATTGCGCGAACGCCACCTGATGCGACAGCACCTTGCGAATGCGCCTCCACTCGCCGTCGAACTGCGGCAAGCTCATCAGGTTGACATGTATAGGATACACCCATTCGGTTTGGATCGGCAAATCCGCCTCGTTCACGAGCCAGTCGATATGCAGGCTCACGGAGCCTTCGAACGTATTCTCCACCGGTACGACGCTGAACGCCGTCCGGCCGGACAACGTCGACTCGAACACGTCTGCGATCGTCTTGCACGGCACGAGCCGCCAGTCCGTTCCTTGCAGCAGCCAAGCGGCCGCTTCTTCGGAGTAAGTGCTTGGTCCAAGCACCGCCACGGTTCGATTCATCGCGCGAGTCCCCCTTCCGAAAGCGCGTCCTGCAGCCGGTCCGACGCCGCTTCGACGACGAGGCCTTCCGCGGACGGCGCCAGCCAGCGCAGCTCCACGTCCCGGCCGTCGCCGGATACCGACATCGCTTCGCGCAGGAACGTCTCCAGCTCCGATTTGCGGCCGTTCGCCGACGCCTCGTCCACGAAGGCGATCGCCGTCGGTCCCGCGCCGGAGAGCGCGGCCCCGAGGGCGCCGCGCGCGGACGCCTCGCTCAGCACGCGGGAGAGACCCGGCACGAGCGGCGCCCGGTACGGCTGATGCAGCCGATCTTGCATGGCGTGACGCACGACGTCGAGCTTTCCCGTCGCGAACGCCGCCGTCAAGAGCGCCGCGCGGGACAAATTGAATACGGCGTCCGCGCGGCTGTACGTCTCCGGCAGCGCGGCTCTCGCCTTCGAGGTCAGCAGTTCGTACGTCGGAATCGCGACGAGCGTCGCGAGCCCCGCCGGTACGTCGAGTCGGATGTGGGAGGCGCGTTCGCCGTCCCAGATCGCCGTTACGATGCCGCCGTAAATCGCAGGCCCCACGTTGTCCGGATGGCCTTCGATTTCCGTTGCGATGCGAAACAGCTCGTCCCGCGGCAAGGGCTCTCCGATCAGCGCGTTCGCCGCGCCGAGCGCGCCGACGATCGCGGCGGCGCTGCTGCCTAGGCCGCGCGCCAACGGGATGTCGCCCGCGAAGGCGATCTCCAGTTCCGGCACGCGGACGCCGGCTTCGTCGAACACACGCTGCGCGATGCCGTACAAGAGATTCGATTTATCCGACGGCAGCCCTTCCGTGCCGTTCCCGAGCAAGGCGATGCTCGTTTCGTCGGCCGGCGCCATCTCGATCCAGGCGTACAACGATAACGCGATCCCGAGCGCGTCGAAGCCCGGGCCGAGGTTGGCCGACGTCGCGGGCACCTTCGCCCGTACGCGCTCCCGGCCGCCGGGCATGCCGCTAGCCACGGGCCGCTTCCGCCGAAGCGATGGCGGCGAGCACGGCGTCTTCCGTCGCCGGAATGACGACAGGCTCGGCGGCGACCGTCTTGATCGCGATGTTCGGGTCCTTGAGGCCATGGCCGGTCAGTACGCAGACGACTTGGCTGCCGGCCGGAAGCGCGCCTTCGCGGCGGCGCTTCATGACGCCCGCGATCGAAGCCGCGGACGCCGGCTCGGCGAACACGCCTTCCTTCGCCGCGATCGTCCGATACGCCTCAAGGATCTCTTCGTCGGTCACCGCCCAGACGCCGCCTTCGGATTCCGTATGCGCCGCTACGGCCAAATCCCAGCTCGCCGGGTTGCCGATGCGGATCGCCGTCGCCACCGTCTCCGGGTTCGGGAACGGCTTGCCGGCGACGAGCGGGCTCGCGCCGGCCGCCTGGAAGCCGATCATCTTCGGCACGGACGTCGAACGGCCCGCCTCGCGGTACTCCTTGAAGCCCTTCCAGTACGCGGAGATGTTGCCCGCGTTCCCGACCGGAATGGCGAGGTAATCCGGAGCATTGCCGAGCGCGTCGACGATCTCGAAAGCCGCCGTCTTCTGTCCTTCGAGACGGTACGGGTTCACCGAGTTGACGAGCGTGATCGGGTGCTTCGACGTAATGTCGCGCACGATGTCGAGCGCTTGGTCGAAGTTGCCGTCGATCGCGAGCACCGTCGCGCCGTAAGCGTACGCCTGCGCGAGCTTGCCGAGCGCGATGTTGCCGTTCGGGATGAGCACGACGCAGGCGAGTCCGCCGCGCGCCGCGTAAGCCGCCGCCGCCGCCGACGTGTTGCCCGTCGACGCGCACATGATCGTGCGGCTGCCTTCCTCCATCGCTTTGGCGACGGCCATAACCATGCCGCGGTCCTTGAACGACCCCGTCGGGTTCATGCCCTCGAATTTAAAATACAGATCGAGCTGCAGCTCCTCGGACAGCCGGTCCGCCCGGATGAGCGGCGTATTGCCTTCGTGCAGCGTCAACGCCGGCGTCTTCTCGTTCACCGGCAGCAAGTCGCGATATCGATCGATCAGTCCCATATATCTCATACGTTCGTAGGCCTCCCCGCCCGCTTTAGGCGCGCGCGCCGAATCGTCTTACCCGACGACCCGGTATACGCTTTTGATTTTGTTGACGACGTCCATCGAATCCAGCTCGTCGATGACGCGTTTCATGCCCGATAAGTTCGTGTCGTGCGTAATGATGATGATTTCCGCCTTCGGGTTTTCCTGATTCGGCTGCTGCAGCACCGACTCGAGGCTGACTTCGTGCTTCGCGAACGCCTGCGTGATCTGCGCGAGCACGCCCGCCTTGTCCTCCACGTGCAGGAGCAGGAAAAACTTGCCGAAGATACGATCGTCCGACTGAAGCTTCTTCTCCTTGTACGCCTTGCTCAGTCCTTGGCCGTTCACCTTCAGGCGCATGTTCTTCACGACCGCCACGAGATCCGCGACGACCGACGTCGCCGTCGGCATGCTGCCCGCGCCGGGGCCGTAGAACATCGTCTCGCCGACCGCTTCGCCGTATACGTACACCGCGTTGTAGACGCCGTTGACCGATGCGAGCGGATGCGACTTCCGCACCATCGCCGGTTGGACGCTGACGGATACGGAATCGCCGTCCCGCTCGGCGACGCCGAGCAGCTTCAGCTCGTAGCCGAGTCGCTTGCCGTACAAGATGTCTTCCTTCGTGACGGAGCTGATGCCCTTGGCGGACACGTCGCCGAGCGCCACGTTCATGCGGAAGCCGAGCGTCGCGAGGATCGCCATCTTGCGCGCGGCGTCCAGCCCTTCGACGTCCGACGTCGGATCGGCCTCGGCATACCCGAGCGCCTGCGCTTCCTTGAGCACGTCTTCGTAGGAAGCCCCTTCCCCGCTCATTTTCGTCAGGATGAAGTTCGTCGTGCCGTTCACGATGCCGAACATGCGCGTGATGCGGTCGGACGAGAAGCTCTCCGTCAGCGCGCGAATGATCGGAATGCCGCCGGCGACGCTCGCCTCGTAGAAAATATCGCAGCCGTGCTCCTGCGCGACCGCGAGCAGCTCCGCGCCGTGCAGCGCCATCAAATCCTTGTTCGCCGTCACGATATGCTTGCCGCCGCGAAGCGCCTTCTCCATCAATCCCTTCGTCTGAACGACGCCGCCCATCACCTCGACGACGACGTCGATGTCGGGCGCTCCGACGATGTCTTCCGCGTTCTGCGTCAGCAGCTCGGACGGGAGCGCGATGTCCCTGGCCTTCTCCTTGTCCTGCACGAGCACCCTGCGAATTTCGATGCGGGACCCGGTTTGCCGGGACAGATCGTCCTGGTGATCGTTCAAGATGCGCACGACGCCCGATCCGACCGTGCCGAGCCCCATGAGCCCGATGCGTATGGTTTCCATAGTAATCCTCCTTCGTATCGCGAGACGAGTCGTTCCGCTCGCTTCCTTCCGTTCATCCTTGACCGATGACGACCGCCTTCCGCACGCCGTCCGCCGAGCGGACCGCCGTCACGAGCGCGGTAAGCGCCTCCGGCTCGGCTCCCGTCTCGACCGTCAGCACGACGTTCGCGACGCCTTGCAGCGGGATCGTCTGATGGATCGTCAGCACGTTGCCTTCGTAAGCGGCGACCATCGAGAGCACGCGGGACAAGACGCCGGAACGATGCTCGAGATCGATCGAGATCGTCACGATGCGCTCCCGTTCGAAGCGGCTGAGCGGGAAGATGCCGTCCCTGTACTTATAGTAAGCGCTGCGGCTGAGGCCCACCTGCTCGGTCGCTTCGTGCACGGTGGCGGCCAATCCTCTGGCGAGCAGATCCTTGACCTGCAGCGTCTTGACCAGCGCTTCGGGCAAGATGTCGTCGCGCACGACGTACAACGTCGCGGGCCGTTCCGGTTTCGCCGGCCTCGACTCCTTCGACTCCGTTCCCAACGCTCCATACCGTCCTCTCGGAGTAGACTGTTGTTTACCCATAGTGGACATTATAACCGAGAGCGGCAAGCGGGGCAATAGGTGAACATGGCGAAAAAGAAAAGGCCGCCGCTCTTCTCGCGCGGCGACCGTCTCTACTCATGCTCGACGAATTCGAACTCGAAATCTCCGATCCGTACGTAGTGCCCGTCCTCCGCGCCGCGCTTGCGCAGCTCGCGGTCGACGCCCATGCGCCGCATGATCGTCGCGAATCGCTGCACCGCGTCGTGAGACTCGAATTTCGTTCGCTTCGCGAGCCGTTCGATCGCTTCGCCTTCCACGATGAAGACGTCGTTCTCCCGGCGAATCTTGAAGCTTTCGTCCGCGCGGTCGTTCTCGAGCGTATATACCTTGCGCTCTTCCTTCTCCGGCGTCTCCTCGACGAGCGGCGCGGCCGGAATCGACTCCACCATCTCCGCCAGCTTGAAGACGAGCTCCCGAATGCCCTGGCGCGTCGCCGCCGAAATCGGGAAAATCCGCATGTCTCCATGCCCGTTCTCCGCCAGCTTCGCGCGGAATTCCTCGAGGAACAGCTCCGCTTCCGGTACGTCCATCTTATTGGCGACGACGATCTGCGGACGTTCCTCCAGCTTCGCGTTGTACAGCTTCAGCTCTTGATTGATCGCGACCCAATCCTCGTACGGATCCCGTCCTTCGGAGCCGGACATGTCGACGACGTGCGCGATGACGCGCGTCCGCTCGACGTGGCGCAGAAACTCGTGGCCGAGCCCGACGCCTTCGTGCGCGCCTTCGATGAGCCCCGGCAAGTCCGCCAGCACGAACGACCGCCCTTCTTCGACGTCGACGACGCCAAGATTCGGAGTAATCGTCGTGAAGTGGTACGCGCCGATCTTCGGCTGCGCCGCGGATACGACGGAGAGCAGCGTCGACTTGCCGACGCTCGGGAACCCGACGAGACCGACGTCGGCCATCACCTTCAGCTCGAGCACGACCCAGCGCTCCTGCCCCTCCTCGCCCTTCTCCGCGATATGCGGCGCCGGATTGTTCGCCGTGGCGAACCGCATGTTGCCGCGCCCCCCGCGTCCGCCCTTCGCGATGACGACCTCCTGGCCGTGGCGCGTCATGTCGGCGATGATTTCCTTCGTGTCGTCGTCGATGACGATCGTCCCCGGCGGCACGCGTACGATCATGTCTTCCGCGCCTGCGCCGTGCTGCGACTTATTCCGCCCCTTCTCGCCTCTCGGCGCCTTGAAGTGACGTTGGTACCGGAAGTCCATCAACGTCCGCAGTCCTTCGTCCACGCGGAAGACGACGTCCCCTCCGGGACCGCCGTCGCCCCCGGAAGGACCTCCTTCCGGAACGTACAACTCTCTGCGGAACGTCGCGACGCCGTCGCCTCCGTCCCCGCCTTTCACATACACTTTCGCAAAATCGACAAACATCGTTGTCCTCCTATTTTCCCGACGCGCTTGGAAGCCGGACCGTGACGGACGCCTCGTCGGCGCCGAACGACGCTTGCAGCGAGCTTGCGGGCGCGAGCGGCCGCAGCTGCTTCTTCAGTTCGTTCACCGTAAGCCGAAGCGCGCCCTCGGAATAAGCTCCTTGATATGTAAATACGATCGCCGTATCCGCCTGTTCGTTCGAGAACGCGCAGGCCAGCGCGTTCTCCGTGCCGCGTTCGCCCTTCTCGGACGCCGCCTCGAAGCCGGCGATCAGCGACCTCACCGCGAGCTCGGCCGCGTCGGCGCCGGAACGTAGCTGGAACCGTTCGTCGATCGCAAGACGGAAAGCGAACGACCGCGCCCGAGCGCGCACCGTCAAGAGCGCTTCGACGAGCCCCGGCGAGCCGAGCTTCGACGTGCGGCTCTCTTCGGTCATCCTTTGTTTTAGCATATCCACGCAGGCCGCTAATTTATCATATTTTCGCAATTGCATATATCCGACGATCATCTGAAGGTCGTTCAGCCAATCGTGTCTCGCATGGCTGAACGCGTCGATCCATAGCTGCCGATGCTCGTCCAGCAGTCGGCTATGCCGGTCTTGCTCCTCCGCGTGCTTCATCGCCAAGGCTCCTCGCCATCCCAATGGTTTCTCTGGTTTCTCTCCAGTATACCAAACTATTCCTCTTCGAACAGTAAGAATCAGGAAACTCGCGACGACGAACGAAACAGGCCCGTAACAGTAAGAAAACCCCGGCCGTTGGGCCGGGGTTCCATCGTATTTCTCTACAGGTCGAGGGAGCGATTAGCGCTCCACCGTCGCCGCTACCGGAGCGGTTTCGACCGGGTATACGCTGACCTTCTTGCGGTCGCGACCCCAGCGTTCGAACTTCACGACGCCGTCGATCTTGGCGAACAACGTGTCATCGGAGCCGATGCCTACGTTATTGCCCGGGTGAATCTTCGTGCCGCGTTGACGAACGAGAATGCTGCCGCCCGTCACCGTCTGGCCGTCCGCGCGCTTCACGCCGAGACGCTTCGCGATGCTGTCGCGACCGTTCTTCGTGGAGCCTACACCCTTCTTCGAAGCGAATAACTGAAGGTTCAATTTCAACATGGTGTCAACCTCCTTCATTCGTAATTTTGTTTGAGCCTTATATGTTTACCGTACGATTGTTCAATCGTCTGCAACATGACGACCATCGATTCCAACACCAGCTGCAGGGAAGCCGACTTCGGTTCCGGAAGTCCCTTCGGCACGGTTACGTCCAGCAGGCCCGATTCCATCAACGCCGTTAATTCGACGCCGACGACCGCTTCCGCCGCGTTCACCGTTCCGACCGTCACCGCCGATACGCCCGCGCATACGATATCCTTGCCCGACTCCGCGAAGAGGGCATGCCCTTCGACCCGAAATCCGGTAATTCGTCTCGTATCCCGATCCCTGTCCACTCTCACGCGGATCAACGAGAAATCCTCTTAGCCTTGGATTTTCTCGATCGTAACCTTCGTGTACGGTTGGCGATGACCTTGCTTGCGGCGATAGTTCTTCTTCGCCTTGTACTTGAAGACGATGATCTTCTGACCGCGGCCGTTCTTCTCTACCTTGCCGGTAACCGAAGCGCCCGCTACGAGCGGCTCGCCGAGCTTGATTCCTTCGCCGTTGCCGACTGCCAGAACCTGATCGAACGTAACCGAATCGCCTTCGTTCGTGTCGAGCTTCTCGATGTAGATCACATCGCCCTCTTGCACTTTGTACTGCTTTCCGCCTGTTTCAATAATCGCGTACATCCTTGCACCTCCCTCGTATTGTAAGACTCGCCTCGTCTCAGGTGGTTCGCCGCGAAAAGCGAACGCTTCGAGTACCCGACAAGCGCGGTGGTCGTCAGACGACGCACTCGAAGAGTATATCACAGGGCTAGTATCTACGTCAACGTAGAAGTCCTGATTTTCCCTCGTCCCCCGCAAGCCTTGCACGGAACGAAGAACATCATGTCCTTCTGCTCCCGCACCTTCTTGCGCGTCATCTCCAGCAGCCCGAGCTTCGTCCAACCGACGATGTGCGCTTTCGTGCGATCCTTCTGCACGGCGGTCTCGAGCGCGTCGATGATGCGCCGCCTGTTTTCCTCCAGCTCCATGTCGATGAAGTCGATGACGATAATGCCGCCGATATCGCGCAGCCGCAGCTGTCTCGCGATCTCCTCGGCCGCCTCCACGTTCGTCGTCAGCACGGTCTCTTCCAAATTCGTAGATCCCGTGTATTTGCCGGTATTGACGTCGACGACGGTCAGCGCCTCGGTCTGGTCGATGACGACGTATCCGCCGCTGGCGAGCCACTGCTTCGGCTGCAGCGCCGCTTCCAGCTGCTCCTTCACGCCGTACGCCTCGATGGCCGACTTCTTCCCGTCGTGCAATCGGACGCGCTCCGTCAGCTGCGGCGCGATCGAGCGCAGCATTCGCTTCGCTTCCTCCATCAAGGCGGGTTGATCGACGACGATCTCGTCCATCTGCTCGGTTACGATGTCGCGAATGAGGCGCGGCAGCAGCTCCACGTCGGCGTACACCTCGCTCGGCGCCTGAGCCCGCTTCGCCTTCTCCTCGATGCGCCTCCACCGCTCGCGCAGCATGTCCATGTCGCCGGCGAGCGCTTCGTAGCCTTCGCCGTTGGCCACGGTGCGCAAAATGACGCCTTCTTTGTCCCGGCACAGCCGCTCGCCGAGCGCCCGCAGCCGCTTGCGCTCTTCTTCGTCGTCGATCTTCTTCGACAGCGCTATATATCCGGCTTCCGGCATGTACACGAGCCAGCGGCCCGTCAACGCGTAATGCGTCGTGACGCGGGCGCCCTTCGTGCCGACCGGCTCCCGCACGATCTGCACGAGCAGCTCGTCCCCCGCCCGCACGAGCGTATCGATCGACGGCTTCACCTTCGGCTGATGCTCCAAGTGAGCCGGCAGCAGATCGTCGATGTAGAGGAAGGCGTTCTTCTCGATGCCGATGTCCACGAACGCCGCTCCCATGCCCGGCAGCACGTTGACGACGCGGCCCTTATAGATGTTGCCGACGAGCTTGCGAACATTCGGCCGTTCCACGAAAAATTCGGTCAGCTTGCCGTCTTCGAGCAGCGCTACGGTCGTTTCGTCCCGGTGACCGTGAACCACGATTTGTTTCAAGGAACACGTTCCCACCTTTATGTTTTGCGAATATCCATTTTATTCTACATGAAAAGTTCGGTCACTGCACGGTTTTGCTCTTCCGTGGCGTAACGCGGCGCCCAGCGCTCCTCGGGCACGACCGCGAGCACGCGTCCCGCGCGAGTCGCCACCACGAATCGATGCAGCCGCTCGCGCCGCAGCAGCCGCGATACCGATTGCAGCGTGTCCTCGGGCTCGACGAAAATCGGATGCTCCTTCGCGCCGCGCATCGTCCACTGCCTCACTCGCGCCGCCCGTCCCAGAAGGAATCTCGTGAACCGATACGGCGCCGTTCGATACTCGTACCAATTCGCGTACAGCAGAAACGCGCCGATGACCGCGGCGCTCGTCATCGCGCCTTCCCCAAGCCGCGTCGAGGCGACGCCGACGAGCGCCGCGCTGGCGATCAGCGACCAGAACGTCGTCGCCTTCAGCGTCTTATAGAACGGCAGCGCATACCCGACGGCTACGCGAAGCAGCTTGCCGCCGTCGAGCGGGAGAATCGGCGCGAGATTGAACAGCATCAGCGTCAGGTTCGCCTGCGCGAAATACGACGTCCAGGCATGAGTCCAGACGCCCGCCGCCGTCATGGCGTACGCGAAGCCGATCATCGCGAGATTCATCGCTGGGCCGGCGATCGCGACGAGCGCCTCCTCCCGCGCGGGCATCGATCCGTCCTCGTCGGTGACCGCTACGCCGCCGAACGGCGTGAGCAGCACCTCGCGCACCCGCCAGCCGAGCTGCTTCGCCATCGCCGCATGTCCGATTTCGTGAATGAGCACGATGCCGAACAAGGTGACGATTTCGAGAAACCGTCCGGTCGCCGCCGACAACAGCAGCAAGAGGACGAACAGCGGATGCAGGCGGAAGCGGACGCCCAGCCAACGATCAAAGCGCGACGACATCGGCCGGATCGACGAAGCTGTTTCCTTTTTTCACCGCGAAATACAACAAGCCGCCGACTTCCCCCGCCCCCGACGAACGAACCGCGCCGATGCTGTCGCCCGCCTCGACCCAATCGTCCTTCGCGACCTTAATTTCTCCGAGATACCCGTATACCGTCTCCACGCCGTCCGGATGGCGCACGACGACCGTCTGTCCGGTCTCTTGCGTCTCCCCGGCGTAGATGACGAGTCCCTCGTCCATCGAGGCGACCGACGATGCCGACGCCCTCACGACGACGCCCGCTCCCGAGCGGATGCCGCCGAACGGCTCGACGACGCTGCCGGTCACCGGCGCGATATACGCGCGGCCGATCCCGGCGCCGACATGCTCCGCCTCCGCTTGCTGACGATCCATCGCCGGAACGAACGACGGCAGCTCGCCGAATCGGTCCTCGTACCACGCGTACACGTCGTCGAGCCGCTGCTCTTCGGTCAGCGCCGCCCGGACGAACGCCTGTCCCTCGGCCACGACCGGATGCTCCCATTGAAACATCGCCCATACCGAAGCGAACAGCACGACGGCGGCGACCGCTTGGAACTTGATCGTCCCGTCCACGCGGGAAGACGAAGTCCTCCAAGGATTCCCCCGGATGTGCCATGCGTATTCGGGATCTTCTTGCATCCGACGCTCGTGCTCGAGCTGCTCCAGCCAGTCGGAATTTCGCCGGCCTTCGCCGGGGTCTTCCCCGTTCAAAATATGTTGAATGCGCTGCTGCCTTCTTTTTCGCAGATCGTCCATGCCGTTCTCCCCCGTTTCCTTCCTCTCCCCAGCGGAAAAGACAAGTTGGTTTGTACTATATTTATGAGTTGTCCCACCCGGATATGAAAAAAACGCCCGAATCCCCTAGGGGACCCGGACGTTCCGTCGATTCAGTCAAGCCATCTCGTCGAGCGGTTGATCGGCATGCACGCGGATGCTGAGCGCGAGTCCGATCGACAACATGTTGATCAATAGGGAGGAGCCGCCGTAAGAGACGAACGGCAGCGTAATGCCCGTCAGCGGCAGGATGCCGAGAAACATGCCGATGTTCTGGAAAATTTGAAAGACGAACATCGAGACGATGCCGATGATGATATATGCTCCGCCCGCGTCGCCGCTTTGGATCGAAATCAAGATGAGCCGGTATATGAGCAAAAAGTACAGCAGCAGAAGCACCGAAGCGCCCATGAAGCCGAACTCCTCCCCTACCACGACGAAGATCGAATCGGAATACGTGTACGGAATGAAATTGTTGTGCACGGACGTGCCCTGTAAATACCCTTCGCCGAACAGCGCGCCGGAACCGATCGCCCGCACGGAATTGTCCACTTGGTACGTCTGGTCGTCCGAAGCGTTCTCCGGATCGAGGAACGCGTCGATGCGGTCCATCCAATGGCCTGAGCCGTGCTCTTGGAGGAACGTCTCGATCGGATCGTGGTACGTCTCGATCAGGGACATCGCCCCCGCCGCGGCGCCCACGGCGAGCGCAAGGCCGAGCAGCACGTGAAGGTATTTGATGTTCGCGATCCACAGCATGCCGACGAGGATGACGACGTAGATGATCGCGTTGCCGAGGTCCGGTTGAATGACGACCCACACGAACGGAATGAATACGATCAGGCCGACGGGAACGACGTCCCTCCACAAATCCAACGGCTCGCCCTGCTTGCGAGAGAGAAAGTACGCCACCATGACGATAATGGACAGCTTCGCGAATTCCGCCGGCTGCACGCTCTGTTCGATGCCCGGGATAATGAACCATCCGCGGGCGCCGTTGATGACCGCGCCGAAGAAATACACCGCGGCGAGGCTGGCGACGCCGATGCCGTATATATAGATGGCAAATTTCAGAAGGATGCGGTAATTGAGCATCGCCGTTCCGAGCAGCACCAGCAAGCCGAGTCCGTAAAACTGCAGATGGCGCAGATGCATGCCTTCGAACGCCGGCTTGCTGTGCACGGCGCTGTAGACGATGAACGTGCTGAACGACATGAACGCGATCAGAATGGCGAAGATCGCCCAATCGACGCGCTTTAATTTCTTTAATAAGATCATCTGTTCCCGCTTTCGTTCTTCGCCTTAACCGGCGAAAAACTTCTTAATGCGTTGAAGGACGCCTAGCTTCTGCTGAAGCGGCATAAGCGGCACCGTATCTCCGAGAATGCGGCGGGCGATATTGCGGTACGCGATCGCGGCGCGCGAGTCGGGATTCATGACCGTCGGCTCTCCGTTGTTCGCCGCCTTAATGACGTATTCGTCGTCCGGCACGAGACCGAGCAAGTCGATCGCGAGCACCGCGCACACTTCGTCGATGTCGAGCATGTCGCCGTTCTTCAACATATGAGGACGGATCCGGTTGATGATCAGCTTCGCGTCGAGCTTGTCCTTCTCGAGCAGTCCGATGATCCGATCCGCGTCGCGGACGGCGGACTTCTCCGGCGTCGTCACGACGATCGCCCGGTCCGCGCCGGCCACGGCGTTCTTGAAGCCCTGTTCGATGCCGGCCGGACAGTCGATGATGACGTAATCGTGCTCCTTCTTCAACTCGAGCACGACGTCCCGCACCTGCTCCGGAGACACGGCGTTCTTGTCCTTCGTCTGCGCAGCGGGGATCAAGTACAATTCATCGAAGCGCTTGTCTTTAATCAGCGCTTGATTCAGCCGGCAGCGTCCGTCGATGACGTCGACAAGATCGTAGATAATTCGGTTTTCCAGGCCCATGACGACGTCCAGGTTTCTCAGTCCGATATCGGTGTCGAGCATGCACACCTTCTTCCCGAGCAGCGCGAGCGCCGTGCCGACGTTCGCCGACGTGGTCGTCTTGCCGACGCCGCCCTTCCCCGATGTGACTACGATCGCCTCTCCCATGAGGATCACTCTCCTTCGCTAGTGCTTCAGTTGCGGCCGGATGCGGTGCAACTGGTGAATCTTCTCGATTTCCATGACGCCCTCGCGCAAATACGCGAATTCCATGAACGCCTCTTGGAAGCCCCATTCGTCCGGCGGCCGCGAGACGACCCCGGCGATGCGCAGCTGGGTCGGCCGCAAATACGAGGCGGCGATGATCGCGCCGTCGTCCCCTTCGACGCCGGCATGCGCGAGCCCGCGAAGCGAACCTAAAATCAAAATGTGGCCGGTCGACGTAATCGTGCCTCCCGGATTGACGTCCCCCAACAGCAGCACGTCCCCGTCGTGATGCAGCGTCTGGCCGGAGCGAACGATGCCCGTAATCGTCTTCATCGCCGGCAAAAGCGGCAGAGCCGCGGACGATTCCTGCGAATCGCTTACGATCGACTGAACGAGTAAATTGCCGCGGAAGGCGAACGCCTCCTTCAACGCGGCTTTCGTCTCGTCGGTCGACGGGCGCTTGCCGAGCCTGACATGCACATGCACGATCGGGCCCGTTAAAAATTGGCTGTGCGTATGCTCCAGCTTATGACTTAAGTCCGACAACACGTCCGGTAACGGAGCCGCGTCGTCGAGCACGAAAAGCAGGCCTTCTTTAACCCCTTTGATCGTAACGAGCGATTTTGTCGTGGACATATGAGACGGCGAGCCTCCCTTTCAACCTATACCATTTCTGCTTTTGTTCGCGAAACTCCTGCCCGGCTCGCTATTCTTCGTCGGAATCCCGTTCCGACCTCGGAGCTTCGAGCCACTTTCGCGCAGGAATGTAGAGCGCTAAAGCGAGAAACAGGCTGATTAAGATGCTAGGGAGCATCCCGTGAATGAACGTCCAACCGAAATCGCTGTCCGTCACGCTGAAGAGCCGATATATGGCGTACGTCGAAGTCTCGTATAGCAGCAAAGCGGATAATTGAATGAGAAATACGGAAAACAAGCTTACGAGATTCGGCCGAATCAAGAGGCCGGCCACGTAAGCCGCGAGCCCGTAAGCGAAGGCGTTCACGCCGATCATATGCCCGTAAAACTGAACGTCCTGCAGCAAGCCGAACGCAAGACCGTACGCCAAGCCGATATGGCGGTTCGTAAAGACGGATATATACACGGCCGATATAAGCACCAGCTTCGGATAAATCGACAGTTCGCTGCGCCACTCTAACGGCGTAATCCAAGGCAGCAGCGAACTCTCGAGCAGAAAGAAGACCAGCAGCGTCAACGTCAGCAGCACCCACTTGAGCGTCGAAGCGTTACTCAAGGCCCGGCACCTCGACGACGAACACTTCCCGAAGATGGCTGAATTGCGCGGCCGGCTCGATCGTAGCGGTGTGCGTCAATCCGAAATCGCCGACCTTCCGGTCGATGACGGTGCCGATGACGATGCCTTCCGGGAACAGCTCCCCGAGGCCGGACGTCACGATCACGTCGCCTTCCTTCAGCTCGTCGTTCTGATCGATCTTCGTCATGAGCAGCGTCCCCTCCTCGGCATTGTAGTTTTCCACGATGCCGAACGATTCGCTCTCCCTGCCTTGCACGGTCGCGGCGAAGCCCCTGACGCCGCCCTCTTCTCCGTTCAGATCGGTGATGAGCTGCACGTTCGAGGTGAACGGCGTGACGCGGACGATGCGTCCGATCAGTCCGTCGACCGTCATGACCGCCATGTCCATCCGAATGCCGTCGCGCTCGCCGAGATTGATGCGGACGACGCGATTATACCGATCCGGACTTTCCGAGATGACCTCGGCGATCCGGTATGTATACTCATGCGACCGCTTCTGCCGTTCCGTGAATTCGAGCGCTTCCTTCAAGCGTGCGTTCTGCGCCTCGAGGTCGTTCAGCCTTGCGGTGTCGCGGGCGTATTGCGAAAGCGTCAGTCGCAGCGCCTGATTTTCTTCGTACACGGTCTTGAGGCGCCGAACGTCTTCGAAGAAGCCGGCGACCGAACGAACCGGTTTATACACGAGGCCTTGCCCGAACGCCACCGTGTCGGCGACGAACTTCTCTGGCCAGGTGGCGCCCCCTCTCACGCTGAGACTGAACCCCATTATCGCGATGAAAAACATAATCGCGGCAAGCAGCAAGAACAGCCGCTTATTCCCCATAAATTTAAACATCGTTCCCCATGCATCCCCTCACCGCTTGGCCGTGCGTCGCCAAGGAACGGCCGACGCCCTATCTGCGCGAACGGGAAGTCGGCCCCGACCTTGTTTTGAATAGATGAATGTTTTCGAGCGCCTTCCCGGTGCCGATCGCGACGCAATCGAGCGGATTCTCCGCGACGACGACCGGCATGCCCGTCTCCCTGGCGAGCAGCTTGTCGAGATTGCGAAGAAGCGCTCCGCCGCCCGTAAGCACGATGCCGCGGTCCATAATGTCGGCCGACAGCTCCGGCGGACACTTCTCGAGCGTTACCTTGACCGCGTCGACGATCGCCCCGACCGTGTCCGCCAGCGCTTCCGTCACCTCGTCGGCGGAGACGCTGATCGTCTTCGGCAAGCCCGTCACGAGATCGCGGCCGCGAATTTCGATCGTCGGCGGCGGCTGCATCGGCAGCGCCGAGCCGATCTCCATCTTCATCTGTTCGGACGTCCGCTCCCCGATCATCAAGTTATAAGTTCGCTTAATGTACTGGATAATCGCGTCGTCCATCTCGTCGCCGGCGACGCGGATCGACCGGGACGTGACGATGCCGCCGAGCGAGATGACGGCGACCTCCGTCGTCCCCCCGCCGATGTCCACGACCATGCTCCCCGTCGGCTCCCATACCGGCAGGTTGGCGCCGATCGCCGCCGCGAACGGCTCCTCGATCGTGTACGCTTCCTTCGCGCCGGCTTGCCGCGTCGCGTCCTCCACTGCGCGCTTCTCCACCGCCGTAATGCCGGACGGCACGCAAACCATGACGGACGGATGGCGCGGGAACAGCGAGCGCTGCTTCTGCGCCTGACGGATGAAATATTTAATCATCGTAGCCGTCGTGTCGAAGTCGGCGATGACGCCGTCCTTCATCGGACGCACCGCGCGAATGTTGCCGGGCGTCCGGCCGATCATGCGCTTCGCTTGCTCGCCGACGGCTTCGATCGTTTTCGTATCGGTGCGCAGGGCGACCACGGAGGGTTCCCTAACGACGATTCCTTTGCCTTTCACGTACACGAGCGTGTTCGCTGTCCCGAGATCGATCCCGAGATCCTTCGTGCTCAAACCGCCGAACATGTAGGTAACTCCCTTCTACTCCACCCGAAGTAAGACAATCTTTTTAATTATAACATTAGGGTGCCTAGGCTTTGCAAATGGCCGAAGCCGCACCTTCGCTCCCTGCACGTCCAGTCGGACTTTCTCCGACGATTTCGCCATCGAGG
The DNA here is from genome assembly GCF_005765165.1 of Paenibacillus antri. NCBI lineage: Bacteria > Bacillati > Bacillota > Bacilli > Caryophanales > Paenibacillaceae > Paenibacillus > Paenibacillus antri. The sequence continues at coordinate 282,872 of NZ_VCIW01000002.1, read as the reverse complement.
CGCCCACGCTGACGTTTAGTCGGACTTTCTCCGACTATCCCGCTTCCTGGGCGCCCGTGTTACCGTCCAGTCGGACTTACTCCGTCTATTTCGCTGCCGAAGGCGCCCACTCTGCCGTCCAGTCGGACTTTCTCCGACTATTTCGCCGCCGAGGCGCCCACGCTGACGTCCAGTCGGACTTTCTCCGACTATCCCGCCTCCTGGGCGCCCGTGCTGCCGTCCAGTCGGACTTTCTCCGACTATCCCGCCTCCTGGGCGCCCGTGCTGCCGTCCAGTCGGACTTTCTCCGACTATCCCGCCTCCTGGGTGCCCGTGCTACCGTCCAGTCGGACTTACTCCGTCTATTTCGCCATCGAGGCGCCCACGCTGACGTTTAGTCGGACTTTCTCCGACTATTTCGCCGCCGAGGCACCCACTCTGCCGTCCAGTCGGACTTTCTCCGACTATCCCGCCTCCTGGGCGCCCGTGCTACCGTCCAGTCGGACTTTCTACGACTATTTCGCCGCCGAGGCACCCCCGTTGCCGTTTAGTCGGACTTTCTCCGACTATCCTGCCGCCGGGGCGTTCCAGCGCGCATGCAACAGCCCCCCGATTTCCCTCGCGATGCCTCCTCCCTACAGATCGCCTCGCTCTTTCATACTGACGTACCGACGGTCTCCGATGATCACATGGTCCAAGACTTCGATACCTATAATATGACCCGCCTCGGACAACCGATTCGTCAATTGAACATCTTCGGGGCTCGGCGTCGGGTCGCCGCTAGGGTGGTTATGCACGCAGATGACCGAAGCGGCGCTTCGCTTCACCGCCGCGCGGAACACCTCGCGCGGGTGGACGATCGCCGCGTTCAGGCTGCCGACCGACAGCGTCTCCCGTCCGACGACGCGGTTCTTCGTGTTCAGGAACAACACGACGAAGTGCTCCTGCTGCAAGTACCGCAAGTCTTCCATGACCAGCGTCGACACGTCCTCCGGCGACCGAATGATCGGCGAAGCCTCCAGCTCCGTGCGCGCCATGCGCCTCCCCAGCTCCAACGCCGCGAGCAGCTGCAGCGCTTTGGCGGGTCCGACGCCGCGCCGCTCGCACAACTGCTCGACGGTGCGGTCGGCCAGCCCCCGGAGGCCTCCCGATTCGATCAAGAGCCGCTGCGCCAACGTCACGGCGGACTCGCTGCGCGTACCCGTCCGCAGCAATATCGCGAGCAGCTCGCTGTTGCTCATGCCCGACGCTCCGTTCCGCAGCATTCTCTCCCGCGGCCGCTCGTCTTCCGGCACCTCCCGCAGCATCATCGTCTCCATGATCCGCATCCCCTTCCCTCGCAAAAAAGTACCCAAATTATAAGAGAGGGAACGCCGAAGAACAATGGCGCGCGACGGTTAACGGAAAAACTTTCCGTTATCCGCGCGCGCCGACGAAGCGCCTTACAATACGCGCCACCCGAAGTCGCGCTCCAACAGATCCGCCGCGAGCGACACCGGCAAGCCGACGACCGTAAAGTAGTCTCCGTCCATCCGTTCGACGAGCGAAGCGCCGAAACCTTGGATGGCGTACGCCCCCGCCTTATCGCTCGGCTCGCCGGTAGCGATATAATTCCGGATGCGCCGCTCGTCCATCGGCTTCATCCAGACGCGCGTCATCCTATGCGCCACGGACCGGCCGCCCGTCGTCGCATCCACCAGCGCCAACCCGCTATACACTTCATGCGGCCGCCCTTGCAGCGATCTCAGCATGTCCGCCGCGTCTTCTTCGTCCCGAGGCTTCCCCAGCGCGCGTCCGTTCGAAACGACGATCGTATCCGAGCCGACGACGATGCCGCCGGCTCCGTCAGGAAGACGTTCCAACACGGCCAACGCCTTGCGAAGCGACAGCTCCTCCACGATTTCCGCCGGCGTCCACCCGTCTTCGACGCTTTCGTCGGCGTCGCTCGGCACGACCTCCACCGGATAGCCGAGCAGCCGGATCAATTCTTGCCGTCTCGGCGAGGAGGAGGCCAAAATCAACGTTTTCCGCTCCGTCATAACTCCGTTCCGCCTCTCCTTATACTTTTCGATAAATCCAAAACGCGCCGGCCAATCCGAGAATGCTCGCCAAGTTTAGTGTAACCGCAAATTTCAAGTCGTATCGAACGACTTGCAAATCGGCCTTCGGCTCCCAGCGAATTTCCGCGGACTTCGTCAGGAACGACAGCCACGGCACGTCCGCGAGCAGCCGAGCCAAAATCGTGCCGGCCAACAAACCGACGATCAAAAACACGATCAAGGTGAGGTTATTCTTTTTCATGCGTCCACCGTACCCTCCGTCTCTATAGCGTCTATTATATCTTGATCGGGCGGCGCAAGAGAACAAAAAGCGACGAAGTATCGAGATAAATAGTACATCTTACCTGATTACAACCGATACTTAACCTATTAAAATAATGGGCGGGAGGGATTTTACTTGAAAAGATTCATAGCCGCCGTGGCGGTCGCCGCCAGCCTCTTCGCCTCTCCGTACATAGGACAGGCCGCCAAAGTCGTCGTCGATCCCGGCCATGGGGGAAGCGATCCCGGCGCCGTCGGTATTAACGGATTATACGAGAAATCGGTCAATAACGAAATCGCCTACCGATTGAGAGACATATTGATAGAAAAAGGGTACGAGGTCGTCATGACGCGCAACACGGACAAGACGCTGTCGCTGCAAGCGCGCGTCGAGATCGCCCGCGCCGCCGACGCCGATCTGTTCGTCTCGGTTCACGCGAACGCGCACCCGTCCAAGGACGTCCGCGGCACGATGGTGCTCTATCACGACGCCGCGAAGCCGAACCCGGATTATCCGGCCAGCGACGAAATGAAGGCGCTCAGCCCGCAGAGCCGCCACCTCGCGCAGCTCGTCCTGTCGTCCGTGCTCGAACAGGTGCCGAACACGGACCGCGGCCTGCTGCAGAGCTCCGCTTACGTCGTGCGCATGGGCAACGTCCCGAGCGTGCTCGTCGAGACGGCGTTCCTCTCGAACGCGCAGGACGCAAAGCTGCTGTCCTCGTCCTCCATCCGGGCGAAATACGCTTCAGGCATCGCGAACGGCATTCTGAAGTTCTTGCCGCCGACGTTCAGCGACATCGGCAAGCATTGGGCGAAGGATTCGATCATTCGCCTCAACGAACAAGGCATCGCCGACGGCTATAACGGAAAATTCAACCCGGACCAGCCGCTGACCCGCGCCGAGCTGATGGCGTTCGCGGAGCGCGCGTTCGGATTCGCCGGAGCGAAATCCGAGGTGACGCTGGCCGAGTTCGACGGTTCGGTCACGGTGACCGAATCGGTCTACGACGAAGAAGGCTCGTCCGATCTGCCGGCGACCGGCTCGCCGGACACGCCGGCGGTTCCGGAAGAGACGACGCCCTCGTTCGGCGACCTGCCGGATTGGCATTGGTCGTACGCCGTCATGAAGGAGGCGGCGAAGAGCGGCATCCTCCGCGGCTACCCGGACGGAACGATCCGCCCGGACGCCCCGGTGTCCCGCGCGGAGGTCGCCGTCGTGCTCGATCGGCTGATCGGCGCGTCGCAAGCCGGCGGAAGCCCGAGTTCCTCGTTCAAGGACGTCACTTCGAAAAACTGGGCGTATTCGTCCATCATGCGCCTCAGCGGCCTCGGCATCGTGAACGGCGTCGCCGAGCGGATGTACGGTCCCGACCGGAACGTGACCCGGGCCGAGATGGCGACGATGGTCGACCGCCAGCTGTCGCGCGGCCATCTCGAAGAATAAGAAAACCATCCCCCTATGAAAAACTTGAAAACGGTCGGTCAGGATTGGTCTATTCCTGACCGACCGTTTTCACTTTTTGGCTTATTGCTGTTCGCTTAAGGAGGTTATGGGCGAGTGAAAGCCACCCGACCTTCAAGCTCACTTTCGGCAAGCTTCGAAGCAGGAAACGCCGGAATCCCCGGTTATTTTTCATTTGCCCAAAGTTGGTCCATGTTATATTGGATGTACAAAGAAATCGCTGTTTTTCTCACATTTTCTTGCTGTTCCAATTGGGTGTAATGACGACAGGCGGCTCATTCGGTTTTACAGAAGCGCGAGCCGGAACCCGTACCCTCCCGCTAAGAGCATGATCGTAAAAAGAAGGAGCCGCCCCTAAGTCGTTTTACGACTTTCGGGACAGCCCCTTCCGTTATGCTCCATACCCGCCTACATCGTCGCGATCGTCATCAGCAGCTGCTTCTCGGCGATCACGTAATCCATCAACGCGCTCTGCGCGCTCCACAGATAAGCGTGATCCGGATGCGCCGCGTATTCCTCGACGGCGACGATCGCGTTCCGCACGGCGTCGTCCATTCGCTTCAGCATCGGCTGCGCATCCGCCGGCAGTCCGGCCGCGGCCGGAGAAGACAGCTTCGACAACGCCAGATGCTCCGATTGAAGCTTCTCCAGCGTAGCCTTCTCGGGTGCGACCGGCGCATCGCCTTCGAGATGTACCATCGTCAAGTCGCCGATGATGCGCACCATGTCGCTTCCCTTCGTCACGTAGTCGCCCAACGCTTCGGCCGAGCCGTCGGCCCAGCGCACCTGCGCGACCTTCGGCAGCTCATAAGGCTTTACGTACACTTCGACGCCCTGCGCCTGCAGCTTGACGCCCGCCCGAAGCGCCGAGTCCCGGTCCGACGAGACGCCGGCATAGACGAAAAATCCGTCGCCTTCCTCGATCGTCGCGGCGAGCCCCTTGCTCTTCATATCCGCGGCGAGCGTGCGCGCGGCTTCGAGCGTCTCGAACTTGCCGTTCTGCAGCAGGAACATGCGGCGCTCCGGCAGTTGGACATCGGCGGTCGCCGTCTCGACGACGCCGCCGGCGTCGCTCGTTGCCGGCGTTTCGCCCGCATCCGTCCCTTCGGCGGGGGCGCCGTCCGCCGGAGCGCCCGCGCCTTCCTGCTGGGCGGCGCCGGACTCGCCGACGCCCGGGAGCGCGGTCGACGGCGGATCGCCGACGAAGAAGTTCAAGACGAACGAACCGAACAACACCCCCGTCGCGATCGCCCCGACGACCGACGCCGCGACCTTCCACCACGCCGGACCGTCTTGGGTCCGGCGGCGCATCGCGGACGCCCTCGCGGCGCGTGGCGGCGGCTCGGAGACGCCGGGCCAATAGCCCGCTTCCCCGTCGACCTCCTCCTCGTCCCGCGAGAGACGCTCGTACAACCGCCGAGCTTCCTCGGGCGAGTACCGCGGCGGGGCTGCCCGGCCCCGCTCGCCGGACCGCCCGCGCGGCCGCTCCGGCTCGGGCTCCGGCTCGTACGCGTCGGTCTCGCGAATGAGCCGCTCCAGCTCGTCCGCCTCCGCGCTCGACGTATCGTTCCAAGCGCCGTAATCGTACGGATACTCGGCGTCGATCCGCCGCGCCGGAGGCGGCGAAGGCGGCATCGGTCGCTCTTCAAGCACGATCGGCTCTTCGGAAACCTGGAATTCGTAATGACGAAGCGGAATGACGTTGGAAGGCGGCTCCTTCGCCTCCCGCGCCGATCCGTTCTTCGCTTCCTTCTCCGGCTCCGCCGCGGCGTCCGTTTCCGGCGCGACGAGCTCCCGATGTCGATCGATCGGCGCTTCGCCGGCTTGTCCCGCCGCCGCGCGCCGCGTATTATCAAAACGAAAAGTCATTCTCGCTTTACTCATAACGTCTCGCTCCCTTGTCCATTCTCCCTACCAACATATGATAGAGGGAGCGAGATTATGAGCTTTTTCTTCGAACGAGAACGCGGAATTATTTCGATTCGGCCCGTTTCCGCAGCGTGGCCGAAAGCTCCTTCGCGACCTTCCAAATATCGCCCGCGCCCATCGTCAGTACGAGATCGCCCGGCGCGACGGTACGCTCCAGATGCTCGAGCACCTGCTCCTTCGTCGAAATATGGGTGACGTTCGCGTTGGAGTTTGCTCGAATGAGCTCCGTCAGACGCGCGGCCGAAACCCCTTCGATCCGCTGTTCGCCGGCCGGCGAATAGATGTCGACGATAATGACCTCGTCGGCTTCGGAGAACGAGCGGCTGAACGCGTCGAGCAAATAAAACGTCCGCGTATACCGCTGCGGCTGGAATACGGCCACGATTCGCTTGCCGGTCGCCTTCGCCGCGGCGATCGTCGCCACGATCTCCGTCGGATGATGCGCGTAATCGTCGATGACGAGCACGTCGTTCACGTCGCCGAGCACCTGGAACCGCCGCTTCGCTCCGCTGAATTCGGTCAGCGCCGCCGCCGCTTCCGCGAACGGCACGCCCGCCTCGAGACAGACGATGAGCGTCGCCAGCGCGTTCAGCACGTTATGATGACCGGGCACGCTGAGCGTGACGCGGCCGAGCGCCGCGCCGCGGCGCAGCACCGTAAACTCGGCCTTCCGGTCGCCGAGCGAGATGTCCGTCGCCCGGAATTCCGCGTCCAGGTGCGTTCCATAGGTGACGAGCTCCGCCGATACGTCGGGCAGCAGGCCCGCGAGCTCGGGATCGTCCAAACAGACGACCGCCTTCCCGCCTTCCTTCACTTGGCTGAGGAAGCGAGCGTAAGCGGCTTTCAGCTTGGCGAAGTCGCCGTCGTAGTTTTCCAGATGATCCGCTTCGATGTTGGTGACGACCGCAAGCGTCGGATAATATTGTAGGAACGATCCGTCGCTCTCGTCCGCTTCCGCGACGACGAAATCGCCCTTGCCCGCCTTCGCGTTGCTGCCGACGTTCATGATTTCCCCGCCGATGATGTAAGTCGGATCGACGCCGGTGCTCTCCATGACGAGCGCGATCATCGACGACGTCGTCGTCTTGCCGTGCGCGCCGGCGACCGCGACGCCCTTCTTCGCGTTCAGGAGCCGCGCGAGCATCTGCGAGCGGTGGATGACGGGAATGTTCAGCGATTCCGCGGCGACTCTCTCCACGTTGTCCTTGGACAGCGCCGTAGAGTACACGACGAGATCCGCGCCTTGCACATGCCCGGCCTCGTGGCCGATGAACACCTTCGCGCCCTTCTGCGCCAGCTTCTCCGTCAATTCCTGCTCCGCGACGTCGGAGCCCGACACGCGATAGCCCATTTCCAGCATGACTCTGGCGATGGCGCTCATACCGTACCCGCCGATCCCGATGAAATGCACATGCTGCTCGGATGTACTCATGTGTCTCACCAACCTTTTTCGCTGTTCGGCAAATTCAAAACCCGGGAGCGGGCGTCCGACAAAAAGTACAACGAGCCCGATACCACGATCAAATCTTCCGGTCCGGCTTCCCGCGCGGCGCGGTCAAGCGCCGCCTTCCAGTCCGGCTCCGCCGTCACGGAGAGCGCCGCGCCGGACGCGTCGCGCCACGCCGCAGCCGCCTCCGCGAGCTCGACGGCGGGCATTTTCTTGAAAAATTCCGGTTCCGTTACAATCAGTGTATCCACAATAGGTAGTATATGCCGTAAATATTCCGGATGATTCTTGTTCCGAAGCATCCCGAGCACAAATACGATCTTGCGATACGTATAGACGGTCCGCAGCGTGTCCGCCAGCGTCTTCGCCCCGTCAGGATTATGCGCCCCGTCCAGCAGGATGCGCGGTTCGCGCGAAACCATCTCGAGGCGGCCCTTCCACGCCGTGCGGGCGAACGCCGCGTACAAGTCCTCGTCGTCGACGATGATCGCGTAATACTGGCGGAGCACCTCCAGCGTCATGAGCGCGAGCGCCGCGTTCGCCTGTTGGTGCAAGCCGTCCATCGTAATCGCGACGTTCGGCAGCGTCCGGAACGGGCCTTCGAAGTCGAACGTCTGCCGCCCCTCCTGCACCTCGCGCGTCTCGTATCGGAACTGCTTCCCGACCTCGTACAGCGTCGCCTTCCGCGCCGCCGCCGTCTCCCGAACGACCGCCGCCGCTTCCTCGTTCGCCGCCGTCGAGATGACCGGCACGCCCGGTTTAATGATGCCCGCCTTCTCCCGCGCGATTTCCGGAATCGTCTCGCCCAGCACGTCGGTGTGGTCGAGCCCGACGTTCGTAATGACGGACGCGAGCGGCGCTACGACGTTCGTCGAGTCGAGGCGTCCGCCCATGCCCGTTTCCCATACGACGAGATCCGGGTACGCTTCCGTCGCGAAGTATTGAATCGCAATCGCCGTGCTGAGCTCGAACATGCTGAGCGCGCCGTGCAACGGCTCCAGCTCGTCGGCGAGCGGCTTGATCCGATTCGCGATCGCGAGCACCGACGCCTCCGGAATGTCTTCCCCGTTCACTTGAATCCGGTTCGTGTATTTCTCGAGATAAGGCGACGTGAACGTTCCCACCTCGTATCCCGCGCTTTGCAGCGCCGAGGCGAGGAACGCGCACGTCGAGCCCTTGCCGTTCGTCCCCGCGACGTGAATGAACTTCAATCGGCGCTGCGGATGGCCGAGCTTCTCGAGCAGCGCCTCCGTCCGCTCGAGTCCCGGCTTGATGCCGTGCAACGGCATCAGCTTCGTGATCCATTCCAACGCTTGCTCGTAACTATCGAACATCGCCGTTACCCCTTCAGCTCGGCGATTCGCGCGAGCACCTTATCGCGCTTATCCGCGTAGTCGTTCATCTTCGCCTTCTCTTCCTCGATAACGGCCGCCGGCGCCTTCGCGACGAAGCCCGGGTTGGCGAGCTTCTTCTCGACGCGTTCGACTTCCGCGTTCAACGTCTTAAGCTCCTTCTCGAGCCGCGCGACCTCTTGCTCGATGTCGATGAGACCCGCGAGCGGCAGAAACATCTCCGCGCCCGTCACGATCGCGCTCATCGCCTTCTCCGGGGCCGACGCCTCCATCGAAATCGCTAGAGACGACGTGTTGCAGAACCGCTCGACGTAATGGCGGTTCGCCTCCAAGATGCGTGACGTCTCTTCGGAAGCGGGCTTGACGATCATCTCGATCTTCTTGCTCATCGGCACGTTCACTTCGGCGCGCACGTTGCGGATCGAGCGGATCATCGCCATGAGGAGCTCCATCTCGGCGACTTGCGACGGAGCTTCCCACTTCGCGTCCGGCGCCGGCCATGCGGCCAGCGTAATCGTCTCGCCGGCTTCCGGTCCATGCGGCAGATGCGACCAAATTTCCTCGGTGATATACGGCATGAACGGATGCAGCAGTCGCAGCGTCTGATCGAGCACATACGCGAGCACGGTCTGCGTGCGGGCTTTCGACTCCGCGTCGCCGCCGTACAACGACAGCTTCGCGAATTCGATATACCAGTCGCACAGATCGTCCCAGATGAAATCGTACAGCGCGCGGCCCGTCTCGCCGAATTCGTAGGCGTCGAGGAGGCGCGTCACGTTCGACGCGGCGTCGTTCAAGCGATGAAGTATCCACCGGTCCGCCGTGGACAGCTTCGCGATCGTCGCTTCGTCGAGCGGCTGCGGTTGGAAACCCTCCAAGTTCATCAACGCGAAGCGCGACGCGTTCCAGATCTTATTGGCGAAGTTGCGGGCTTGCTCCACGCGCTCGAAGCGGAAGCGCAGGTCTTGACCCGGCGTAATGCCGGTCGACAGCATATACCGCATGGCGTCGGCGCCGTATTGGTCGATAACCTCAAGCGGGTCGACGCCGTTGCCGAGCGACTTGGACATCTTCCGTCCTTCCGCGTCGCGTACCAGCCCGTGAATAAGCACGTCCTTGAACGGATTGCGATCGGTGAACTCCAATGCGGTAAAGATCATCCGAGCGACCCAGAAAAAGATAATGTCGTACCCCGTCACGAGCACGTCCGTCGGATAATATTTCTTGAAATCCGGCGCGTCCTTGTCCGGCCAGCCGAGCGTCGAAAACGGCCAGAGCCCCGAGGAAAACCAAGTATCGAGCACGTCGTCGTCCTGCTCGAGCTTCGTTCCGCCGCAATGAGAGCACGCGGACGGGTCGTGCGAAGCGACCGTCGGCTCCCCGCAGTCTTTGCAGTACCAGGCCGGAATGCGGTGTCCCCACCAGAGCTGGCGGGAGATGCACCAGTCGCGAATATTTTCGATCCAGTTGAGGTACGTCTTCTCGAAGCGGTCCGGCACGAAGTTGACGCCTTCGCCCGACTTCTGCTGCGCGATCGCGCGCTCCGCGAGCGGCTGCATCCGCACGAACCATTGCGTGGACAAATACGGTTCGACGACGGCGCCGGAGCGCTCGCTGTGTCCGACCTGATGCATATGCTCTTCGATCCGCAGCAGCACGCCGAGCTCCTTCATGTCCGCGACGATCGCTTTCCGGCATTCGAATCGATCCATGCCGTCGTACTTGCCCGCGTTCGCGTTCATTTTGCCGGATTCGTCCATAACGAGAATCTGCGGCAGATCGTGTCGCAGGCCGACCTCGAAGTCGTTCGGATCGTGCGCCGGCGTAATTTTGACCGCGCCGCTGCCGAACTCCTTCTCGACGTACTCGTCGCCGACGATCGGAATTTCGCGGCCGATAATCGGCAGCACGAGCGTCTTGCCGATCAGGTGCTTGTAGCGTTCGTCCTCCGGATGCACCGCCACCGCCGTATCGCCGAGCATCGTCTCCGGACGCGTCGTCGCGACCACTAGACTCCCGGAGCCGTCCTTCAGCGGATATTGCAAGTGATAGAGGGCGCCTTGCACTTCCTTATATTCGACCTCGATATCCGACAGCGCCGTACGCGCCGCCGGGTCCCAGTTGATGATTTTCTTGCCGCGGTAGATGAGCCCCTTCTCGTACAGACGGACGAACACCTCGCGCACCGCGTTCGACAAGCCCTCGTCCAGCGTGAACCGCTCGCGGGAATAGTCCAGCGACAATCCCATCTTGCTCCACTGGTAGCGAATCGTCTTCGCGGACTGCTCCTTCCACTTCCATACTTCCTCGAGGAACTTCTCCCGCCCGAGGTCGTACCGGGTGACGCCTTCCTCGCGCAGCTTCGCCTCGACCTTCGCCTGCGTCGCGATGCCCGCATGGTCGGTGCCCGGCAGCCACAGCGCGTCGTAGCCTTGCATCCGCTTCGCGCGCACGAGGATGTCTTGCAGCGAGAAGTCGAGCGCGTGCCCGATATGCAGCACGCCCGTCACGTTCGGCGGCGGGATGACGATCGTATACGGCTTTGCGTCCGGCCGTTTTCCCGCTTCGAAATATCCTCTCTCGATCCATCGATCGTACCATTTGCTCTCCGCCGTCTTCGGATCGTACGTCGTCGGCATGCCTTGATTCGTCGTTTCGCTCATCCGTAAACTCCTCCTTGAATCGTACCCGTCTCGCGTCGAAATAAAAAAACCTTCCGCCCCTGATTTCTCAAGGACGAAAGGTTCGCTTCCGTGGTACCACCTTAATTCCGCGCCACCCGCCGCGCATCCGGACGCGAAAGTCCGTACGTGCGTACGCGCCGGCACGGCGCTCTGTCCGAGATAACGGTCGGGGACCGGCCGGCACTAGCCTTATGCGGCGTCATGCAAGCGACTCCGGGGCGACTTCGGCAGCGCGCGGATCCCTGCGGAACCTTCCAGCGAATGCCGGCTCCGCTCTCTGAAGGGGGCTGACTGCGTACTCCTCCCGTTCCAAGTCATTCGGTTCATGTCATGTTCTTCGGGAATTGCTCATATATTCCATATGATACCCGCTAATCAAGCCGGAGTCAAATCGCGAAGCGGGACGGAGAGACTCGCCGCGCGCGAAGGAAAGGGGGGACGCCCGTGCCTCGTTGGTGGTGGAAGGTGCGTTACGGCGTGAAGTCGGTCATGCTGCCGCTGATTTGCATCCAATTCGTGCGAACGCTCATTTTGCCGAACCCGCTCGATGTTTTCATTCTATTCTTGTTTTTCATGGCGTACCTGGGCTTCCTGCTTAACTTTTATTGATCCTTATGGGCTGTGGAAAACGAAACGAAGCCCCCCGCCGCCGGCTCTGCGAGCGCGATGGCGAGGGGCTTCGTTTCGGCTCGCCTACGGAATGTAGACGATCTGCCCTTCCTGTAAATATTGATCGTTGATGCGGTTGTACAGCATCAGCTCGCGGACGTTCTTCTGATACCGATCCGCGATCGTCTCGATCGTGTCTTCCTTCTGGGCGATGCACATGCGTACCTTGCGGAACGACGTTTCGTCGGCGCTCGACTGCAGGAACAGCTTCTTCCACTCGAGGCGGTCCTTGCCCTCGGCGGTTTCGGCCGCCGCGGCCGGCTGCGGCGGCGGCTCCTGCCGTTTCTCCGCTTGAGTCGCTTGAGTCGCTTGAGTCGCTTGGGCCGCTTGGGCCGTTTGGGCCGCTCCCGCGCCGGCCATCGACATGATCGCGTTCACGCCGATCGGCGCTTGCGGGCTCTCGGACGTCTTGCCGGAGAAGGCGATCTTGATCTCCTGCTTCTCGGGCGCGGGCGCCGCTTCGGGCTCTTGCGCGGCTTCCAATGCCTCCGCGGCCTCGGGCTCCTCGTTCGGCTCGGCGTTCTCCGCAGCCGAGATCGTCGCCGGCGCTTCGGCTTGCGGCTCGTTCGCCTCCGGGAGCGCCGTTTCGGGCTCGTTCGCCGCAGAGACCGCGGCCACGTTCGGCGCCGAAATCGGGATCGGCTCGGGCTCCGGCGCTACCGCCTCGGCCGCCATGAACGGCGCAGGCTCAGGCGTCGGCGGTGGAGCCGGCGTCGGCGTCGGCGGGCTCTGCTCCACGCGATGCGTGAAGACGACCTCCTCTTCTTCGCGCCAAGCGGGCTCCATCGGGCTCGCCGTCTCGATGCCGCCAAGCGATAGAACGCCCGTCACGTTAAGGCTTCTTGGGGATAACAAGTCCACGTCGAAATTTTCGATTTCGACCCGGATGTCGTTCACGTTTTCCACTCGGCTGAGCGGCAGCGTAATTTCCACCGGAATGCGATGCGTCAGCCGCTCCTCCTCGTTCCGCGTCTCGCCCTCCCCCGCGTATGTACCCGACAACACCAAATACCCCTTCAATACCGCCTGTTCTCCTTGCGCGACAACACTGATTTCCGGCGTCAGCTCGATGCCGTTGATTTCCTTCACGCCGACCGTATTGTCAGGAAGATGAACGCGTTCGTAAATGTCGAACCGCAATCCGGATGCCTGTTGGGACAAGATGTTTCCTCCCTTCGCAAAATGACTCATCACTATGTATATGGGCCAAGCGATGCCGTCATGCCTGAAAAAGTAGAAATCCCGTCCGTTCCGTCTCGCAAACGGCCGCTCGCATGCTTATCGGATTGCACGATTTTGGAAATACTGAGAGCCATCTTGTTCGCAGGCAGGCGACCCGCTATGTTTTCGACCGCGTTAGAAAATAATCGAAGACTTCTCGAGTCCGTCTTTTCGAATTGTCGCGATGTCGTCTTTCTTCCATGGCGATTCGGGGAAGGTCGTTCGCCGCGCTCCCGTTCCTGATCATCGCAGGCGCAAGCTTGCTCCGAAGCCGCTCCGGCATGCGAAGCGACAGCCCCCCTTCTCGAAATGAATCTTAATGTTTTCAATAAAAAAAACCTGCAGCCCCGATTCCGAGAGGAATGGTCTGCAGGCCGAACCGTCGTATCCTTCGCTATTCCAGCTTCAAAGCCTCGTAATGCGCTTCGATCGTGCGGTCGATGTCTGCGTCCGAATGCGCCAGCGACACGAACATGCCCTCGAACTGCGACGGCGCGATGCTGACCCCGCGGTCGAGCAAGCGGCCGAACACGCGGGCGAACCGTCCGAGATCCGACGTCTTCGCCGTCTCGTAATCGACGACCTTCGCCTCCGTGAAGAACGGGCATACCATCGAGCCGACGCGATTGATCGTGCTCGGGATGCCGAGCTCGCGGGCGTTGCGCGCGAGACCTTCCTCGAGGCGCGCCGACTTCCGTTCCAGCTCCTCGTAGACGCCCGGCTGCCCCAACAGCCGCAGCGTCGTCAGCCCGGCCGCCATCGCCAGCGGATTGCCCGACAGCGTCCCCGCTTGGTAGATCGGACCGCTCGGCGCGATCATCTCCATAATGTCGCGCCGGCCGCCGTACGCGCCGACCGGCAGGCCGCCGCCGATGACCTTCCCCATGCACGTCAGATCCGGCGTAATGCCGTACAGCCCCTGCGCCGAGTTCAGATGCACGCGGAAGCCCGTCATGACCTCGTCGAAAATGAGCAGCGCCCCATACTGCGTCGTAATGGAGCGGATCTCCTCCAGAAAGCCCGGCAGCGGCGGAACGACGCCCATGTTGCCGCCGATCGGCTCGATGATGACGGCCGCGATCTGTTCGCCGTATTTCTCGAAGGCGAGCCGCAGCGACGCCGCGTCGTTATACGGCACCGTGATCGTATGCTCCGCCACGCCGGCCGGCACTCCCGGGCTGTCCGGCAGACCGAGCGTGGCGACGCCGGAGCCGGCCTTAATGAGCAGCGCGTCGGCATGGCCGTGGTAGCTGCCTTCGAACTTTACGATCTTCGGACGATTCGTGAAGCCGCGGGCGAGCCGCAGCGCGCTCATCGTCGCCTCCGTGCCGGAGTTGACCATGCGCACGACTTCGACGGAAGGCATCCGTTCGCAGACGAGCTCGGCCATGGCCGTCTCGCGCTCCGTCGGCGCGCCGAAGCTCGTCCCGCGCTCGGCCGCCTCGCGAATCGCCGCGAGCACCTCGGGGTGGGCGTGTCCCAAGATGAGAGGCCCCCAAGAACCGACGTAATCGATGTAGTCGTTGCCGTCGATGTCGTAGATGCGCGAGCCTTCGCCTCGATCGACGAAGAACGGCGCGCCGCCGACCGATCGGAACGCGCGGACCGGGGAATTGACCCCGCCCGGAATGATTCGCTTCGCCGCTTCGAACGCCGCCTGCGACCGGGACGTACTTCTGGATTGACCGTTCATGCCGAAATCCTCCTATCCTTTCCTGAACCGCCTATGGTAAAATAATACCGACTTTCTAAACCAGAGGAGCATTTCCCATGTTATCTCTTTTGCACCAAGTGCCGCTGTTCAAGCATCTCTCCGACGACCAGCTGACGCGCCTCTCCGAAATTTGCAGTCGCAAGGGCTTCAAGGCCGGGACGGTGTTGTTCCGCGAGAAGGAGCCGGGAGACGTTTTCTATATCATTGTATCCGGTTCGGTCAAGGTGTTCACGTCCAATTCGGGCGGCGAGGAGAAAATTTTATCCGTCTTTCAAGCGGGCGACAACTTCGGCGAGTTGTCTTTAATCGACGGCAAGCCGCGTTCGGCGAGCGCGCAGGTGCTCGAAGACAGCATGTTCCTCACGCTGCGGGGCAGCGACTTCATCCAACTGCTTCGAGCGCTCCCGGACATGTCGCTCACGATCATGCAGGAGCTGTGCCGCCGCATCCGGGAGACGAACGATCACGTGTACGACCTGACGTTCGTCGACGCCCGCACGCGCGTGCTGAAGAACCTGATCATCTTCGCCAACCGGAACGGTATTCGCAGCGGCAACACGATTCAAATTCGAATCGCCTTGAACTACGACGAGCTGGCGCGGATGGCCGGCGTGACGAAGTCGGTGCTGATGGAAGTCGTTCGCGATCTCGAACGCATCCACATACTTAACGCCACGCCGCAAGGCTTCTCGCTCGACTTGTCTAAGCTTCGCTCCGGCGGCGCGTGAATGCGACCGCCTGCTCCGCCGCTTGCTTGCCTTGATGAATGCAATCCGGCAATCCGACGCCTTCGAATCCAGCCCCCGCCGCGAACACGCCGGGGGCTTTCTTCATGAGGGCGTCGCGCAGCGCCCGAACCTTGTCCAGGTGGCCGACCTCGTATTGCGGCATCGACTTCTCGAGGCGGGTGATGTCGAGAAACTCCGGCTCGACGTCGATGCCGATCAGCTCGGCCACCTCCCGCTTCACCGCGGCGCCGAGCGCCGCATCGTCCATCGTCCGCCACCGCTCGTCGTCGATGCGCCCGACGTAACACCGGATGAGCACGTTCTCCCGCGGCGCCGTGTGGAGCCACTTCTCCGACGTCCACGTGCAGGCTGTAATGAATCGCCCTTCCGTGCGCGGAATGACGAAGCCGGCGCCGTCGAGCGGCACCCGGATCGCGTCCCGGCGGTACCCGAGCACGACGTTGGCAACCGACGCGTACGCCATGTCGCGGAACAAGGACGCCTCCGGCACGCCTTGGAGCAGCTCCCCGAGCGCCGAAACCGGCGTCGTGACCGCGACGGCGTCCGCGAGCAGCGCGTCGCCGTTCGCCAGCGTAACGACGGCGCCGCCGCCCCGCTCCGGCGTCACGGCGCGCACGGGCTCGCCCGTAAGCAGCACGGCGCCTTCCGCCTGCAGCGTCTCCGAGAGCCGCTCGACGAGGGCGGACAAGCCGCGGCGGTAGCTGAGGAACGCGCTGCCGCGGGCGTGCGGCGGGATATGGTCCTCGCCGGCGGCCCCGCTGCGCGTCGCGCCGGCGCCGCGTCCGAGCCCGATCATGAGGCTGCGGTACTTGCGCTCCGCCGCGCGAAACTGCGGGAACGTCGCCAGCAGGCTGAGCTTGTCCGCATCGCCGGCATAGATGCCGGAGAGCAGCGGCTCGGCCACGAAGTCGACGACTTGGTCGCCGAGCCGCCGGCGGAGAAACCCGCCGAGCGATTCGTCCGCGTCGCCGCGGGCCGCGGGCAGCACCCAGTCGAGCGCCGCGCGCAGCTTGCCGGACAAGCCGATCAAGCCGCTCGTCACGAACGGCTTCCATTCGGTGGGCACGCCGAGCACGAGGCCCGGCGGGATGCGGTGCAGCTTGCCGCCGCGCAAGATGTACGTCTTCTTCGTCGCCGGGTTCAGCGTGACGAGCTCCTCCGCGAGGCCGAGCTCGCGGGACAGGTCGATGATCGGGCGCTTGCGGGCGAGGAACGAATCCGGTCCTCGTTCGATCACGAAGCCGTCCCGCCGCATCGTTCGAATTTTCCCGCCGAGCCTCTCGCTCCCCTCGATCAACGTCACCTTGAGCCCGAGCCCTTCGGCTTTCGCCTGCCGGATCGCATAGAACGCCGTCGTTAGACCCGTAATCCCGCCGCCGATGACGACGAGATGCGGATCGGCCTTCCCTCGTTCGTTCTCCATTACGACCCGACTCCCGCTTCGACGACCTTCCCGCGAACGACGTCGGCGAGCGTCTCCATGTAGAGCGGCTCCGTATTCAACATCTCCGTGCGCTCCAGGTGGAGCCCCAGCTTCCCGGCGAGCGCCTGCGCTTCGATATCGAGGTCGTACAGCACTTCCAGATGGTCGGAGACGAAGCCGATCGGACAGACGAGCGCGTAATCGACGCCCTCCTCCGAATGAAGCCGCTCCAGCTCCTCCAGAACGTCCGGACCGAGCCACTTCTCGCCGGTCTGGCCGGCGCTCTGCCAGGCGAACTGCCAATCCGTCACGCCCGTCCGTTCCGCGACCGCGCGGGACGTCTCGAGCAGCTGCTCCGGGTACGGATCGTTCATTTGCAAAATCCGTTCCGGCAGACTATGCGCCGTGAACAGCACCTTCACCTCTTCGGCGTCGACCTCGGTGAACTTCTTCAGCGCCCGCCGGACGCGGTCCGCGAGCGCCTCGATCAGCTTCGGGTGTAGATGATAGCTCTCTACGAACGACATCGCGACGCCGACTTCCTCGGCGGCCGCCTGCGCTCGCTTTACGTAGCCGCCCACGCTCATCGAAGAATAATGCGGCGCCAGCACGACGCCGACCGCCCGCGTAATGCCGTCGGCCGCCATGGCGCGAACGCCGTCCTCGATGAACGGGGCCGCATGCTTCAGACCTTGATAGCACACGAACTTCAAATCCGGATACTCCCGATCCAGGGTCGCCTGCAACGCCTCCACTTGGCGGTCCGTGTTGCGGCGCAGCGGGAAGAAGCCGCCTACGATTTTCTCGTAGCGGCGAACCAAGTCGTCCAGCTGCTCCGCCGTAGGCGGCTTGCCTCGGCGGATGTGCGTGTAATACGCCTCGACCTGGTCCAAGCTTTCCGGCGTGCCGTAGGACATGACGAGGACGCCGATCGCGTCCGATCCGTACTTGCGTTGGTCTTCCATAGTTAGATGCTCCTTTGTCGTTCGGAATACCGATGAACGAATTCGGTTAACGACTTCAGCTTCTCGAGAGACGCTTCCGGGAACAGGCCGTGGCCCAAGTTGAAAATATACCCCGGCGCTTCCATCCCTTCGTCCAAAATCGCCGCCGCCTGCGCTTCGATGACGTCTTGCGACGCCGTCAGCACGTACGGGTCCAGATTGCCCTGCACGGCGAACCGATCGCCGAGGCGCCGGCGCCCTTCGCGGACGGACACGCGCCAATCGAGGCCGATCACGTCGGCTTCGACGCCGCCGAGCAACGGCAGCAGCTCGCCGGACGCGACGCCCGGGAAGTAAATTTTCGGGTGCGGGATGTCCGACAGCTCGCGGAAGATGCGTTCGATGACCGGCAGCACGTACGCGCGGAAGTCGCGCGGCGAGAGCGCCCCGACCCAGCTGTCGAACAGCTGAACCGCCTTCGAGCCGTTAGCGAACTGCGCGCGCACGTAGGCGACGATCATATCGCCGAGCTTGTTCATGAGCGCGTGCCAGACGTCGGGCTCGTTGTACATCATCGTTTTCGTTAAAATATAGCTCTTCGACGGCCGTCCTTCGATCAAGTAGCTCGCGATCGTGAAGGGCGACCCCGCGAACGTGATGAGCGGCACCTTCAGCTCTCGGTCCAAAATCCGAATCGTCTTCAAAATATGGGACAAGTCGCCTTCGACGTCGATCGGCCGGAGCGCCTCGACGTCCGCGCGGGTGCGCACCGGGTTATGGATGACCGGCCCGATGTTCTTCACGATATCGAAGTCGATGCCGATCGAAGCGACCGGATTCATAATGTCGGAGTACAGAATGGCCGCGTCGACGCCGAGCTTCTTGACGGGCATCAACGTCACTTCCGCCGCCAGCTCCGGCTGCTCGCAAATTTCCAGCAAGGAGTACTTCTCTTTGATTTTCCGATATTCCGGATCGTACCGTCCCGCCTGGCGCATGTACCAGACCGGAACGCGTTCCGTCGTCTCCCCGCGGCACGCCCGCAGGAACAAATCGTTATATGCGCTCATCGGATCAAACTTCCTTCAGCCATCTCGCCGCGTCCTTGGCGTGATAGGTAATGATGATGTCGGCGCCCGCCCGTTTCATGCCGGTGAGCGTCTCCAGGACGATCGCTTTCTCGTCGATCCAGCCGTTCGCGGCGGCCGCCTTCGTCATGCTGTACTCCGCGCTCGTGTTATACGCGACGAGCGGAAGCTCGAACTGCTCGCGCAGCGCCCGAATGACGTCGAGGTACGCGAGCGCCGGCTTCACCATCAGGAAGTCCGCGCCTTCGATGACGTCGGACTCGGCTTCGCGGATGCCCTCGCGCACGTTCGCCGGGTCCATCTGATACGTCTTGCGGTCCCCGAACTGCGGCGCCGAATGGGCCGCGTCCCGGAACGGACCGTAGAAGGCGGATGCGTATTTCACGGAGTACGACATGATCGGCACGTGCGACAAGCCGCTCTCGTCGAGACCGCTGCGGATCGCCGCCACGAAGCCGTCCATCATGTTCGACGGCGCGATAATGTCGGCGCCCGCCTTCGCTTGGGAGACAGCCGTCTTTACGTGCAGCTCGAGCGACGGATCGTTCGCGATTTCCGCTCGGTTCGTATGCTTGTTATGCTCCACGATGCCGCAGTGGCCGTGGCTCGTGTATTGGCATACGCATGTGTCCGCGACGATCAGGAGCTCCGGATCGAGCTGCTTCAGCTTGCGTATGGCCTGCTGGACGATGCCGTTGTCATCGTACGCGGACGAGGCGACCTCGTCCTTGGCGTCCGGCACCCCGAACAGCAGGACGGAGCGAATGCCGAGCTGCCGCAGCTCGGCGACCTCCGCTTCCAGCAAGTCGAGCGAGTAGTGGTACACCCCCGGCATCGACGGAATTTCGTGTTTAACGTTCGTGCCGGTCGTGACGAACAGCGGGTAGATCAGCTGCTCCGCCGAAATCCGCGTCTCCCGCACCAACGCGCGAATCGCCGCGCTTCCTCTTAATCTTCTATGTCGAACGCGATCGTAGCTCATTTACGCGTTTCCTCCGTTCTTGATGTTATGAGCGACCAACGCGCCGATCAAGCCGTCGATGGTCGCCTCCTCCGCTTCGGCGGCGACGGCGATGCCCGATCGTCTCGCGGCGTCCGCCGTGACGGGACCGATACAGAACGCAGGCACCCCGGCGAGCGCCTCTTCCGGATGCTCCCAACCGTTCTTGCGCAGCAGTTCCAACGTATTCGTCACCGTGGACGAGCTTGTGAAGGTGACGGCGCCCAGCTTGCCTTCTTTCAGCAGCTCGAGCGCCTCCTCCGTCCCTTCGTCGGACAGCAGCGTCTCATAGACCGCTAGATCGTCCACGATCGCCCCGGCGGCGCGGAGCGCCTCCGGCAGCCCGGCGCCGGCGACGCGCGCGCGGGCGAGCAATACGCGCTCGCCCGGCTTCGTTAACGACGCCAGCGTCTTCCCGAGCTCGTCTCCCGTATACGCGGACGGCAGCGCCTCCGCGAGCAGGCCTCGTCCCTTCAGCGCTTCCGCCGTTTTCGGCCCGACGGCGCCGATGCGCGCCCGCGCGAACCGCCGGACGTCGACGCCCGCCGCGACGCATGCGTCGAAGAAGAAGCGGACGCCGTTCGCGCTCGTGAAGACGAGCCAATCGTACGCTTCAGGCGACGCGAGCGGCCCGACCGCGGCGTCCACGGGAAGCGGCACGGTGCGAATGACCGGCCACTCGAACGCATCGCCGCCGAGGTCGTCGATGCGTCCGGCCAGCTCGCTGGCCTGCTCCCGAGCGCGCGTCACGAGCACGCGCATCCCGAACAGCGGCCGCTTCTCGAACCAGGCGATCCGCTCTCTCAGCTTCACGACGTCCCCGACGATGATGACGGCGGGCGACGAGAAGCCGCTCTCCGCCACCTTGGCGGGGATGTTCTCGAGCGTCCCGACGAGCGTCCGCTGTTCCATCCATGTGCCCCATCGGATAAGGGCGACGGGCGTCTCCGGGTTTTTCCCGCCGCGAATGAGCGCCTCGGAAATATTGCCGATATTGGCGACGCCCATGAGAAACACCAACGTCCCGGACGCCTTCGCCAGATGATCCCAATCCACGCGTCCGTACGTCTTGTTCGGATACTCATGCCCCGTGACGATGCTGAACGACGACGTGAAGTCGCGGTGGGTCACCGGAATGCCGGCGTACGCGGGCACGGCGATCGAAGAGGTGACCCCCGGAACGATCTCGAATTCGATGCCGTTCTCCGCCAGCTTCTCCGCTTCTTCGCCGACGCGCCCGAAGACGGAAGGGTCTCCTCCCTTCAGCCTCGTCACGACGCGACCGGACGAAGCCAGATCGACGAGAAGCTGATTGATTTCCTCTTGCTTCAACATATGCTTGTCCGGCAGCTTGCCGACGAACACCTTCTCGGCGCCCGGCTTCATATGCCGCAGCAGCCTGGGGCTTGCCAGCCGGTCGTAGACGACGACGTCCGCTCTGGCGATCGCCTCCATGCCCCGCACCGTGATCAGCTTCGGGTCTCCCGGACCCGCGCCGACGAGAAACACTTTCCCCGCCCGATTCTCCCCCACGCGTCTATTCCTCCCTTGCTTCCTCCAGAATGCGGGCCGCGCCTCGCGCGAGCAGCGTCTCGCCTACGGCCGTCCCGAGCTTCGCCGGATCGCGGCCGACCGCCGTCTCCCGCAGCAGCGTCGAGCCGTCCGGGGTGCCGACGAAGCCCGTCAGCGTCACGTCGCCGGCGGCGTCGATCGTCGCGTACGCGCCGATCGGCACTTGGCAGCCGCCGTTCAGCCGGCCGAGGAACGCGCGCTCCGCCGCGACCGCGACGGCCGTCCGTTCGTGGTGGAACAGCTTCAGCAAGGCAAGCAGCTCCTCGTCGCCTTCGCGGCACTCGAGCGCAAGCGCGCCCTGACCGACCGCCGGAACGCAGACGTCGGCCGATACCGGCTCCGTGATGCGGTCTTCCCAGCCCATCCGTCGCAGGCCGGCCGACGCAAGCAGAATCGCGTCGAATTCTCCGGACTCGAGCCGCTTGAGCCGGGAGTCGATGTTGCCGCGGAGCGGCTCGACGACGAGATCGGGCCGGCGAAACTTCATCTGGCTGCTCCGGCGAAGGCTGCTCGTGCCGAGCCTCGCGCCTTGCGGAAGCGTCTCGAGCGTCCAGCCCGCCTTCGCGACGAACGCGTCCCGAGGGTCCTCCCGCTCGGGCACGCAGCCGACGATCAACCCTTCCGGAAGCGCGGCGGGCATGTCCTTCATACTATGTACGGCGAAGTCGATCTCCTTGTCCATCAGCGCTTGTTCGATCTCTTTCACGAACAAGCCTTTGCCGCCGACCTTCGACAGCGTCACGTCGAGGATGCGGTCCCCCTTCGTGACGATCCTCCGCACCTCGAACTCGCAAGGCATGCCGTGCCGGCGTCCGAGGTCCGAAAGCGCGTCGAGCACTTGATTCGTTTGCGTCAGCGCCAGCGCGCTTTGCCGCGAGCCGACGATCCATTTCCGTTTGCTAGTCATAGGTTCCTGCCTTCCGTGCGTCGCTTATGTATTTTGCAGCTTGCTTTGCAGCAGCTTCATGCAATCCGCTTCCACTTCCGCCGGCGGAGCGCCCGCGCGCAGCCGTTCCAAGGCGTCCGTCTCGAGCAGCTCTCCGAGGGCGAGCAGCTTCCGTTCGGCGTCCGCTTCGCTCGAGAGCACGCGGCCCCGCAGCCGATCGAGCAGCTCCGTATAGGCCTCGTACTCCGGGCCGTACGTTCGCTCCCACTCCCCCGCGATCCGCCTCGCGAGCTTAGGGCTCGCCCCGCCCGTCGTGACCGCAAGAATCAACCGCCCCCGTCGAACGACCGAAGGCACCAAGAAGTCGCCTTGATCGGCGCCGTACGCGGCGTTCAACAGCACGCCTTCGCGCCTCGCTTCCTCGCGGACCGCCGCGTTCGCGGCTTCGTCGTTCGTCGCGGCGAACGCGAGCGCCGCTCCCGCCAGGTCGCCGGGACGGAAGCGCCGCCGGTGCCAGACGAGCTTGCCGTCTCTCTCCGCGGCCTCCAGCGCCGGCACGCCGTCCGGCGAGACGACGACGACGCGGGCGCCGCAATCGAGCAGCCCCGCGATCTTGCGCCAGCCGATCGGCCCGCCGCCGACGACGACGCACGTCGCATCCGCCACGTCCGCCATGATCGGATAATACATCGGGTGCTTATCCAAACCGCGCGCCCTCCCTTACATCCAAGGATGAAATTCGGAAAAGTCGTTCGCCACCGCGAAATTCAGCAGCAGCCATAGGAACGTGCCGACGTTCCACCAAGCGAGCCGAAGCCCCGGCCGGCGAAGCCGAAACTTCATGACGAACAGCCACCCGTACAGGAGCAGGATCGACGCGGTCGCGTACAGCTTCGCATCCGTAAATAAAGCCGTTACCGGACTGTCGAAGGAGAGCCATACCGCGCCGAGCGACAACGACAGGATGAGCGTCGGGGTACCGACCAGCGCCGCTTGCAGCGCGTGCCGCTCCAGCGACTCCAGACTCGGCAGCCGCCGCAACGCGTTCGTCCATCGCTTCTGCTTCAGCCGAAGATGCAGGAACAAGTAGAAGCCCGAGAGAATGGCGGACACCGCGAACGCCGCGTAGCTGGCGATCGCGAGCGCCACATGGAGCGAGAGGACGCCCGTCGACAGCTCGCGGGTCAGCGGAACGACGCCGGGATCGGTCAGCAAGTTCAAGACGAGCACGGTGAAGCCGAACACGTTCACGAAGAAGACGACGAACTGGAGCTTGAAAAACCGGCTGGCAACCAGCGAGACGGTCACCAAGAGCCACGAGAAGAAGAACATCGTCTCGAACCTCGTAAACATCGGAATGTACCGGTGCTCGTACATCCGAACGAAGAAGAAGCACGTCTGCAGCACCCAGACAAAAACAAGGAGCCCTTCGCCCATCCGCTTCGCGCCGTCGTTGCGCGCAACGGCGTCCGCGAAGTAAAACAGAAGGCTCAGGGCATATATATAGATAATAATATCGTACAGCCAAAACTTCGTAACCATGTAGCCCTGGACACCTCCCGCAGTCGCGCAGACGCTAAAGCTTTAAGCCAGCGACAAGCTGCCGTGCTGCAGCGGGAGTCGATCCTCCTTCGGCTCGCTCGGTTGTTTCTCGCCCTTCGGCGTCGGCGGAACGCGGGTCGCCTCTTCCAAGGCGAACAGCTTCGTGAAATACTCGAGCGCTTCGTCGCCGTGCCGGCTCGGCGCCAATTCCTTCACGCGTTGAATCGGCTCGTGCATCATCTGGTTCAACATGCTCTTGGTCAGCTTATGAATGATCTTCAGCTCTCGATCGGTCAGATCCGGCAGCTTGTTGCGCATGCTGTCCATCGTCTCGAGGTGAATTTCCTTCGCCTTCTCCTGCAGCGCTCGAATGACCGGACCGACGCCGAGGGAACGATACCATTGGTCGAACGCGGACAACTCCTCGTCGATCATCGCTTCGATCCGGGTCGACTGCTGGCGGCGCAGCTCGAGATTCGCTTCGACGATCCCTTCCAGATCGTCGATGTCGTATAAATATACGTTCGGTACGTCGTGAATGTCTGGATCGAGATCCCGCGGCACGGCGATGTCGATCATGAACATCGGCCGCCCGGACCGCTCCCGCATCGCCGCTTCCATGTCCCGCTTGGACAGGATCGTAGCGTTCGAGCCCGTCGACGAGATGACGACGTCCGCTTCGGACAACAGCGACGGCAGACGATCGAACGGATACGCTTGTCCGCCGAACTTGCCGGCGAGCTCTACCGCCCGTTCGTACGTCCGGTTCGTCACCGCGATGCGCTCCGCGCCGCTGGCGGACAAGTGCTTCACGGTCAGCTCGCTCATCTTGCCGGCGCCGACGATCAGCACGCTCTTGTTCCGGTACGAACCGAAGATGCGCTTGCCGAGCTCGATAGCGGCGTACGACACGGAGACGGCGTTCTCCCCGATGCCGGTCTCCGAATGGGCCTTCTTCGCGACCGTGACGGCCTGCTTAAACAACATATTGAATAGGGTCCCCGTGGCGCGCTCCTGCTGCGCCAGAAGGAATGCGTCCCGCACTTGTCCCAGGATTTGCGTCTCGCCGAGCACCATCGAATCGAGTCCGCAGGCGACCCGGAACAGGTGCCGCTTGGCCTCTTCGTCTTCGTAAGTATATAGGTATGGAGCGAATTCGTCTTTAGCGATGCCGAACCACGAAGCCATGAAGTTGCGGACGTGCTGCGGGCAGAAGCTGTCGCGATCGACGACGGCGTACAATTCCGTACGGTTGCAAGTGGCGACGATGACACATTCGAGAACGCTCTTCCAGCTCTTCATCTCTCGAATCGCTTGAGGGAGCCGCTCCGGCGCGATCGTAAAGCGTTCCCGGACTTCCACGGGAGCCGTACGATAATTGAGTCCGACAACGACAATGTGCATCGCGTTCACCGCCTTCTTTATAATAATTCTAAACTAGAATATCATACATTGCATTATATCACAATTCGACAGATTTCGGTCCAAGCAAAAATGACTCAAAAATGACGAAATCATGAAAGTAGTGTTCCCGATTTTCATGGCCCCGATACCAAGATTCTCCCGCGCTTACTTTCCCTCGCGCTCGAGCAGGGCCGCGATCTCTTCGTCCGCGAGTCGGATTCGTTCCGCCGCGGCGGCGTCCAGGGCGCCGTCTTCGGCGAACAGCTCCGCGTATGCGTCGTGCAGCTCGCTAAGGTACGGAGCGGCCGCGGCGAGCACCTCCGCTTCCTCGGCCTTCAGCTTCCGCTCGCCGCCGATCTGCAGGCGCACGAGAAGCTCCATCAAGACGCCGGCCGACCGAAGCTCCGGTACGCCGCGCCCGAGCGCGTCCGAGAACCGCGCGTGCGTATATTCGACCGAATAGGCCGCTTGCTTCAAGCCGTCGAGCTCTCCCGTCGAGCCGGCCGACGCGGCTTCCGCGGCATGTCCCGCCAGCAACTCTACTTGAAACAGGGACGCCTCGAACAGCATCCGTCTCGCGTCCGCCTTCGGCGCCTCTCCGTCTCCGAACGCCGCGATCCATTGGAAGAGCGTGACGAGCGCCATCCCGATCACGACGGACCACAACAACAGCTTCGGACCTTTCCGCACAGCCCCCGCCTCCTATGCCTGTACTCGTAACTTCTATGTACATCCTATGGGGGGCCGGACAAATAAATGACCATGGAACTGTTCGCTCCATGGTCTGATCGTTATCCATATTCGTTTGCCTTGCTGCTTACTTCGCCGCGACCGCCGTCTTCATCGCCGGTTCCACGACTTGGAGTTCCCCGAGTCCGCGGATCAGCTTCTTCGCATGCGTCGTCTCCGGCTTCAATACGTCCACCAGGTAGTCGATCGCGACTTGCGGATCGACCGTCTCGCCGCACGTATAGCAATCGATGGCGGCAAAGCCCTTCTCAGGATACGTATGGATCGAGAGGTGGCTCTCGGACAAGAGCACAAGCACCGTGGCGCCTTGGGGTTCGAATTGTTTGGCTTGGACCGACAGCACGCAAGCGCCGCTTGCTTCCGCCGCTTCAACCAATTGGGATTGCAACCATTCAGCGTTGTTGAGTTTCTCGAAGTCTACGCCCCAAGTGTCAACGGCAACATGTCTACCGAAAGTAGAGTATTCCATCTTTCGGGTTCCCCCTTCCTAGGAATAAAATGTGTAACCAAATTTCATCCGCTAGGACCTACGTCATTCACTGCTCTAGGGGATCAATCTCGCGATTATCCATGTCCTGAGTGAATCCTGGTTCCTATTAATTTTTTCAACGATGTTAAAAGTAACATCATTCGAACCGAAATGCAATACTTTTTTTAGGGAAAACGCCCGGACGGCGAATTCTTAACATTTCCAAGGCTCACACCCCTTACCGTATGCGTTTCGCGGGCGGCGAGAGCTTGCTTCGCATAAAAAAAAATCCGCTCCGAAGAGCGGATTTCCTTACGATTCTTATTATGCCTCCAACACGAACAACCGATGCGACAATCGCTTCAGCTCCGCGTCGATTCGGGCGATCTCCGCCGCGTTCGCGAGGCCGTTGCGCCGGTCGAGCCATTCGTTGATCTCTAGGCGCAGCACCTGAATTTCGGCTTCCGCCCCGACGCCTCGGAACGTCCGAGCAAGCTCGCCGATCGTGTCCTTATGCTCGTACACAAGCCGCTCTCCGCGCTTCGTCAGCTCCGTAATGCGGACGACCGCGCCGGCGCGATATCGGTACTGAACCGTATAATATTCATAAATTCGATTGACGACCGCATCTCCCTTATATTGGGACACGGCCTTGCGCATCGCGTTCGCGAGCTTCAGATCGGTGAAGCGGCAATAGCCCTCAAGAACGTACTTGCCGAGCCGCCGTTCGAACGTCAGCGCGAGCGAATCCGCCCCGGAAGCGTTCTCGAACACGACCTCTTGGTCGCCGTTCTCCATCACTTTCACTTTAAACGCGAGGTTATGATTCTGAAAAAGCAGCAGGAGTTGGGACAATTCGGCTTCATCCAAGACCAGACAGGTATTGACGTATTCAGTCGCTAACCGCTGAGCCATACCAAGATCTCCTCAATTCTTCAAGGTTAGGAAACGCAGGTTTCGGTCCCCGTGTATACATTATACACCAAAGCAGAATCGAAATGCCTGCCGTTCGTTCTTGAATTTCGGGCAAAAATCGAGAAAATCCGGGATATGGCGAAGAGAGGCGGGAAAATTCCATGACTTCCTCGCTTTCGTGCGGGGCGTTCTCCTCATCCCTCCCGCGAATGGGGATTTCCTCGAGCCGATTCCAAATTAGGGTTGCGCTCGTTTGCGAAACCGTTTACAACTATATATTAACAGTCCAGTCCTTAGAAGAAAGGTCGATGTCATGAAAACCTTCGGCTTCTTTAAATCCAAAAAGTATTTCCAACGCGTCACGGTTTCGATCATGCTGTCGATGACGCTGATCCTGACGGGCTTATCGGTAGCGAACACCTACATCTTGGAGCGATCGGTCAAGCGCGCGCAGGAGGATTCCAACCTGAAGGTGTTGACGCAAATCCAATATAATCTATCCTACATGCATGAAATCATCGCCCACCTCTCCTCGTTCTCGCTGAAGGACAATTATTTGATGCCTCTGATGTTCTCCGAACCGACCGAGATGGAAATACATACGAGGGTACCTGAAAATGCGGCAGCTTATGGAATCGTCCTCCTTCCTTCAAGATATCGCGGTTTATAACGCCGCCGAACGCGAGCTTTACGGCTCTTCCACTTCGTTCCTGATCGACGGCGGAGTCACGAAAGCGATGACGCTCGAATGGCTGCTTCATCCGCCCCGCCCGCATCCGATCATGCAGCTCATACCGGTCAGCATCGCCGAAGGCGACAGCCGAATCCACGCGTTCGCGTTCATTGTTACCGACGCGTACGTCCCGTTCGACGAACATCGATCGGCCATCGTATTTTTCGTCGATTCCGATTGGGTGTTCGACAGCCTTGAGAACATGAACGGCATCGGCGGCGAGAACCGCGGGGACATCTACATCCGTACGTCCGACGGCACGCTCTTCTTCGGGGAGGGCCGGGGTTCTCCGGAGGGCCTCGACCATAACGAGGTCGCCGCTTTAGTGGAACGGGATCGGGCCTCCTTCGGACGGCAATCGGGGTTCGTCGTCGGGAATACGGGACGAGAAAAAAGCATGGTCACCTACATGGACGGCATCGGGGATTGGACGATTCTATACCTGCAGCCCTATGAGAAATTAATGAAAGAGGTGACGGATGCGCGATCGACCTCGCTCTTGATCTCGGGCGCCTTCCTGCTGCTGTCCGTCGCCGTCTCCGTCCGGCTGTCCTATAAGCTATACGGTCCGATCGAGACGATGCTCAGGCGTCTAAGACCCCATGTCATGGACGAAACCGAAGCGGCTCCCGCGGTCGAAGGCACCGAGCTCGATCTCATGAGCGACAACGTCCTCCGCTTATCCGAGAAGCTGCAAGAAATCAGCTCCGAACAAATCGTGAACAAATATTATCTTCGGAAGTTTCTCACCGACAGTCAGATGTTTTCCCATCGCGACGCGGAGCGGCTCATCGAACGGCACGACCTGCGCATCTCGACGCGCGAGCCGATCTCGGTCTGCGCGCTTCGCATCGACCGGTATGCGGCTTACGACCGCGGCGCTTCCGGGGCATCCAAGAAGTTGTACGCTTTCGCGATCGTCAACATCGCGCAGGAGATCATGTCCCGCTCCTTCCGATGCGAGACCGTCGATATGCAGGCGAACCACGTGGCGCTCGTCGTATCGGGAACGGCGGAGGACGGCGCGACGCCGCGTCTTCATGCGTCGATTCGAGACATCCAGAACACGATCGAGCAATATTACGGCATCTCGTTGTCCTGCGGCGTCAGCGGGGCCGTCACGCAGTTTCCGCAGCTCTCCGCCGCCTATCATCAAGCGTATCAATTAAGCCTATACTCGTTCGCGTTCGGGTATCGCTCGATCGTCTGGCCGGAGGATATCCGGGATAACGCCGCCAACCCGACGAAATATTTGCCGCACGAGATCGAACGGAAACTGTCGGAGGCGTTGAAGAAGGGGCAACTGACGGAAGCGGGCAGCGAGCTCGAGAAAGCCTTCTCCCTATTGATCAAGTTCCAGTACGAGGACATGAGGCGGGCGATATCCGATCTGGCCTGGGTGCTCCAAAATACCGCGGCGGACATCGCGAACAACCGCATCGTCGCGCTTTCCGTCGACATGGATTCGATCCATAAAATCCCCAACGAGCAAGAGACGCTCGAGGAGATGTACCTGTCCTTCCTCGCGGTATGCGCGAAAATATGCGAAGGGCAGCGGCCCGCCAGCGTCGAGCGGAACGAATGGATCGTCGAAACCGTGAAAGAATTGATCGAACAGAAGTTTCCGGACATCAACTTAAGTCAACAAACGATCGCGTCCACCGTCAAGCTGACTTCGGCTTACCTCGGGAAGCTGTTCAAGGAAAGCTCGGGGGTGACGGTAACGGAATATATCAACGACGTCCGGCTGCGCCACGCGCAGGAGCTGCTGCTTCGAACGGATCATCCGATCGCGAAAATTATGGAGAAGTGCGGTTATGCCAACCAAAGCTACTTCTTCAGACTGTTCAAAGGGAAGTTCGGCTGCACGCCGAAAGAGTTCCGAATCAAACGCGCCTTGTCTTAGCGCCATGTCGCCGGCCCGAAGCCGTCTCCGTCCTCGTATCCCCGAGCGGAGGCGGCTTTTCGTATTGATTTTCTATATGAATTCGAGGATTTTACACCCCCGGCAGGCAGTTTTTCGCGGTTAACACTATAGTTCCCCGCTCGGGCGCCATGGCATGATGGGGGCAAGACACGGATGGAGGAGATCAAGATGAGGAAGACGGAGCCGTCTAGACTAGGCGCGAACGGAGGCGACGCCGCGGTCCGGCCGCGGCCTTCGCCCTTGGGCTGGATTCGGGACGAATTCAGACATATGCGAAAAAATAGAGAGCTGCTGCTGCTCGCTTTGCCTGGCATCGTATTTAAATTCGTTATCGCGTACCTGCCCATGGTCGGATTGATTTTAGCCTTCAAATATTACAGGTACGATCAAGGCATTTTCGGAAGCAAGTGGGTCGGTCTGCAAAATTTCGAGTTCCTCTTTAAGGCGCAGGACGCGATCCGAATCATTCGCAATACGCTGCTGTACAACTTTACTTATATCATTCTCGGAACGGTCGCCGCGCTGCTGCTCGCCCTGCTGATGAACGAATTGACGGGCCGTCTCATTAAGATTTACCAGACGACGTTGTTTTTGCCGTTCTTTATTTCTATGGTGCTCGTGGGCTATATCGGGAACGCCTTCCTCGATTTCGAGAACGGGTACCTGAATACGATGCTCGCATGGTTCGGACTGGAGCCCCGGAGCTGGTATCTGGAGACGACGCCTTGGATTTTCCTTCTGCCGTTGGCATCGCTGTGGAAGGGCATCGGGTTTTCTACGCTCGTGTATTACGCCGGCATTACGGGGATCAGCACCGAATACTACGAGGCAGCCAAGCTGGACGGCGCGACCCGGGTGCAGATGATGACTCGCATCACCCTTCCGCTGCTTAAACCGCTGGTCGTCATTTTGTTCATTCTCGGGTTAGGCAACATCTTCCGCGGCGACTTCGGTCTCCATTACTTCCTGCCGAACAACGTCGGCATGAACTTCCCGACGACGGACGTCATCGACACGTACGTGTACCGGGCGCTGACGAAGCTGGCGGATATTAACTCCGCGGCGGCGGTCGGCTTCCTGCAGTCCGTCGTCGGCTTGATCACCGTCGTATCCGCCAACGCCCTCGTCCGGCGAATCGATAAAGACAGCGCATTGTTCTAGAAGAAGGAGGCGAACCTCAATGATCGCGAAACCGAATCGGTTGCCCAATTTATTCATTAACGTTTTCTTCATCGTCGTTTGCTTGCTCATCGCCTTGCCGTTCGTCTTGGTCATCTCGATCTCGCTCAGTTCGGAGACCAGCTTGCAGCAGCTCGGATACCGGTTCATTCCGTCGGAATGGAGCTTCGAGGCGTACCGGATCGTGTTCGAAAAGCCGGAGACGCTGCTGCGCGGGTACGGCGTCACGATTTTGATCACCGCGCTGGGCACGGCGCTCTCCTTGTTCATGACGGCGCTGATGGCGTATCCGATCTCGCGTACGGATTTCCGGTACAATCGCCCGATCACGTTTTACGTGTTTTTCACGATGCTGTTCAACGGCGGACTCATCCCGTTCTATATTTTGATGACGCAGTATTTACATTTGAAAAATACGCTCGCCGCCCTCATTATTCCGGCCGTGATGAGCCCGTTCAATATCATGATCATGAAAGGGTTCCTCGATAAAATTTCCAAGGAAATCATCGAA
Source organism: Paenibacillus antri (assembly GCF_005765165.1). Taxonomy (NCBI): domain Bacteria; kingdom Bacillati; phylum Bacillota; class Bacilli; order Caryophanales; family Paenibacillaceae; genus Paenibacillus; species Paenibacillus antri. The sequence continues at coordinate 251,002 of NZ_VCIW01000002.1, read as the reverse complement.
TCCGCCAAGATGGACGGCGCGAAGGAGTTCCGCATTTTCCTTACGATCATTCTGCCGTTGTCTACGCCCGCCCTCGCCACCTTGGGCTTGTTCATCGCGTTCGGCTATTGGAACGAATGGTTTTACGCGATGCTCTTCCTGGACGGCGACAAGTACATCCCGCTGCAGCTGCTGCTCGTTCGCATCTTGTCCCAAGCCGAATTCCTCGCGAATTCGCCGATGGCGGAGGTGGCCGACAAGCTGCGCTTCGCCGAATTCCCGACGTTGTCGGTGCGCATGGCGATGGCGATCGTCGCGGGCGGACCGATGCTGATCGTCTTCCCGTTCTTCCAAAAATATTTCGTGAAGGGCATTACCGTCGGTTCTTTGAAGGGGTAATGGGGTCGGGGCGTCGTCCGCGGTCGAGCGAATACGGAAGGGGGTGGTCGATTCGTCGGGACATCCGGTCAGTCATTCGCAGGAAAAGAGCAGCATTCATGGAATTATACAATTGGAGGGTTCAGAGATGCACAAAGCCAAGAAATTCGCGATGCTTCAGCTTTGCTTGTCGTTATTCCTCATCAGCGTATTAGCGGCCTGCAACAACGATGCCGGATCCGAAACCGCGGAAGAGACGCCCCCCGCCGCCGAAACAGAAACGAAGCAAGAGCCGACCGCGCAAGAGCCCGCCGAGCCGGCGCTGCCCGAAGCGAAGCTGACGTTCCTGTATCCGGTCGCGGCGAACCCCGGCCCGGACCAAGACTTGGTCAACGAGGAAATCAACAAGTATATCAAAGAGAAAATTAACGCGACCGTCGAATTGGTGCCGCTCACCTTCGACGAATACGAGCCGAAGCTGAACGCCATGCTGGCGGCCGGCGAAAACTTCGACATCGCATGGAGCTCCAAGGGCTGGTTGGGCAACTATCAGCCTTACATCGACCGGGGCGCCTATCTCGAGCTTACGGACGAGATGATCCAAGCGAACATGCCGGAAGCCCGCGCCAATATCCCCGATAAATTTTGGCCGGATATGTTCGCCGCGGACGGCAAGGTGTACGGCTTCCCGATTTATCAAGTCGCCGCCAAGCAGGTGAGCTTCGTCGTTCAGAAGCGGTTCATCGACAAATACAATCTGGACGTAAGCGCGATCCGAACGTACAAAGACCTCGAGCCGTTCCTCAAGACGCTCAAGGACAACGAACCCGACGTCATTCCGCTCGGTCTCGCGCAAAACTCCAACGGCTTCTATACGGATCGTTCGATGGTCGGCGCGCCGGGCTTGCCGGTTTCGTATAAGAAGGACGACCCGGAATATAAGCTCGCGACGACGATCGAGTCGTACGAAGCGAAGGCGGACTATTACCGTACGGTTCGCGCTTGGTATCAAGCGGGGTATATCAATAAGGACGCTCCGGTGCTCCAGAACATCAACGACTTGAAAAGCAAGGGCAATGTCGCGGTCGGCATCGAATTTACGTCGAAGCCGGGCGGCGAAATCGGCGAGAAAGCGATGAACGGCGGCAACGACGTCGTGTACGTCCCGATCGCCGACAGCTATTTCACCGGGATCGCCAGCGCGATGCACGTCATCAATAAAAGTTCCGAAAATCCGGAACGCGCGTTAATGCTGCTGAACTTGCTCAATACCGATGAGTACTTGTATAACCTGATCTGCAACGGGATCGAAGGGAAGCATTACAACAAGGTCGACGACCTGTACATCGAACCGATCGAAGGCTCGGGTTACGCCCCGAACGCGGACTGGGTGTTCGGCAATCAATTCAACGCCTACTTGAAGCCGGGCCAAGCGCCCGACACATGGGAGAAGACGATCGAGCTGAACGACAACGCAGTCGTGCCGGCGAGCAACGGATTCTCCGTGAACGAAGAATCGATCAAGGCGGAAATCGCCAACATCAATGCAGTGAAGAACGAATACGGCTCCGCGCTCGAAACCGGCGCCGTGGATCCCGATCAGGTGCTGCCGGAATTTCTGGCGAAGCTGAAAGCGTCCGGGATCGAGAAGGTCGATGCCGAAGTGGCGAAGCAATGGGAGCAATTCCTGAAGAGCAAAGGTCTGAAATAAACGGGAAAAGGGCTTCCCTCAAGCAGCGTTCTGCTTGAAGGGAAGCCCCTTCGCGTACTTAGGAAAGCTTTCCCTCGATCCAGCTCCATAACTCGTCCTTGCCGAGCCCCTCCTCGGAGGAGAAGACGACGAGCGGATGGTCCTTGGCCAGCTGCAGCTTCTCGCGAATGATCTTCACGTGCTGCGCGCGCTTGCCTTTCGGAATTTTATCCGCCTTCGTCGTCACCACGCACGTCTCGAGGCCGATATGGTGCAGCCATTCGCTCATCATGACGTCTTCGGCCGACGGCGGGTGGCGGATGTCGATCAGGTGCAGCACCGCGCGCAGGTTTCGCCGCTCCGTTAAATATTTTTCGATCATCTTGCCCCACTGTTTACGCTGCTCCTGCGAGACGCGGGCGAAGCCGTAGCCGGGAAGGTCGACGAAGTACATCTCTTCGTTAATCAAGTAGTAATTGAGCGTCTGCGTCTTGCCCGGCTGTCCGCTCGTGCGCGCCAGGTTTTTTCGTTGAATGAGACGATTGATAAGGGACGACTTGCCCACGTTGGAGCGCCCTGCCAGGGCGATCTCCGGCAAGGCGCTGTCCGGGTATTGCTCCGGTTTTACGGCGCTGATGACAAACTCCGTCGTGCGAATTTTCACTGGTTCGTTTCCGACCTTTCCCCGATCCCCGTCAATGCTGCGGTACTTCGACCCCTTCTTCTTCGGGGCGACGCTCCGCTATAGAGACGTCCTCGAGCGCGGCTAACGCATGCTTAAGCACATCGTCCATGTGGGACACCGGCACGAACTCGACTTCCTGCTTCACGCTGTCGGGGATCTCCCCCAAATCCTTCTCGTTGTCTTGGGGGAACAATATTTTTTTAATGCCGGCGCGATGCGCCGCAAGCGACTTCTCCTTCAGACCGCCGATCGGCAGCACGCGGCCGCGCAGCGTGATTTCGCCCGTCATCGCGACTTCCCGCCGCACCGGCCTCTCGGTCAGCGCCGAGATGAGCGCCGTCGCGATCGTAATGCCCGCGGACGGGCCGTCCTTCGGAATCGCGCCCTCGGGAATGTGGATATGAATATCCTTCTTCTCGTGGAAGTCCGGCGGTATGCCGAGCGAATCGGACTTCGAACGCGCGTAGCTGAACGCCGCCTGGGCCGACTCCTTCATGACGTCGCCGAGCTTGCCGGTGAGCGTCAGCTTGCCGCTGCCCGGCAGCACCGTCACCTCGATATGCAGCGTGTCGCCGCCGACCTCCGTCCATGCGAGGCCGCAGACGACGCCGACTTGGTCCTCTTCTTCGGCGAGGCCGAACCGGAACTTCGGCGGACCGAGATACTCCGGAACGTCCGCGGCTTCGACGGTCACCTTCCGCTCCGGATCGGCTACGATCGTCTTCGCGGCTTTCCGGCATAACGACGCGATCTGCTGCTCCAAATTGCGGACGCCCGCTTCGCGCGTATATTCCCGCACGACGCGCTGAATCGCCTCGCTCTTGATTTCGAATTGCTCTTCCGTCAGGCCGTGGTCCTTCCGCTGCTTGCTCACCAGATGCCGCTCCGCGATGTGCAGCTTCTCCAGCTCGGTATATCCCGGGATGTACAGCACTTCCATCCGGTCGAGCAGCGGCCTCGGGATATTATGCAGCGCGTTCGCCGTCGTCACGAACATGACCTTGGACAGATCGAACGGCGTCTCGATATAGTGGTCGCTGAACGTATTGTTCTGCTCCGGATCGAGCACCTCGAGCAGCGCGGACGCCGGATCTCCCCGGAAGTCCATCGCCATCTTGTCGATTTCGTCTAACAAGAATACGGGATTATTGCTGCCTGCGTTTTTCAAGCCTTGGATGATCCGCCCCGGCATCGCGCCGACGTACGTGCGGCGATGACCGCGAATTTCCGCTTCGTCGCGCACGCCGCCGAGCGAGATGCGGACGAACTTCCTCTCGAGCGACTTCGCGATCGAACGCCCCAGCGACGTCTTGCCGACGCCCGGCGGTCCGACCAGACAAAGGATCGGTCCCTTCAGCTTCTTCACGAGCTTCTGCACCGCAAGATACTCGAGGACGCGTTCCTTCGGCTTCTCCATCCCGTAATGGTCCTCGTCGAGAATGCGTTCCGCCTTCTCGAGGTCCAAGTCGTCTTCGGTCGTCTTGTTCCAGGGCAGCGCCAGCAGCCAGTCGACGTACGCGCGGATGACGCCGCCTTCCGCCGACGTCGCCGGCATCTTCTCCAGTCGATCGATTTCCTTCTCGACCTTCTCGGCCACCGCCTCCGGCACGTCCGTCTCCTTCAGCTTCGCCCGCAGCTCCTCGACTTCCCCCGCGCGGCCTTCCTTGTCGCCGAGCTCCTTCTGGATCGCCTTCATCTGCTCGCGCAAGTAATATTCCTTCTGCGTCTTTTCCATCTGCTTCTTGACGCGCTGGTTGATTTTCCGCTCGAGCTCGAGCACTTCCCGCTCGTTGTTCAGGAAGCCCAACAGCTTCTCCAGCCGCTGACGAACGTCGATCGTCTCGAGGATATCCTGCTTATCCTTGATCTTCAGCGACAAGTGACTGCAGATGACGTCGGCGAGGCGCCCCGGCTCGTCGATGTCCGTTACGGCGGCCAGCGTCTCGGGGGTGACCTTCTTCGAGAGGTTGATATAATGCTCGAACTGCGCGAGCACGGTCCGCATTAACGCGTCGATCTCGGAATCCGCCGTCTGCTGCTCCGGCATCTCCCGAACCGATACCTCGTAATACTCCGCGTTCGGTACGTACTCGACGATTTCCGCTCGGACGACGCCTTCCACCAATACGCGGATCGTGCCGTTCGGCAGCTTCAGCATCTGCCGTACCTTCGAGACGGTGCCGATCTGATAAATATCGTCCTGCGACGGCTCCTCGATGTTGACCTCGGACTGCGTGCAGAGCAAAATCATGTTGTCCTCGATCATCGCCTTCTCCAAGGCTTTCACCGATTTCTCCCGGCCGACGTCCAAGTGGAGCACCATGCTTGGGTATACCAAGAGCCCCCGTAAAGGCAGCAGCGGCAGGCGCCGTCCCTTCGGTTTATTCAAGCCCATCCTGTGGCACCTCCAAGAGACTCTTATCCGTTATCGCTTCACATCAGTAAAATGACTGTATTTCATTCTACCAAACCGCAAATCAAATTACCAATTGACAAGCGGGCAGGAGGGAAGGCTCCGGATGGATCCCGCCGGAGCCTTCCCTCGGGCGTCGCGCCTTACCCTCTCTTCTCCGATGCTTCCGCGTGGAGCACGGACACGGCGTGCGACGCCGACTCCCCCGCGAACGGCGGCAGCTTCGACGCGAACGTCTCCCGCTCGATGCCGAACAAGTCCGCGAACAGCTCGTCGATGTGCTCGAGCGGTACGACGGAGAGCCCGCCTCCGAGCCCCTCGAAGATCGCCTGCCAGTTCTCCTTCGGAATGTACACCCGCGTCGCACCGGCTTGGAACGCCGCTTCCGCCTTGGCGACGACGCCTCCGACCGGCTTCACCTTGCCGTGGATGCTCACCTCGCCGGTCATCGCGACGCGGTTGTCGACCGGAACGCCTAGAATCGCCGAAGCGATCGCCGTCGCCATCGCCACGCCCGCGCTCGGCCCGTCGATCGGAACGCCGCCCGGGAAGTTGACGTGCAGGTCGTAATCATGCGGGCGAAGTCCGAAGCGGCGGAGCACCGTCATGACGTTTTCGACGGAGCCTCGCGCCATGCTCTTGCGCCGCAGCGTCTTCGAGCCTCCGCCGAGCTCCTCCTCGTCGACGACGCCGGTAATGTTGATGCGGCCCGCCCCCTGGGATTCCGCGACGTTCGCCGTCACTTCGATTTCGAGCAGCGTCCCCATATTCGGACCGTATACCGCGAGCCCGTTCACGAAGCCGATCATCGGCTCCGCCGGGATTTTCTTCTCCGGGCGCGGCGTCATTTGACTGGAGCGCGCCACCCATTCCACGTCGGCGGCGGTCAGCTCGCTTCGTCCTTCCGTCAAGGCGACGCCTGCGGCCAGCTGGACGATGTTCACCGCTTCGCGTCCGTTCGTCGCGAATCGCTTCACGACGTCGATAGCGGCCGCGTCGGGCTCCATGCCGACCTTCTTGATCGCGTTCTCTGTAATTTCCCCGACCTCCTCCGGCAGGAGCGGGCGGAAGAAGATTTCCATGCAGCGCGACCGGAGCGCCGGCGGCAGCTCCTGCGGCGTGCGCGTCGTCGCGCCGACGAGCCGGAAGTCGGCGGGGAGACCGTTCTGGAAGATGTCGTGAATATAGCCGGGAATATGCGAATCTTCGGCGTTGTAATAGGCGCTCTCGAGGAAAACCTTGCGATCCTCAAGCACCTTGAGCAATTTATTCAGCTGGATCGGATGCAGCTCGCCGATCTCGTCGATGAACAAGACGCCGCCGTGCGCTTTGCTGACCGCCCCGGGCTTCGGCTGCGGAATGCCCGCGACGCCCATGGCGCCGGCTCCCTGGTAGATCGGATCGTGGACGGAGCCGATGAGCGGATCCGCGATGCCGCGTTCGTCGAAGCGGGCCGTCGTCGCGTCGATCTCCGTAAATTTCGCCTCCTGGCGGAACGGCGAATCCGGATTTTTCTTCGCTTCTTCCAGAATAACGCGAGCGGCCGCGGTCTTCCCTACCCCGGGAGGCCCGTAGACGATTACGTGCTGCGGGTTCGGTCCGCACAGCGCCGCCTTCAGCGCGCGCAGCCCCTCCTTCTGTCCGACGATATCGTTCATCGTCGTCGGCCGCGTCCGCTCCGCCAGCGGCTTCGTAAGCGAGATGCTGCGAAGCTTCCGCAGCTTCTCCATCTCCTTCTTCGATTCCCGATCGACGGCAACCTTGTTCGTCTGTTGATTGCGAAGCAAATTCCAAAAATATAAGCCGATGACCACGGCGAAGAACACCTGCACCAGCACTAAGACGAGGCTCAGCGTCACCGTACGTCCCTCCTCATGAAAAATCTGTTTTGTTACACCTAAGTATTACCTTCCTTAGGCCCCTTCATCCGGTCATTTTGGACAGAAAAAGCCCCGAGTCCGCCATGGACTCGGGGCAACTTCAAGCCGAATCGGCTCAGCTATGCGATTGATGCGTCTTCCGTCCCGGTATTTCTCCCGTACGGTTGTACGCTTCGACGATGACGTCGATTTCTTTCTTCAGCTCGGCGACGAGCTCCGCTTCCGGCACCTTGCGGATCATCTCGCCGTAGCGGAACAGCATCCCCTCGCCTCGGGCGCCGGCGATGCCGATGTCGGCCTCTCGCGCCTCGCCCGGGCCGTTCACCGCGCAGCCGAGCACGGACACCTTGATCGGGACTTTCACCTTTTCCAAATAGGCTTCTACCTCGTTGGCCACCGCGAACAGATCGATGTCGAGCCGCCCGCAAGTCGGGCAAGAGACGAGCGTCGCCGCGTTCGTAATCAGGCCGAACGTCTTCAGCAGCTCGCGGGCGACCTTCACTTCCTCGACCGGATCGGCGCTTAACGAGATGCGGATCGTCGACCCGATACCTAAGTTCAGCAGCACGCCGAGACCCGCGGCGCTCTTCACCGTGCCGGAGAACAACGTGCCGGCCTCGGTGATGCCGAGGTGCAGCGGGTAAGGAATCACTTGCGCCGCCTTCGAATACGCCGCGATCGCCATCGGGACGTCGGACGCCTTCAACGAGACGATAATGTCGTGGAAATCCAATTCCTCGAGGATGCCGATGTGGAACAACGCGCTCTCCACCATCGCCTCGGGCGTCGGATACCCGTATTTATCGAGCAGATGCTTCTCGAGCGAGCCGGCGTTCACGCCGATCCGAATCGGGATGCCGCGTGCTTTGCACGCCGCGACGACCGCTTCCACGTTTTTCCGGCGGCCGATATTGCCCGGGTTGATCCGCACCTTGTCGATGCCGTTCTCGATCGCCTTCAGCGCCAGCCGGTAATCGAAATGAATGTCCGCCACCAGCGGAATGTGAATGCGCTTCTTGATTTCCTTGATCGCATCCGCCGCTTCTTCGTTGTTCACGGTGACGCGAACCAATTGGCAGCCGGCTTCCTCGAGCCGATGGATTTCCGCGACGGTCGCTTCCACGTTGGCCGTCTTCGTCGTGCACATGCTCTGAATGAGCACCTCGTCGCTGCCGCCGATCGTAAGACCGCCGACCTTCACCGGGCGCGTATCTTTGCGATGGTACATTGTCGGTTTCCCCTCCCAAGGGATCTGAATCGCGAAACAAAGGAAGCACCCGCCTTAAGAAGACGGATGCTGTCGAACGCTGCGGAACGCTTATGCGCTCTCTTCCTTTTTGTTCTTCTTGTTGTCCGTCTTCGCGAGCGTCAAGGTCGGCACGATCTTGTTCGCCACGACGTCCTTCGTGATCAAACAATGATTGATGTCCGTCCGCGACGGCACGTCGTACATCACGTCGAGCATAATGCTCTCGATGATGGCGCGAAGGCCGCGGGCGCCGGTGTTCCGCTTGATCGCTTCGGCCGCGATCGCGACGAGCGCGTCCGGCTCGAACTCCAGATGAACGTTATCCATCTCGAGCAGCTTCTGGTATTGCTTCACGAGCGCGTTCTTCGGCTCGGACAGGATGCGAACGAGCGCAGCCTCGTCGAGCGGCTCGAGCGACGTGATGACCGGCAGACGTCCGACGAACTCCGGAATGAGGCCGTATTTCAGCAAGTCCTCCGGCAGCACCATGGACAAGTATTCGCCCGCTTTGAGATCCGCCTTCATACCGTCGGCGCCGAAGCCGATAACCTTCTTGCCGATTCGGCGCTTGATGATTTGCTCGAGACCGTCGAACGCCCCGCCGCAGATGAACAGAATGTTCGTCGTATCGATCTGGATGAACTCTTGGTGCGGGTGCTTCCGTCCGCCTTGCGGAGGAACCGATGCCACCGTGCCTTCGAGAATCTTAAGGAGCGCTTGCTGCACGCCCTCGCCCGATACGTCGCGGGTGATCGACGGGTTTTCCGATTTGCGGGCGACCTTGTCGATTTCGTCGATGTAGATGATGCCGCGCTCGGCCTTCTCTACGTCGTAGTCCGCCGCTTGAATGAGCTTCAGCAAAATGTTCTCGACGTCCTCCCCGACATAGCCGGCCTCGGTGAGCGAGGTGGCGTCGGCGATCGCGAACGGCACGTTCAAAATCTTGGCGAGCGTCTGCGCGAGCAGCGTCTTCCCGCTGCCCGTCGGTCCGACGAGCATGATGTTGCTCTTCGTCAACTCGACGTCTTCGTTCTTGCCCGTGGAGTTGATCCGCTTATAGTGATTGTACACGGCGACCGCGAGCGACTTCTTCGCTTGGTCTTGGCCGATGACGTACTGATCCAGGATTTCCCGGATTTGCAGCGGCTTCGGCACTTCCTTCAGATCGAGCTCTTCCTCGTGACCGAGCTCCTCTTCGACGATTTCCGTGCACAATTCGATGCATTCATCGCAAATATATACGCCAGGTCCGGCGACGAGCTTGCGCACCTGATCCTGCATTTTTCCGCAGAACGAACACTTCAACTGGCCCTTCTCTTCGTTGAACTTAAACATGGTCTTCCCTCCTTTATTTCAAGTCGCCCGGAGTGATCACCTTGTCGATCAATCCGTAAGCGAGCGCTTCGTCCGCACTCATGAAGAAGTCCCGATCGGTGTCGCGTTCGATTTTCTCGTACGGCTGACCCGTATGCTTGACGTAAATTTCGTTCAGCTTGCGTTTCGTCTGGATGATCCAGTCGGCGTGGATCTTAATGTCCGTCGCCTGACCGCGAACGCCGCCCAACGGCTGATGGATCATGACTTCGCTGTTCGGCAGCGCGAAGCGCTTGCCTTTGGCGCCAGCCGTGAGCAGAATCGACCCCATGCTCGCCGCCATGCCGACGCAAATCGTGGATACGTCCGGCTTGATATATTGCATCGTGTCGTAAATGCCCATCCCCGCCGTCACCGAACCGCCCGGGGAGTTGATATACAGATGGATATCCTTCTCCGAGTCGTCAGCCGCCAAAAACAGCAATTGCGCGATGACGAGATTGGCCACGTCATCGTCGATGCCGCTCCCGAGGAAGATGATGCGATCCTTCAACAATCGCGAGTAAATATCGTACGAACGCTCGCCGCGGTTTGTCTGTTCCACAACAATCGGGACTAGATTCATGGTTACCAACCTCGCTTCATGACAGATGGGGTTAACGTTATTTTATCACTTTCCGGGTGCGGTGTCATTTTTGCGGCGACGGTCCAAGGGTAAAAAAGGGGCACGCTTCTGAACTCGAACGTGCCCTTCTTTTTATAGTTATCCTCGTTGTAGCGTCGTTGCTCCGCTTACTTCGTCTTGCTGTTGTCGACCAAGAAATCGACCGCGCGCTTGATGGAAAGCTCTTCGCGGATATCGTCGATCCGGCCGTTCGCCGACAGGATGCCGCGGATTTCTTCGACCGAACGTTGGAACTGCTCGGCCATGCGCTCCAGCTCTTTCTCCAAATCTTCGTCGCTCGCTTCGAGACCTTCCGCTTTCGCGATCGCTTCGAGCACGAGGTTGTTGCGCACGCGCTTCTGAGCGTCCGGAAGCATCTGTTCTCTCAATGCGTCTTCGCTGGTGTTCGTGAACTGGAAGTACAGCTCCAGCGTCATGCCTTGCGTACGAAGACGGCTTTCGAACTCTTTTACCATATTATTCAGTTCCGTCTCCACCATGACTGCCGGAACGTCTACGGTCGCGTTATCCGACGCTTGGTCGACGACCGATTGTTCCTGATGGATGCGGAATTCGCGCTCTTTGCGAGCTTTGATTTTGTCGGACAAATCCTTCTTGAACTCTTCGAGCGTCTCGAATTCGGAGACGTCCTTCGCGAACTCGTCGTCGAGCTCCGGCAGGTTTTTCCGCTTCAGGTCTTGCAGCTTCACCTTGAACGTAGCCGCTTGGCCTTTCAGGTTTTCCGCGTGGTAATCTTCCGGGAACGTAACCTGTACTTCCTTCTCTTCGCCCTTCGCCATGCCGACGACGCCTTCTTCGAAGCCCGGGATGAAGCTGCCCGAACCGAGCTCGAGCGAATGCTTCTCGCCCTTGCCGCCTTCGAACGGAACGCCGTCCGCGAAGCCTTCGAAATCGATGACGGCGATGTCGCCGTTCTGCGCGACGCCTTCTTCCACCGGAACGATCTCCGCGTGGCGCTGCTGCAGACGGTTCAATTCCGCGTCGATCTCTTCGTCCGTCACGTCGTCGCTCTTCGCTTCGACTTCCAGACCCTTGTACTCGCCGAGCTGCACCTCCGGCTTCACTTGCACCTTCGCCGTCAGCTTCATCGGTTCGTTCTTCGCGAACTTCTCGATATCCACTTCCGGACGATCGATCGGCTCGATGCCGGTTTCCTGAAGCGCATATGTATAGGCTTCCGGCAAAATTATGTCAATCGCATCTTGGTACAGGCTTTCTACGCCGAACTTCGCTTCGAAAATTTGCCGCGGGACTTTCCCTTTGCGGAAGCCCGGGACGTTCACGCGGTTCGCGACTTTCTTGAACGCTTTGTTAATCGCCTCGTTGACTTGTTCCGCTTCAACTTCGATCGTCAGTACCCCGACGTTGCTTTCTAGCTTTTCCCAACTCGCCTTCATTCTATGCATCCTCCAAACTTTTCGCCCGAAAATATAACCATGCCATTATAACACATAACCTGTCCAATTCAAACGCGAACCCCCGAGACGTCTCGGAAGAACTTCGCGAGCGAGGCGTAAGCCCCTTCCCACGCCGGCAGCAGCGACTCCGTGATGCCGTAACGGTCCTGCAATTCCTCCGCGCTTCCGCCTCCGTACATCGCGTGCGCCACGGCCGTATGGAGCGCCGAAGCCCAGACGTCGAGCCCCTGCTCGTCCATCTCGTGCATGCCGTTGTACAGCGTCGTTCCATACGCGTAAACTAGAAATTCTTCCCATGTCTGCTTCGCGAACACCGATATCGTCGGGTCGTCGGTATCCGCCATTTCGCGAACCCGATCGGCGACGAAAGGCAGCGGCTCCGGAAATCGGTCCGGTCCGACCGGCGTTCGTTCGATATCGACGGTCACGATTTCCCCGAGCTTGCCGAACGTCGCCTCTCCCTCGACGCCGAGCTTCGCCAGCGTCTGCAGCAGCTTGAAGGCGACGAAAGGATGCACCTGCGGATCGGACAGCTTCTTAAGAAGCTGTCCCGCCGCGCTTTCGTCGTCGAGCAACGCAAGCTGCTCCAACGCGTGAAGCTGCGCTTCGAGCGAGCCGCGGGAGAGCGACTCCAACAGCCGCTTGGCGTATTGCTTGTCGCGAGCCGCCTTCTGCGACACGCGGCTTCGGAGCAAATCCGATTCCGCGATCGGCTCCTCGTCGTCGTCGCCGTCCTCGCCCGCGCGGGCCGCGTCCGGGAATTCGCTCCGCAGCCACTCGAGCAGCGTGCTCCATTCCTCGTTCGTCCGACCGTCGTCGGTTCGGCACGACACGAGAAACTCGAGCGTTCGAATGGCTTCCCCGTACGCTTCCTTCTCCAGCAGTTTCGTCAATTCGATCTGATAATAATCAATGGTTTTCGGGAAAAGGATCAGTTCCCCCCGCGCTTTGCCGTCCATCGGTTCCCCCGGAATCAAAAAATGTTTCTACATTGTAGCAGGTTTCGCGGGGAAATACGAACCGGGATGGAATTCGCACCCACCCATTGCGCGGGGACGTCGGTCCGTGATATAATTTCCGAGTCGCATTTTTTCTTGTGTCCCAGTAGCTCAGTCGGATAGAGCATACGCCTTCTAAGCGTACGGTCGGGGGTTCGAATCCCTCCTGGGACGCTCTTGTTACATAGTCCATCGGGGATGAGTACCTATCGGTTCGCCGGAGCATCCGCTTCGTCAGCCATGGCTTCGCAGTCTCGGCACGAAGTGCCGAGTATCCCTCCTGGGACGCACTTGTTACATACATTGGCCTTCGGAGTCGCGGACTCCGGGGGCTTTTTTGCGTGCGAACGGGAAAACCTCCCTCTAAATTAAGAGTTTCCCCTTCGAATTTTCGTTTTAGCGGGAAATCCTCCCTTTCATCGACCGAAATCGTCCCGACAAAGACGTTTTCGCTCGAATTAGAGGGAGTTTTTCCGGTTCAGGGTTTCGGGAAGCGTTTTCCGTACGAAAACAACGAGACGTTTTCCGCTTCATTATGCGGCCCCTTAGTTTCCTAAGTTTAAGCGGGATATGTAGCGACGTCTCGTCCCATCCTAAAGAGGTACGTCGAACTTACATCCTTCTAAGGAGTGAATTGAACGTGACCCAGACAACGACGCAACCGAAGTCGACTTCCGGCAGCACCTCGAACGTGCAGAAGGTCGCGCAGAACGCCGGCGTGGAAGTAGGAGCGGCCGTCGTCGACGCGGCGATGAAGGTGCAAAGCGCGATGGCCGAGCAGGTTAAGCAAGGGGCAAAAGCCGTGCAGCAGATGGCGCAGCAAGGTTCCAAGCAAGCCCAGCAGACGCTCCAACAGTCTATGCAGCAAGGCTCGACGTCTTCGAGTTCCATGACGTCCGCGACCATGACGAGCTCGACGACTCCGACGGCGGCTTCCGCGACTGCGACGGCGCAGCCGCAAAATACGCAGATGATGGTCGAGCAAATCACGCAGCAGGCGCAGCAAGTCGTCGCGGAAGCCCAGCAGCTGGCGCAGCAAGCGATTCAGCATGCGCAAAGCGCGGTGCAAAAGGCGACGCAAGCCCAGCAAATCCAGACAGAAGCCCAGAAGGTGCAAGGCCTGAGCGCGCAGCAGCTCCAGGAAGCGCAATTGCAGCAGCAGATGCTGGATCAGCAGATGCAAGCCGTGCAGCAGAAGGCGCAGCAAGCGCAGCAGCTCGCCCAGAAGGCGCAGCAGGCGCAGCAGCTGAGCGCGTCGCAGCTCCAATCGGCGCAGCAAGAGCTGCAGCAAGTCGAACAGACGCTGCACTAATTCGTACGCGAACGGACGAAGACGCCCGTCAAGGGCGTCTTCGTACCAATACATATATGAGGTGAACCCGAAATATGGCGCTCTGGTTCATATACGCCCTGCTATCCGCCGTTACGGCGGCGTTCGTGGCGATTCTAGGGAAGATCGGCCTCGAAGAGCTGGACGCCAACGCGGCCACGGCGATTCGCGCGGCCATCATGGCGGCGTTCCTCGTCGGCGTCGTCGCCGTACAGAGCAAGTGGTCCGCCGTCTTCGATATCCTGCATCAGCGCCGGGCGCTGACGTTCATCGCGCTCAGCGGCGCGGCCGGGGCGGCGTCCTGGCTGTTTTACTTCCTGGCCCTGAAGGTCGGCACCGTCTCCCAGGTGGCGCCGATCGACAAGCTTAGCGTCGTGTTCGCCGTCGTCCTCGCGTTCTTCCTGCTCGGCGAGCGCGTCACTTGGCTGAACGGCGCCGGCGTCGGGCTCATCGCGATCGGCGCGATTCTCGTCGCGTTGAAGTGATCACGGCGCGGGCGGCTCGGCCATCCGGCGATGCACCCAATCGATCGGCACCGCGAGCCCGATGCGCAGCTTCTTGCCGTCTCGTTCCATCGAGCTCGTCGCGTAGACGACGCCGATCACTTCCCCTTCTTCGGTAATGACCGGACTGCCGCTGTTCCCGCGGTACACGGGAGCGTCGATCGCCAGCATCGGCGGATCGCGGTCCGGGAGCAGCCCTCGCGTCACTCCTTCGTTCGCGATGCCGTTAAAGAAGAGCGGATTGCCGATAATGTAGACCGGCACGTCTTCCGCGCCGTCGTACGTCGCCGCGAGCGGCAGCGCCGGGACGCCCTCCGCGTCGATGTCGACGAGCGCCAAGTCCACCTCGTCGTCCGACCATAACACCCGCCCTTGATAGACGCTGCCGTCCGAGAGGTGAACGAGAGGCGTCTTGGACTCGTCCACCACGTGGCGGTTCGTCACGACGAGGCCGTCCTCCGACACGAAGAAGCCGGTCCCCTTCGAGCCGCCGGATCGGATCACGACCACGGACTCCTTATATTCCTGGATTTCGGCCGACTGCGACAGCTGCGCGGACACGGTCAAGAACCGCACCGCCGCGAGCGAAAACACTTGCGGCACGAGCGCCATCACCTGCGCGCACACCATCAACGCCAGCACGCCGGCGATAATCTTCTGGAACCGCGGCGACCGGAAAAACGGAGGCGGCGCTTCCCCTTCCTCGTCGGCCGCCTTGAACAGATCGGTCAGTTCCTCTTCCGTGAAATCGCGCCCGTATTCCCGGTCCTTGTAGCCGGTGAAGTCGGTCGGAACCTTGTCCCGCTCTACGTCTTCCTTCTTCTCTTGTTCCGCCAACCTTCGCCGCCCCCTTCGAAAATGCGCTCGGTCCGTCGCTTCGCGAACCTTTTCTACCATTATAACACGCAGTTTCGTCGTCGGGGTTTCGCTAGGGTTCCCGCCGCGCGCGAAAGCGCGGCGAATCGGGCCCGATCCGGCCGGGCGTTCGCCGCGCGAATATTAACCGCCGTAATAGAGCGTATCTTCGATCCGATCGCGAACGTCCCCGAATCGCAGCACCTGCTCCGCGAACGAGCGACGGGTCGTCTCTCCGTCCGAGCCCGCGCCGAACAGCCGATCCATCGCGCTCGGATACGCGTCGTGCAAGTTGTTGTCGTACCAATCCAAGTCGCGATCGTCCCGCTTCTCGGCGACGTTCGTCAGCGCGAAGGACCCGTCCGCCCCTCTCTTGAACGCGGCGATCAGCGGCGCGTCGAAGCCGGCCGCCTTCACTTCGACTTCGGCGAACGTCTCGTCCCCGCTGTACCCGAGTCGAACGAACGACGCATCTTGTATCTCGACCATACGCTTGTCACACCTCTCTTAGGCTTATCCTCCTATAGAATCCCGCAGGGACTTGCATCTTATCCTCGCTCCGCGCATACCTATAACCATAATCCGCTAATGGCACGCTTGAAACCGCCCGACGCGTTCTTCGGTCCTCGAGATTCTCCGTAAGGCAAACGAACAAACGCCGTGACAAAAAAAGGCCCGAGAGGCCTTTTTCTCGTCGAAGGGGACCGTCGGCGGGCGCTTGCGAGACACCCAGGATGGAAAGGGATGAAATCAATGTGTGGAATCACGGGATGGGTCGACTGGAACAAACAATTGACCAATTATCCGACCATTCTTGAAAACATGACGGAAACGATGGGCGCCCGCGGTCCGGACGCCTCCGGCACTTGGATTTCGGGCCATTGCGCCCTCGGACACCGCCGGCTGAGCATCATCGACCCGACGAACGGCGCGCAGCCGATGTATCGGAAATACGGCGGTCACACGTTCACGATCGTATATAACGGCGAGCTGTACAACACGCTCGAGCTTCGCAAGGACCTCGAAGCCCGAGGCCACGTCTTCAAGACGAACTGCGACACCGAGGTGCTCTTAGTTTCCTACATCGAATGGGGCCGGGGCGCGGTCGACCGGCTGAACGGCATCTTCGCCTTCGCCGTCTGGAGCGAGCGCGACCAAAGCCTGTTCCTGTGCCGCGACCGCGTCGGCGTCAAACCCCTCTTCTACTCCCACGCGAACGGCGCATTCCTGTTCGGATCCGAGCCGAAAGCGATACTCGCGAACCCCGTCTTCCAGCCGGAGATCGGTCCGGACGGCCTCGCCGAAATTTTCGCCGTCGGTCCCGCGCGTACGCCCGGCCACGGGGTGTTCCGCGACATGAACGAATTGAAGCCGGGACACTTCCTCGTCTATGATCGCAACGGCATCCGCATGCAGTGCTATTGGAAGGTCGAAGCGAGAGAACATACGGACGATCTCGAGACGACGGCGCAAACCGTCGGCGCGCTGCTGAAGGATACGGTCGAACGACAGCTCGTCTCCGACGTCCCGGTGTGCACGCTGCTTTCCGGCGGTCTCGACTCCAGCGCGTTGACGTCGTTCGCGGCGAAGCATTACGAAGCGAACGGGCTCGGCACCCTGCATACGTATTCGATCGACTACGTCGACAACGACAAGCACTTCAAGTCGTCGGCGTTCACGCCGAACCCCGACCGGCCGTGGATCGAGAAGATGACCGAATACCTCGGCACCGAGCACCACTTCATCGAATTCGATACGCCGGAGCTCGTCGCGACGCTCGAGGACGTCGTATTCGCGCGCGACATGCCGGGCATGGCCGACGTCGACGCGTCCCTGCTGCTGTTTTGCCGCGAAATTAAGAAGGGCGCGACGGTCGCGATCTCGGGCGAAGCGGCGGACGAAATTTTCGGCGGGTATCCTTGGTTTCATCGAGACGACGCGCTGAACGCGAATACGTTCCCGTGGTCGCTGTTCACCGGCGTGCGCGCGGAGCTGCTGAAGCCGGAGCTCGCCGAGTGGATTCGGCCCGTGGAATACGTCGAAGACCGATACGCCCAAGCGCTCTCCGAGGTGCCCCGTCTCCCGAACGAGAAGGAAGGCCGGCTCGGGCGGATGCGCGAGATGTCGTACCTCAACATTACGCGTTTCATGCCGACGCTGCTCGACCGTAAGGACCGCATGAGCATGGCGGCCGGTCTCGAGGTGCGCGTGCCGTTCTGCGACCATCGGTTGATCGACTACGTGTTCAACATTCCGTGGGAGATGAAGATGACGGGGGATAGGGAAAAGGGGATCCTCCGCAAGGCGCTCGAAGGCGCGCTCCCCGACGAGGTGCTCTACCGCAAGAAGAGCCCCTACCCGAAGACGCATAATCCGGCGTATTTGGCCGCCGTGCGGTCGTGGGTCGAATCGATCCTCGACGACAGCTCCTCTCCGATCCTTCAATTCATCGACGCCGGCAAGATTCGGCAGATGGCGAAGGGCGAGACGGACCAATTCGACATTCCGTGGTTCGGACAGCTCATGACGGGGCCGCAGCTGTTCGCGTACCTCGCGCAGGTCGACACGTGGCTGAAGACGTATAAGGTTACGGTAAGATAATATGGAAAACGGCGGCAGGGGACTTCACTCCCCCGCCGCCGTTCTTTCGTTACGTCCGCAGCTTCTCGGCCATCGCCCGTAGCGCTTGTCCGCGATGGCTCAGCCGATGCTTCTCTTCCGGAGTCGCCTCCCCGAACGTCTTCCCGAGCGCCGGCGAGTAGAAGAGCGGATCGTATCCGAATCCGCCCGCGCCGCGCGCCTCGTCGAGGATGAAGCCCTCGCACGCTCCTTCCGCGAACGTCGTCTCGTTCGTCTCGGGATCGTGCAGCGCGAGCGCGCAGACGAAGCGCGCCGCGCTCAGCGCGGCCGCCCCGGGCGCGACGTCTTCGCGCCGTTCGCCTCTTGCGGCGAGCTCGCGCAACAGCTTCTCGTTGTTGCGCGCGTCGTCCGCGTTCTCGCCGGCGTAGCGGGCGGAGTAGACGCCCGGCGCGCCGTCCAGCGCGTCGACGACGAGGCCCGAGTCGTCGGCGAGGGCGGGGCGCCCGAGCGCGGCCGCCGCCGAGCGCGCCTTCTTCTCCGCGTTCGCCGCGAACGTCGCGCCGTCCTCTACGACGTCCGGCGCCGCGCTGTCCGGCATGTCGAGCAGCGACAGCACCTCGTAGCCGAGCGGCGCGAGCATCTCGCGGAATTCGGCGGCCTTCCCCTTGTTCCGAGTGGCGACGACGATCGTCTTACGCATGGGGCGTCTCGCTCGCTTCCGGAATGGCGGCTCCCGCGGCGCCGAGCGCTTCTCGCTGCAAGGCGCGCATCCGCCGGATGCCCTGCTCCGCCACGTCGAGCATCGCGTTCATCTCCTGCCGCGTGAATGGCGCTTCCTCGCCCGTGCCTTGCACTTCGACCAGCTTCCCCGCGCCCGTCATGACGACGTTCATGTCGACGATCGCCTTGCTGTCTTCCTCGTAGTTCAGGTCGAGCAGCACGTGGCCGTTCACGACCCCGACGCTGAGAGAAGCCAGATAATCCGTGATCGGATGCTTACGCGTCTCCGGGATGTGGCCCGACGCCCGCAGCTTGTCCACCGCGAGGCAGAGCGCCACGAAAGCGCCGGTGATCGACGTCGTGCGCGTGCCGCCGTCCGCTTGGATGACGTCGCAATCGAGGGTGATCGTTCGCTCGCCGAGGGCGTGCAGATCGACGACCGACCGCAGCGCCCGGCCGATGAGACGTTGGATTTCCATCGTTCGTCCCGTCAGCTTGCCCTTCGCCGATTCGCGCTGGTTGCGCGCCTGCGTCGCCCGCGGCAGCATGGCGTACTCCGCCGTCACCCAGCCGCGCCCCTGCCCCTTCATGAACGGAGGCACCTTCTCGTCGACGGTCGCGGTGCATATTACCTTCGTCGCGCCGACCTCGATCAATACCGAGCCTTCCGCATATTTATTCACGCCTGTCGTCATCGTCGTCGGGCGTATTTCGTCCCATTGACGTCCGTCGGTCCGTATCATGTTGAGTTCGCTCCTTCTTGTGCTGCGCTTCGTCAGAATCCGCTTCTTCGGGTAGTGTACCAGATCGTTCCGGGAAAATCACTTTTCCAAGACGGAAGCCGCCCCTCGCTACGCGAGAAGCGGCTTCCTTCGAGTAACTTGGTTCTTCCGCTTGCGGAGGATTACAGCTCCAGCGGGTTGAGCGCCTTCGGGCGGGCGACCGGCTGCGCCCCGTAATCCTTGTCGTCGGTGGCGATCACTTGCGCCGCGCCGTCGACCGTAATTTGTACGCTCTTCGCCGGCGTCGTCTCGGTGAGCGACAGCACGACCGCTTGCAGCCCCTCGACCGGAAGCTTCGCCCCGGAACCCGCCAGCGCCGCGTCGAGATCGACGGCGACGTTGTCGCCCGTTAAGCTGACCGTGCTTTCGGCGCTTTCCGTCGGAAGGAAGACGGCTTCGAGCTTGCTCGTGTCGAGCGGGCCCTTGACGAGCTCGGCGACCGTCGCGCTTGCGACGTCGTCCGTCAGATCGATAAGGCGCGTGACCGGCACGTAGTACGTGAAGCTGTCCGCCGTCTGATTGAGGAAGTACAACGTAACCGGCGTCGCCCGGGAAAATTCCACCCCGGAAGCGCGCTCGACGTTGATCCCGAATTTCCGCGAGAGCGGCGCGGCGAGCGGCGTCTTCGCGACCGGCATCTCCTTGAGCGCCTTCCCGCCGACCCACAGCTGCACGTATTCGACGGACGGGTAGCTCGTCATCGCCCATGTAACGCCCTCGAGAATTTGACGCTCGTCCGCTTCGTCGTACGCGAGGAACGCTTCGTTGAAGTCGATCGTCGCCGTCTTCGTCGTCGTGTCGATATCGAGGGAAATAATTTCCGTCCCTTCGGGCAGAAGCGCGGAGAAACCTTCAGGCATCAAGTCTTCGCCCGGACCGCCCTTCACCATATATTGGAGCGTCCGCTTCGCCACGTCCGGCGTTTCGAACGGCAGCTTCACGCTGAGCGGGGCGACGTAGCCGTCCGCGTCGCGGGCGAACAGCGTAGCGTTGAACGAGGTCGCCGCTTCGGCCGACGCGGCGATCGCCGCCCCTTCGCCTTCGCCCGTAAGTTCTTGCGGCGGGTCGATCGGCGTCGATCCGGTCGTGCCGGACAGCGAGCAACCCGATAAGATGCCGACGGAAGCAATGATGCTGATCCAGCCAACTTTTTTATTACGATTCATGGTTCATGAGCCTCCCCAATGAGTTTGTACTATGTATACGAGCCTCCCCCGGTTTTATAACTACTTTTTGTCCCACTCGAAAAAAAGAGTTGACGAGCCCTCCCGAGGGCATAATACGGACCGATAGGTTTAATGGCGCAAAGGGGTCGGATAGCGGATGAAGTACAGCTTGGACAGCGCGAAGGTCGCGGAGGCGACGCGGGAATGGTTGAGGAAACGGAACGTTCGCACCGAGGAAATCGCGGAGCTGGTCATGTTTTTGCAGAATCAATACATCCCGGATTTGACGCTTGCGGATTGCAAGGAAAGCGTTGAACGGGTGCTCGAGAAGCGCGAGGTGCAGAACGCGATCCTCACGGGCATTCAATTGGACATCCTGTGCGAGCGCGGGGAGCTGTTCGCGCCGCTGCAGGAGATGGTGAAAAACGACGAGGGGTTATACGGGGTCGACGAAATTCTAGCGATGTCGATCGTGAACATCTACGGCACGATCGGGTATACGAATTTCGGCTATATCGACAAGTTGAAGCCCGGCATTCTGGAACGGCTGAACGACAAGAACGACGGATACATCCACACGTTCCTGGACGATATCGTCGGGGCGATCGCCGCGGCGGCGTCCAGCCGCATCGCGCACACGCGCACGGCGGTGCTTCCGCCTCGAGACGAGGCGGAGTCGCCGGCGCCGTAAGGGCCGCGGTCAGCGCCTACGCGCGACGAAAGACGCGACGCCCCGCTCCTCGGCCCGCGAGACGCGGCCCTGGTTTTCTAAGTAAACCAGATGCGCGATCGTCTCGGACAAGGCGAACCGCAGTTGATGGACGGACAGCTTGTCCCCGAACATCGCCCGGCACAGCTCGTAGCCGGTCATCGGTTCGATCAGCAGCGCCTCCATCTTCCGGAGGCGCTCGTCGTGATGCGTCCGAATCGCGCGCACGCGGTCGCCGTAATGCGCGAACGGCTCGCGGTGGCCCGGGAACGCGGCCGCGACCGGCAGGCGTTCGACTTCTTCCAGGGACGCTAAATAGATCGCCAGCGGATCCTCGTCGCCGAACGGGAGCAGCGAGACGTTCGGCGTAATGCCGGGCAGCACGTGGTCGCCGCAAAATAGTCGACCCTCGGCTTCGTTCCAGAAGCTCAGATGCCCGCCCGCGTGTCCGGGCGTATGGATCGCCTCGTATTCCGCGTCGCCCAACCGCACGCGATCCCCGTACCGAATCGTCTCGATCCGGTCCGGCTGCGGAGACACCATCGGCACGAAGCCGTCGAGGTGTTCTCGCATCGCGGGGCGCGCCGCCTCCGGGTAACCGTGGCGGGCGAACAGCGCGAGCGTCGCTTCCCCGGTTCGCTCGCGTTCGGCCGCTCCCCATAGGCGCTCCGCCGACGCCCTGGCGACGTCCGACATGAAGACGGGCGCCCCTCCGGAGCGCGCCTGCATCCACCCCGCCAAACCGTAATGGTCGGGGTGATGGTGCGTCAAGACGATCGCGCGGACGCGCTCCCAGCGAAAGCCGACGGCGTCGAGCGCTTCCGCCCAACGCGCTTCCGCGGCTTCGGTGCGCAGCCCCGGATCGATCACGTCGACGTCGCCGTTCGAACCGACGACGACGTACGCGTTCACCCACAATAACGGAAACGGAAGCGGCACCTTCACCTGCCAGATGCCCTCTCCGCGGTCGATGATCGTATTCATGCCTTCGCGCTCCTCTCGTGTCCCCTGCCGTCGCAACGCAAGAGAATCGTACGTATCATTGTACTAAGACGCACCCGAAAATTCAAAAACCTCCCGTCCGCTTCCCCCGGAGGGAAAGCGGACGGAAGGTCAAGAAGAGGGTTCCGTATGGAAAGAAGTCGAACGTCAAATGTTCAGTTCCCCGAGCCTGATCAGCTCCACAACCGCTTGAGAACGGCCTTTGACATTCAGCTTCTGCATCACGTTGGAAATGTGATTGCGTACGGTTTTCTCGCTGATAAACAGCTGCTGGGCGATGTCTCTGGTCGTCTTGTCTTGAACCAGAAGTTCGAACACCTCCCGTTCGCGGTTCGTCAACAGGAACTTGTTGCGATGGTCGTTACCCTTCAAGTGCGTCACCCCTCCTTGCTCGGGATTTGGTTTACAAGGTTAAGGGATACAGTCAACATATAGTATGAGGGGCGAAAACCGATGGTGCTAACGACCCGAAAAATAGGCGCATACGCGATTCTCGGATCGCATATACTTGTCGTCCGATCCCGGAGCGCGCGAAGAACCCTCCCGGACGTTCCCGGGAGGGTTCTTCTTTCGCTTCAATAGCAGGATTCGATTAACGCGCGGACCCGAGCGTGCCCGCCTGCGCCCGGTTCATGCCCGTCCCGGTGCCCGTGACGCCTCCGCCGTTATGTCTCGGATTGTTTCGGTCGAAGCTGTTGTCCATCAACCGAGTCGCCCCGTTGCGGTTGCGTTGGTCGTAGCCGTTCTGCATGTCGTAGCGATTCGCGTCGTTGTCGGCGTTGAAGAGGCGCTCGACGAATTCGTTGAACTGCGAGACGAGGCCTTCGCCGTCTGTGCCGCCGAAGCTGTTCGTCTTGTAGGTGCCGAGGCGCTGCATGAAGCTTCGGTCGGAGCTCACGTATACGTTGCGCACGTTCGGCGCCAACGAGCGCACGATGCTCTCGACGCGGGCGCGCACTTGCATGCTGAGTCCGTTGTTATTATTGTAGGCGCTCAATTGACCGAACTGGCCGCCGTTATGCATAAACCGGCTGTTCGCGTCGTCCGTGCCGTTCATGCCCGTCGGGTTCAACCCGATGCGCCCCGAACGGCCGGTGCCCGTCACTCCGCCGTTGCCGGCGTTCATTCCGTTCATGCCGGCCGAGCCCGCCGCCCCGTTGGCGCCGGTCGTACCGGTCGTACCGGTCGTTCCCGTCCCGCCGGCCGCGCCGGTCGTTCCGCCCGCATGGTCGCTTCGGTCGTTCCGATCGCCGTTCAAGCCGAACATCTGTCCGAGTCCGCCCAGGAAGCCGCCCGGATTGCCGTCGCCGCCCGAATACCCGCTGATTTCCGACCCGCCGCTCAGGCCCCGGCCGGCGCCGCGGGCGTTCGTCCCGTACATGTTCGGAGCGCTCGCCGACGAGCCCGCCTCTTCCAAGCTCGTCGTGCCGACGCCGCCTCGGCTGCGGACGCTCGGAAACACGCGGCTGTCCGTGGCGCCGTAATAGTTGCCTCGCATGCCGAATTCGCTCGCGTTCGCGCTGCTTCGCGCGTTGCTTCCGCCGAGAGCCGGGCTGTTTCCGGCGTTCTCGTTCAACTCCACGGCGACGTAGGCGTTCGATTCTCCCATCACGACGCGAGCGCGGGAGATGCCGTCGATCCGTTCGATCGCTCTCGCGATGTCTCGGTTGATGCGTAGATTGCGATTGTTATGATTGCCGTAATCCGTCGCGCCCCGGATGCCTTGTCCGGCCCCCGTTTGGTTCGTGCGGTAACCGTTCTGCGACATATTCCCGGCGTCGTTCTGTCCTCCGCATGCGGCAAGCGCAAGAACCGAGGCGCCGAGGACGGTTACGCGAAGAAGCTTCTTCAACATCGTCCCTCATCTCTCCGTTTCTCAAGGTTGTGGTGGAAACATCCTATAGGATGCGCCTCCGCTCCCTGATCATGCGCCGCGCGCGTTCCATAAAGCTTGTCTATCAAGGGAAATGGTTTACGGCTCCGCAAACAACTGGGTTCCCTTCGCGCGTTTCCTTCATTTATGTAGGGGAGCCCGGCGGGATCCCGTTGACAATTTCGCTCACCGTTTCCGCCGCCGAGCCTTCGGTTTGCCTCGCGGAGCCTGATACGGGGCGGTCGCGACGCGCGCCCGCTTCCGGGCCGCTTCAAGAAGCTTCGGCGGCGGTGAAGCGCAGCGGGCCAGCGCCGCGATCGCCTCGGGATGCGTCGCGATCGCGCGGGCGCATCCCTCGTCGCGCTCTGCGATGTCGGCGACGCAGGAGAGGATGCGGTCGACCGCGCGGCGGCTTCGCAGCGCGGCCCGCATGTATTCGCTCGCGATCGACTGCAACGAATCCTCGATCCTCATAAGTCTCCGCCCCCTCCGAGCCCGAGCATCCCCGGGTCGCCGAACGTATTGTCGGGAAGAACCTCTTCCTCGACGAGCATCAGCTCGACGTGCTTCGCGAGACCGGCCTCCATCTTCGTAATGCCGTGAATGAGATCGATCAATTGCGCATGAAATTCGCAGGAGCTCGTTACGAATATATTGCAATCCTTAATTCGGGAATGCCGGACCGTATCCAGCATCCAATCCCGAAGCGTCTCCATCTCCGATGCCTTCGCCTCTAGGATGTCGGCGACGCACCACTGCATCGCGGCGGCCGCGGTCAGCATTCGAAGGCTCGCTTTCGTTCTTGCCGACATACCGGCTTCCACCTCTTCCGTTATTCCTCTTCCGAGACGCGCAGTTCCTTAATAGCATATTTGACATGGTTCGCGAGCGCCTCCTCGAAATCGGCGAGCGCATTCACGTACGCCCCGATCTCCCGCATGACGTTGGTCTCGGCTTCCGTGTACGGATTGCCGGAGACGAGCGTCAATTCGTCCGCGCGGATGCGCCGCAGAAGGCTCGCCATGCGCGTGACGACGACGCTCTCCGCCTGCATCGATCGAGCGAGCTGCTCCTGCGACTTCGCCATCGCCTGGAGTTGTTCGTCGATAATATCCTTCATGTTACGCCCCTCCTTCTCTGGAACGAAGCAGCGCCGCCGCATACCGGACGGGGTTCTGGAACGTAGCCGCCCAAGTTTGCCGGTCGCCAGCGTTCCGGAACGTGATCCGAAGGTCGCGGAAGTTCGATTCGATAAACCAAGGGTGACCTTGATCGTCCAAGGCGATGTCGAGCCCGAGATCGGCGATCGGCGGCAGCTCCCGCTCCAACGCGGAAGCGATGCTTACGCCGAGCGCCGCGACCCGCGCCTCTACCTCCGCCGGGTTCCAGCCCCATTCGCGGAACAGCTCGACGGCCTTCATCGAGGTGCCCCCGCAGTGCAAATTCGTCACGATCGCCCGCTTCCTCGCGACCTTGCCGACCATGCCGGTGCACTGCCAGTTCCCGTCCGCTCCCCGTTGGATCGACACGCGGAAGTCGACCGGGCGACCGCGGTATTTCATGAGCGGAATGCCCTGCTGCACAAGATAGTTCCGGCGACGCCCCTTCACCAACGCCGCAATGCGCCGGACGTCGATCCGCTTGCGCTCGGTCCGCCCGAGCCGGTTCACCTCGGCGTACGTCGCGCCGCCGGCCCGGCTGATGCGGATGATGCCGTTCCCGACGGACGCGCGGCTCGGCTTCAGAAATACGTTCCGATTCGCCGTCAACAGGTCGTTCACGGCGCGCGCCGTAAGCGACGCCGTCTCCGGCAAGTAAGGCTGCAGCGCAGGCTCCTTGGCCAGAATCCGATGGATCGTCAGCTTCGAGACGACGTTCCGTTCGTTGCAGACGAGCTTGCCCATGCGCTTCAGGCGAAGAATGCTCCGCCTCGCCGACGCGCGCGTCGTGCGCGTCCGGTTCAGAATGACGTCGGGAATCGGACGCCGCTTCCACACCGGATCGACGCCGTTCCACCCTCTCGCCGTCCCTTCCTTCCAATCGATGTCGACGAGCGAGAAAAACCACATCTCTTCGCCCGCCTCCCGCGCCGCCTGCACGTAGAAGTCGGGCTTTTCGAACGACCGTCCGCCCTTCATGAGGCTCGAAATCAACGTTCTAGGATATAACATCCCGATCATGGCTTCACCTCCGAGCCGTATAAGCGGACGATATACGCCCATTGTCTCGCCATGCCCTCCTCGAGCGATACGGCGGGAGCGTAACCGAGCTCCCGCCGCGCGAGCGACACGTCGGCCCGGGTCGCGAACGGATCGCCCGGCTGCTCGGGAAGGCGCTCGATCCGGAGCGGCTTGCCGGCGAGCGTCTCGATCCGCCGCAGCACGTCGTTCACCGTCGCCGTCTCTACGCCCCCGACGTTGAAGACGGTCCCGTGAACGCCGTACGTCATGGCCGCGACGTTGGCCTGCACCAAGTCGCTGACGTAAGTGAAGTCTCTCGTCTGTTCGCCGTTCCCGTATAACGGGAGCGGTTCGTCGAACAGCGCGGCCTTCATAAACCGATGAAAGCCCATGTCCGGCCGCTGCCTCGGGCCGTACACCGTGAAGAAACGCAGCGCCGTATAAGGGACCCCGAATTCATGATGATACACGTGGCACAGCTGCTCTCCGGCCAGCTTCGTCAGCCCGTACGGGGAGATCGGCCGCGTGGGAGAGTCTTCCGAGCTGTACGCGCCGCCTCCGCCGCCGTACACGGACGAGGAGGACGCATACACCAGCTTCTTCAGCCGAGGCGCGCGCTTGCAAGCTTCCAACACGTTCTGCGTGAGCAGCACGTTCGCATGGAGATAATCCTTGAACGACGAACCCCAGCTGCCTCGAACTCCGGCGATGCCGGCGAGGTGGAAGACGACGTCGGCGTCCGCGAACAGCGCGTCCAGATCGATCGACAGCAGGTCGGCGGGCATCCAGACGAACCGCGGATGCCGGATCGCTTCCTTCAGATTATCCTCTTTGACGAATTTCGCCGGGTGGGCGCCGATCTGATCGACGCCCGTCACGTCGTGGCCGCTCGCGAGCAGCGCCTCGCTCAGGTGCGAGCCGATGAAGCCCGCCGCGCCGGTGATGACGATCTTCATCGCCCCCGCCCCCTCGCCACGCCGTAATACTGCCATCCCAGCCCGCGAAGCGCGACGTCGTCGAGGAAGTTCCGCCCGTCGAACACGACCGGCGTCGCCGCCGCCGTCGCCCATTGCTTCCAAGGCAGCGTCTCGAACGATTTCCAAGGCGTCGTCAAGACGACGGCATGCACGCCGTCCGCCGCCCGTTCGACGTCGGTCGCGACCTTCACGCGTTTCGCGGCGCCCTTGCCGAGCGGCTTCGTCCAACGGATCTCGTCGACCGCCCGGACGGTCGGATCGAACGCCCGAACCTCGCGAACGCCGAGCTTCAGCAGACGCTCCATGAGACGGATGCCGGGCGATTCGCGTTGATCGTCCGTGTCTTCCTTGAACGCGACGCCGAGTACGAGCACCCGCTGCCCCTTGAGCGGCGCGACCGCCTGCATCCGTTCGACGAACCAATCGATCTGGGTGTCGTTCACCCGCTTCGCTTCCGCCAGCATGCTCAGCTTGACGTTCTTCCGATTGGCGAGGTGGAGCAGCTCGGCGACGTCTTTCGGGAAGCAAGAGCCCCCGTAGCCGATGCCCGCGGATAGATGATGCGACGAGATGCGAGGGTCCATCCCCATGCCGCGCGCGACGCCGCCGATATCGGCGCCGACCTCCTCCGCGAGCCGGGCGATTTCGTTAATGAACGAAATTTTGGCGGCCAGGAAGCCGTTGGACGCATACTTGATCATCTCGGCCGTCTCGAAGTCGCATGTGTAGTACGTCGTCGGAAGGCCGGAATAGAGCCGCTTCACCGTCTCGACGGCCAGCGGATTGTCGCCGCCGACGATTGTTCGGGAAGGCTGGAACGAATCGTGCAGCGCGCTGCCCTCCCGAAGAAACTCGGGATTGGAAACGACGTCGACGGGCGTCTTCGTCAGGTCGACCTTCTCGGCGAACCGCTCCTTGATCCAACGGTTCGTGCCGATCGGTACCGTGCTCTTCGTGATGACGATCTTCGGACCGTCGATAAACTCGGCGATCGTGTCGATCGCCGAGGTCAAATACTTCAGATCGGCGTTGCCGTCCGCCGCGGACGGCGTGCCGACCGAGATCATGAGCAGCTGGCTGCTCGTCACCGCCGTGCGGCCGTCGGCCGTAAAGACGATCTTTCCGTCCTGCAGCAGCTCGTGCAGCAGCTCTTCCAATCCGGGCTCGCGGAAGGGCAGCTCTCCGCGATTCAGCCTCTCGACCTTCGAGGCGTCGACGTCGTATCCGATCACTTGATGACCGAGCTTCGCCAGGACGAGCGCCGTCGTCGTCCCGACGTACCCCGAACCGATTACGGTTATATTCACGCTCCTTCTCCTCCTCCAGACGATTGCGGCGCCTCCGGTCGTTCCTGCGCCGGCGCCGCGGACGCCGTACCCGAAACGGAGATCTCGGCCGGCGCCTTCGCGGTCCGCGGCCTCCACGGCCGCACCTTCCGGTCGCCCTTCACCATAAACACCGCGGATTTGCCGAAGTCGATCGCGACCCGCCCTTGCTCCCTAGCGAGCCGCTCCGCCAAAATGACGGCGTTGACGCCCGCCGAGACGAGAACGATATCGCA
Source organism: Paenibacillus antri (assembly GCF_005765165.1). Lineage (NCBI taxonomy): Bacteria > Bacillati > Bacillota > Bacilli > Caryophanales > Paenibacillaceae > Paenibacillus > Paenibacillus antri. Next base: position 222,075 of record NZ_VCIW01000002.1, on the reverse strand, counting down.
CTCGACCTTCTCCATCTTCCGCAGCACCTTCGGAATTTCTTCGAATCGGTCGATGCGAATGAGCTTCGCGAAATCGATGTCGAAATCGTTGTATTTCGTGCCGACCCATCGCTTCAAATCGCCGGCCCAACGAGAGATGACGACCGCCTTCTTGCCCCGCAGCATCTCCCAGAACGACTCGTACTCCACCATGTGACGGTTGACGAACGTGTGGCATACCGCCTTCGGCCGAATCTTGTAACGGCGGAAGCAGCGGTCGGTCAACGGGCGAAGCGTATGCTGCTTCGCCAAGATTTCGCGATCGTTCTCGTACGGAATGCCGACGATGTCGGCTCTCTTAATGGAAGCGATCAGCTGCTCCCGCAGAAGAACGTTCGGCAGACGCACGCCTTTCCAATTCGTCGTTCGCGACAGTCTCGCCCAGCGAGTGGAGAGAGTTTTGCGAATCGACCAGACTTTGTATTGGGCGAGGCAGATGTTCTCGCCGTCGCCGACGCGGACGACGGACAGGGGCCGCTTCTCGGCCATCGCTTGATGAATCCGTTCGATGACCTCTTCCGTCGACAGCCACGCTTCGCGCTTCGGTTCGTCCATACGCTCCCCTCCCGAAACTTTATTTCTTAATGAGGCGGCCGACCTTCAGCCGTCCGCGCACCCAAACGAATCTTGGTTTATATTTGTCGCCCCAGCGCTTCAGCGCCTTCTTGTACAAATACCTCGTCACTCTGGCGTATTTGTCCCGGTTTTCGATGCGGGAGTTGTTGCTCTCGTGATTGAGGCGGTTATAGATCGCCTTGCGCACCGCTTTGAAGCGATAGCGTCCCGCCAGCTTCAACAAGATTTGCCGGTCTTCCGCGAAGCGCCCGCCTTCCGGCACCCGCGTGGACCAGCCGCCGACCTTGCGCAGCGCTTCGGTCCGATAGAACCGCGGATAGATCATGGAATGGAACGTGATGAAATCGTATTTGCCGCGGATTTGGCGTTTTTTCTTTTTCCCCAAATACTTGAGTCGGTTGCCCCTCTTCTTCTTCCACACCTTGTCGTTTCCGTAGACGACGGCGACCTTCGGCCCGCCCTCCTCCATCTTTCGAAGACATTTCTCGAGCGTATCCTTCTCGTACCAGTCGTCCGCGTCCAGTTGGGAAAAGTACGGCGTATCCACGAGCGACAACGCGTGGTTGAGCGTGTAGCACACGCCTCGGTTTTTCCGCTGCTTCACGTAACGAATGCGCGGATCCCGTTCCACGTACTTCCGCACGATTCTTTCCGTCTTATCCTTCGAGCCGTCGTCGACGATCAAGAGCTTCCAATTGTCGATCGTCTGCTTCAGTACGCTCTCGATCCCGCGGCGAATGAACCTCGCCCGGTTGTACGTCGGAATGACGACGGTCACGATCGGCACGCGTTCCGCGGACGATTCGGGAGTCTCGCTCCCGGAGTTGATCGTAAACAAGCTTATCTCCCCTTTCGCAGCAAACGACGATAGATGTCTTCCAGCCTCTTCACTTGCTTGACCGCGTCGAACCGCCTCTCGACCTTCGCGCGGCCGTTCCGTCCCATCTCCTCGCGCAGCGCCGGCTGCTCGATCAAAGCGATCAGCCCCTCGGCCAGCCGCTTGACGCTGCGCTCCGGCACGAGAATGCCTTCGACGCCGTTCCCGACGAGCTCCGGAATGCCCCCGTGCTTCGTCGACACGACGGGCAGCCCCGTGGCCATCGCCTCCTTGATCGAGTTCGGGATGCCCTCTTGGTTGCCGTCCTTCGTCGTCAGGCTGGGCAGGCAGAAGATGTCGGCCCGGCGCAGCAGGTCGGTCAGCTTGTCGTGCCGGATATGGCCGCGGAGCCGAACGCGGTCTTGCAGCTTCCACTTGCGGATGAGCCGCTTCAGCCGGCGCCCCTCCTCGCCTTCCCCGATGATGACGAGCCGGCTCGTCGGATGCTTCTCAAGCACCTGCCGGAACGCCTTTACCAAGTACCGAAATCCCTTCTTCTTATGAAGCCGGCCGACGCCGACGACCGTGACCCCCTCCGTCCTCGGCTCCCGTTCGACGTAAGGAAACCGAACCAGATCGATCCCGCTGTACATGATCTTGATTTTGTGCCGGGGGCAGCCCCAACGGATCAGCTTGTGTTTCATATGCCGTGACGGCACGGTGAACTTCTCGCCGGCGCGGAACAGCTCCGGCAGCTTGCGATGATAGGCCTTGCGGGGGCTCCGCTTCGCCGGCAGGTCGAAGCCGTGGAACGAGGTCAGCATCGGGATGCGCAGCCGGCGCTTCACCGGCAGCAGGCTGACGCCGGCGTTGCCGAAGCGGGCGTGAATCAGGCGAACGCGGCGTCTTCGGAAAGCGCGGACGATCTTCGAAGGCCGATTCGGCAGCCGCTTGATTTTTTTATAAGGGAATCTCTTCAAGTTCATGCGCTTGCGCGCGAATACGATCGGCTTCACCGTGCGGATGCGCCGCAGCTCTCCGTAGATGAACGTCTCCGACGGAGGAAGGTAGCGAAGCCGGACGAATGCGATGCGTTTCATGCTTTCCCCTCCTTCCCCGAGGACGCGTCGCTGCCGAAGAAGCGCTTCTTCGCGTATTCCGTTCTTCGCCGCTCATGCTCGAGGTAGAACGCCACTTCTTCCTCGGTCATCTTCTTGTACTTCTTCTTGCGCAACGTCCGTTCGAATACGTGAGGGAAGAGCAGGTCGATCTCGACGAGCCGGCGGACGTCCTGCGACAGCGGGTTGATCTCGAGGTAGCGCTGCAGCATGAGGCGGAACGTCCTCGCTTCGAAGGCGCGCCGTTTGGCGTACATGCTGTGAATGCGGATCAAATCTTTGGACGGCGCGTCGTACCGCACATCCTCGAAGTCGATGAGCTTGAGGCTTCCGCCGTGAATCAAGACGTTCTTGTTGTGCAGGTCGCCGTGCACGAGCGTTCGGGCGCCTGCGCTCCCTTCCGCGTAAGCCCCGTAAGCGCTCTTCTTCAGCTCGCGGAACGCCATCTCTCCCGTCTTCAAGAAGTAGGGGATCGCCGCCGCGATCAGACCTTTCTTCCCGCTCTTCGTTCGGCCTTCCTTCGCCAGCCAATCCTCGATAGAACGAAGCCGCTGGGCGTACTCCTCCCGCCAATCGAGATGGCCGTACTCCTGCACGCCGGAGGGATACTCCATTCCCGCCGAAGCGCGGTGGAACCGGGCCGACAGCTCGACGATCCGCAGCAGATCGTCCGGCTTGTTAAGCGGCGCTCCTTCGCCCGGAAGCCACTCGTACAGTACGTACGGCGCTCCCTCGTGCTCGAAGAAGAGGCGTCCGTCCTTCGCCCGTACCGGCGGGGCGAGACCGACGCCGCGCTCCGCCAGCAGCCGCTCCGATTCGGCGATGAATCGCTGCCGCTCCGGCGGTTCGAACAGGCTCTTCAGCGCGTACGCGTCGCCGGATTCGGCGACCAGCTTCGCCACGAAGCTGGAGTCCGGTTTATGTTTGATGAGTTCATGCGATTGGAGGCGGATGTCGTACGCCGCCTCTACTCGTTCGTAAAGCTTTTCCGTAGTGACCACGCTCCCCTGACAGCAAACCCCTCTCTCCCCATCAACCTATGCTCGGGCGGAGTACGAGGAGTGGGCAAAGCGGCAACGATTCTGTGCGGACGACCCGGTTTGGAAGGCGGCTGTCTATACACTCCTACCCGGCGCGTCATAGAGTAAAGCAGCACATTGAAGGGAGGAATGCCTTCTGAATCGCATCGCCGTCGTGCGGTCCGTCTTCCTGCCTATCAGCGAAACCTTCATCTATGGAGAGGTTCGCCGAATGAAGCGTTACGAACCGCACGTATTTTGCGGAAGGCGCATCAACAGAGGCGAACTTCCGCACGAGCATGTCGCCGTCGACCCGACGCATCGGCAGTTGGACGCGCGGCTCGGGAGGGGCGAGTTCGCCTTGATCCACGCCCGATTCGGCAACTCGGGCATCCGCATGCTTCCGTTCCGCCGGAAGTGGCGCGTGCCGCTCGTCACGTCGTTCCACGGCTGCGACGCGCCCGGCACCGCCCGCATGCGTCGACGCCGCGGCGCATTAAAGCGCCTGTTCGCCGAAGGGGATTGCTTCACGGTACCCTGCGAAGCGATGAAATCGGACCTCGTTCGACACGGTTGCCCCGCGGAGAAGATCGTCGTCCATTACAGCGGCATCGACCTCGAGCGATTCGCCTTCAAGGTACGCGAGGCGCCGGACGACGGTACGATCCGGATCCTCTACGTGGGGCGGCTCGTCGAGAAGAAAGGCGCGGAGACGCTGCTCCGCGCGTTCCGCCACGTCCATCAGGTGTTCCCGAACGCGCGGCTGACGATAGTCGGGGAAGGCAAGCTGAAGCCCCGCCTGAAGCGGCTCGCCCGCCGTCTCCGCATCTGGCCGTATGTAGAGTTCTTAGGCGCGCTTCCGCATCGCGCGATCTCGAAGCAGCTGAACGAAGCTCACATCTTCTGCCTCCCGAGCCGGAAGGACCGGACGGGCAACGTCGAGGGCATCCCGAACGCGCTCAAGGAAGCGATGGCTTCGGGGCTTCCGGTCGTCTCTACGTTCCACTCCGGCATCCCGGAGCTGATCGAAGACGGCGTCAGCGGCCACCTCGTCCCCGAGGACAGCGTCGGCGCGCTCGCCGGAAAGCTGATTCACGTCGTGGGGCGGCCGGATACGTGGGCGAAGCTCGGCAAGAACGCCCGGGCGCGCGTGGAGGAAGACTTCGATGCGATCCGGCAGACGGAGAAGCTGGAGAAGCTGTTCGACGCCGTTATCGCCGGTTATGAGAGGAAGGAACGCGAGCGCCGGGAACGGCCGCTGTTCAGCGTCGTCATCCCGACGTACAACCGGGAGCGTTATATCGCCCGCGCGATTCGCAGCGTGCTGAACCAGACGTGTGACGACTATGAGCTGATCGTCGTCGACGACGGCTCCACGGACCGGACGGGGAAGATCGTAAGGTCGTTCGGCCGGCAGGTGCGGTATATTCGGCAGCGGAACCGCGGCCCGTCCGAGGCGCGCAACGCCGGCATCCGGGCGGCCAAGGGGCGGTTTATCGCGTTCCTCGATTCCGACGATCGGTTTCTTCCGAAGAAGCTCGAAGAGAACAAGTCGTTCCTTGAGCGGCATCCGGACTGCAAATTTTTATATTCGTGGTACTACGACGTCCGGGGCGGCCGGAAGCGGCTGCGCAAGGGGAAAGAATACGAGGACCTGGACCGCTTCCGGTACCGGCTTTACCGGCGCGACTTCACGATCCGCACTTCGACCGCGGTCGTCCGCCGCGACTGCTTCGACAAGATCGGCTTATTCCATCCGAAGTACCGGTACTCGCAGGACTGGGATATGTGGCTAAGGCTCGCGACGCATTATCGGGGCTACTGTCAACGGAAGCCGCTGGCGCTGTATCGCCGGCATCCGCGAAAGCCGATCCCGCATGTTAAACGGCACCGCAGCATCCGCCGTACGGCGCGGACGTTGTACCGGTGGGACGAAGCGACCATCGCGTCTTTGCGCGTAAAGTTCGACCGCGGCGAACGACCGAAACAGCCGCAGAGCGCGCAGCCGATGTTCGGCGCGATGTTCGTCACTCGAAGGAGGCCAAGACCATGAACGAACCGTTGCCGTCGATTTTGCATCATAAATATTCCGTGGAGGACGGACACGTCATGGCGCAAATCCGCAACGTGGAAGGTTATCGCGGGGTGCTCGTGACGAAAAGTCCGAAAGAGCTGCGGCCCGGCGCCCCCAAGGCGCAGGTGCTGCAGCTCGAGAAGCTGCGCTCCGATCCGGACCTGCTGAAGCGGCTTCGCGTCGCGGGGCTGCATGTGCATCACGGGACGCTCGCGCCGCCCTTCCAATTTCTGAAGGAGAAATACGGCGTCCCGATGTTCGTGGGCTTTCGCGGCAACGACGCGACGGCCTACCCGAAGAAGGACGAAGAATACCGGAAGGCGCTGCGCAAGCTGTTCGCCGTCGGCGATCGATTTTTCCCGGTATGCGAGCATCTGAAGAAGGAGATCGTCCGGCTCGGCTGCCCGGAGGATCGCATTCGCGTCCTCTACGGCGGCGTCGACCTGTCCCGCTTCGAGTTTCGGCCGAGGTACGTCCAAGACGGGAAGAAAATCCGCTTCCTCGCCGTCGGCCGATTCGTCGAGAAGAAGGGCTTCGACGATCTGATCCGGGCGTTCGCAGAGGTGAAAAAGAGGCGCGAGAAGGCGAAGCTCGTCTTGGTCGGTCAAGGTCCGTGCGAAGCGCAATACCGCAGGCTCATCTCGCGGCTCGGCCTCGAGGGCAGCGTCAAGATCAAGGGATGGGTCGATTATCGGGGCATTCAGGAGATGTATTACCGTTCCCACGTCTTCTGCGCGCCGAGCGTCACCGACCGCGACGGGAACCAAGAAGGTATTCCGAACACGCTGAAGGAAGCGATGGCGACCGGTATGCCCGTCGTCTCGACGATGCACGCCGGCATTCCGGAACTGGTCGATTCCTCGAAATCCGGACTGCTCGTCCCGGAACGTTCGCCGGCGAAGCTGGCGGAGGCGATGATCTGGCTGGCGGAGCATCCGGAGCGTTGGAAGGAGCTCGGAGGGAACGCGCGGAAGAAGGTAGAGACGGATTTCAACCTGAGCGTGCAGCTGAGGAAGCAAAAAGCTTATTACGACGAGGTCGTCGAGCGCCGTCCGTAAGGGCGGCGCAGCGGAGCAGTCGAGGGGCGGGGCAGCCGCCTTTTCTTTCTAGCCGGCGTCGGACGGGCTGCCCCCGGGGCGGCGGGGCCGCCCCTTAACGAGGGAAGAACAACTGCGAATGGTCGCCGATCCACAGCTTCACGCTTTGCGGAGGTTGGGTCCGGCTAAGCACCTTCGAATCGCTGCCGATCAAGCTTTCGTCGATGCGGCGGGCGACGCCTTCCAGCTCCGCGTCTTCCATGACGATACTGTTCTCCACCTCGCAGCGAGCGATGCGAACGCGGTCGCCGACGGACGTGAACGGTCCGATGTAGCTGTCTTCGATTACCGCGCCGTTCCCGATGACGACCGGTCCGCGAATGACGCTGTTTACGATCTTGGCGTTCTCTCCGATCGATACGGGGCTGGACACTTGCGAGCTCGCGTCGATCGATCCCTTCACCCTTAATCCTTCGATCCGCTGCAAGTAATGCTGATTGCACAGGATCAAGTCCTTCGGCTGACCGGTATCCTTCCACCAATACGGCGACCGGAACACGCCGAGCGGCAGGCCGCCGTCGATGAGACGTTGAATGGCGTCGGTGATTTCGTATTCTCCCCGAGCCGACGGTCGAAGCCCCGCGATGGCGTCGAAGAGCGAGGACCGGAATAAGTAGACGCCGTTGATCGCGAGATTGCTGGGCGGCTCCTTCGGCTTCTCGACGACCTTCACGAGCCGTTCCCCGTCGAGCTGCACGACCCCGAACTGTTGGGGCGTATCCACCTCGCTGACCGACACGAGCCCTTCGAGTCGTTCCCTTCGAAACCGTTCGACGAGCGGCGCAAGCGAGCCGTCGATCACGTTATCGCCCAAATAAAGAATAAAATCGTCGTTGCCGACGTACGCTTCCGCCATCCGAACGGCGTCCGCGAGCCCTCGCGGCTCCGGCTGCTCGATCAGCGTAATTTCGATATCCCAAGGCGCCCCGCCCTGGAGCGCTTCGTCGAATGCCTCCCGGTACACGGGAGGAACGACGACGGCGATGCTGTCGATGCCTGCGTCGATCATGGATTCGATGCCGTAATACAGCACCGGCTTGTTCATGACCGGCAGAAGGTGCTTTGGCCTGGAGAACGTGTGCGGCCTAAGGCGCGACCCTTTTCCGCCGCATAATATGATGCCCTTCACGCGAATAACCTCCCCGAAAAGGATTCCTTGCCGCTCCCCATCGCCGGCTTCGCGTCCGCGTCGGACTTGACGCCGGTTTCCGAACCGATTCGGGCTATTGTCCGCGTGCTCGACCGAACCGTTCGAAGAAGCGACAGCTATATCGTATTACTCTATGTGGGCGAGTCGACGCGGGACACGGTAAGTATCACGGAGAGCCATAGGAAAATGTTGCGTTTCTTAGTATAATAACCGAGTGAACCTTCGAAAGGATGGAATCCGCTCATGACGACGGAGCTCGATGCATTAAAGCGCAAGCTGCTGCGGCTCGCGACCGAACTCGCGACCGGCTGTTCCTTCTGCGTATCCGTATCCGACGACCCCGACAGCAAGGCGCCCGTCGCCTGCACCAAGTGGTCCGGCTCCTCGTACCCGGTGGGCGTCAATCCGGCGACCTGCCTCTCGTGCGGCGAATATCGAAAATCGACAACTTTGACATAGGAGACGCTTGCCATGTGGAGCCCATTGTTCCGAGCGCTTACCGAGCTCTCGTCCAGACCGACGATCGCCCGGCTCGCCGGCGCGTTCGCCAAATCGGCCGCCAGCCGCAGACTGATTCCGCGTTTCGCCTCCTTCTACGGCATCGCCCTCGAGGAAGCCGAACACGCGATCGACAAGTATGCGTCGCTGAACGACTTTTTCATCCGAAAATTAAAACCCGGCGCCCGTCCCGTCGATGCGGACGAACATTCCGTCGTCTCCCCGGTCGACGGTCTCGTCGCCGAAGCGGGGACGATCTCGCCCGATCGGACGTTCCTTGTGAAGGGGCAGCGGTATACCGTCGACGAGCTCTTGAACGGCTCGCCGCACGCGGCCCGGTACATGGACGGAACGTTCGCGGTCATCTACTTAAGCCCGGCGAATTATCACCGCATCCATGCGCCCGTCGACGCGGAAGTCATCGAGAGCGACCGGATTCCCGGCGCCGTCTATCCGGTGAACGATCCTTCCCTCCGGCTCATGAAGCGGGTGTTGTCCCGGAACGTGCGCCTCGTGACGTATTTGGAATCCGAGGGCGGCGCCACGACGGCGCTCGTCAAGGTCGGGGCGATGAACGTCGCCTCGATCCGGTACGTCTCCGGCGATCAGCCGCCGGCGCGCGTCGCCAAGGGCGAGGATCTCGCGTACTTCGAATTCGGGTCTACCGTCGTGTTATTGTGGGAACGCGGCCGATTCGTTCCGACGGAGCGCCTCTCGGCCGGCGTCAAGGTGCGAATGGGCGAGAAAATCGGCGAAATCGCCGTCCCTCGCGGATGACGCTCCTGAAGCGTCATGATATAATACACAAAACTACGTCGGAAGGATGAATTGTTTTCCATGAACCCTCAAGCGGTCCAACTGAACGAGACGCTCTCTCGCGTCGCGCCCGTCGTGCACGACATGCTGTCGCGGCTCGGTCTCGGCATGTATTTTCCGAAAGTCGGCATTCTGAATCAATCCGCCGAAGCGAAAAAACAAGCGACGACGTTCAACGCGACGATCGGCATCGCGACGGAAGGCAAGACGCCGATGCATCTCGGCATGATTCAAGAGACGCTGTCGGCTTATGCGCCGTCGGACTTGTATCCGTACGCGCCTCCGGAAGGCAAGCCGGAGCTTCGCGGCGTATGGCGCGAGAAGATGCTGAGCGAGAACCCGTCGCTCGCCGGGAAGACGTTCGGCAAGCCGATCGTTACGAACGCGCTCACCCACGGCCTCAGCATCGTGGCGGATCTGTTCGCCGACGAGGGCGACGCCGTCATCATGCCGGAGAAAAACTGGGAAAACTACGAGCTGACGTTCGGCGTGCGCCGCGGCGCGAACATCGTGACGTTCCCGCTTTATAATGAAGACGGCTTGTTCAACAGCGAAGGCCTGCTCGCCTCCGTCCTCGCTCAGAAGGAGCGGGGCAAGGCGATCGTCGTGCTCAACTTCCCGAACAACCCGACGGGCTATACCCCGACGGCGCGGGAAGCGGACGACATCCTCTCGGCCGTGAAGGCCGGCGCGGAAGCGGGCGTCAAGACCGTCGTCGTGACGGACGACGCGTACTTCGGCTTGTTCTTCGAGGATTCGCTGCGGGAATCGCTGTTCGGCCGCTTGATCGGCCTGCATCCGAACGTGCTGCCGGTCAAGGTCGACGGCGCGACGAAGGAAGAATTCGTGTGGGGGTTCCGGGTCGGCTTCATTACGTTCGGCTGCGAGTCGCCCGAGGCGAACGAAGCGTTGGAGCAGAAGACGCTCGGCATCATTCGCGGCACCGTGTCCAGCTGCTCGCACCCGTCGCAGACGTTCGTGCTCAAGGCGCTGCAGCATCCGGATTTCGAGAAGCAGCGCGACGAGAAGGTGGCGATCTTGAAAGCCCGCGCCAACCGGACGAAGCAGGTGCTCGACGCCGGCAAGTACGACGATGCGTGGGACTACTACCCGTTCAACTCCGGCTACTTCATGTGCCTGAAGCTGAAGACGGTGAAGGCGGAATCGCTTCGCCGCCACGCGCTCGAGAAGTTCGGCGTCGGCACGATCGCGCTCGGGGACACCGACCTGCGGGTGGCGTTCTCCTGCCTCGAGGAAGGCGATATCGAGAAGCTGTTCGAGCTGCTGTACCAAGGCGTGAAAGAGCTGGAGCAAGCGTAGCGTAACGATAGACGTAAGCCGTCCCGGCGCAGGGTTCCCTGCACGGGACGGCTTTTTTTGATGCTCCCCTATGGCTACCCATCGATCGCCGTTTTAGCCTCGCATATGCGCCTAACTCCGCCGGATCGCCTGTCGACCGCCAGCGGTATCGCTCAAAAACAAAAACCGGGCCTCCGGCGGTAGCCGGGGCCCGGTCTTGCAAATACCGCTATTCGTTACCTTTCGCGCTTTGATGCGCACGCTCGATCATCGCGATCGCGTTATCGACGTTCTCCGAGTCGAGGCGAATGCCGACGATCATGTCCTGCATCGCCAGCGGCAGCGATTCGGCGAACGCCGTGCCCGCGAGGTCGATCCCGTACACATGCTCTTCCCCTAGCAAGACGCCGCTCGGATCTTTCGGGTCGGTCTCCGCCTCGGCCGCCTTCTTCGCCGCTCCTTCGGGAAGGATCTCCTTCAGGCGGCCCTCCACCTCCGCGTCCAACGGGAGCAGCACTCCGTTGCGCGCGATCCATTCGAAGCTGGCGTTATCCATCACGTAGATGTCAGGCGATTCGGTCGCCAGCATGACGACGACCTTCTGCAGCATCGCCGCATCCGTCATCCCTTGCTCCGCCATATTGAACGTCAGCACGTCCGCCTCGACGCGCTGCCAACCCGGCATCTGTTCGACGATCGCCGCTTCCAGCGCTTCTTCCGCATCGTCCGCCGTCGGCAACTGGAACATCCCCAAGAAAGATGCCTCCAGCTCGGCCGGCGGCAGCGCCGCGAGCCTCGCCTGTTCCTCCCGATGCTCCACGTAAGCGAAGATGCCGTAAATCACGAGAGCGACCGCCGCGATTCCGCCGATAAGATGCCATTTATAATAGCTGAAAAAATGATCGACCCGCTGCGCCTGACTCGCATATTTCTTATACTTCCCGTATTGCTTCTCTTCGATCGCGCCGACAGCTTCCCGGTGCTCCCATTCCAGGATCAGCTTATACGCCCGATTGATCTGTTCGAAATCGCTGGTCTCCCCGCGAAGCTCCTTCTGCTTCTCCCGGCGCAGCAAAATCTCGTAACGCTTCTCTACTTCCTCTCTCGTCGCGCCTACCGTCAAGCCAAGCTTCTCGTACGCTTGTTGTTTTTCCATTTCGCTCATCTCGTCCACCTCGTTTTTCTAACTCAAATTATATACGATTTCACCCCGTTAACAAATAACTTCCGATTTATACTTACGTGGGAAACGTCCCCTTGGGTGCAAAAGGCGAAACCGCGCTTATTAACGGAGTACTCCGTCTAACCCGATGAAGTAAAATTGTTTGTGTAACAGAATTTGGAGCCTTTAAAGGCAACAAAAAAGTAGGGTATTCTCGGGATTGCGACGTCACCAAGAAAGGAACCCTACTCGATGACTACTTTACAACAAACAAGCATTAACAATCTATTCGAAAATCTTGTCAGAGACTTTGTGAAAGAAAAACTGGAGCTCATCATGAACGAAGAGATGAAAAACTTTATTCAGGTAGAGCACCCCGATCACCGCAATACACGTAACGGATACTACGAACGGACACTGGACACGCGGCATGGCAGGATCGATGATCTCCAGGTCCCCCGAGATCGACGGGGAGAGTTTGAAACACAGGTATTTAAGCCGTACCAACGTCGCGATGAATGGCTTGATGAAGCGATCACCCAGATGTACAGAAGCGGCATGAGCACAAGAGAAGTGGCCCGTTTCGTCGATTGCATGTTCGGAACGAAGTACTCTCCGACAACAGTGAGTAACATTACGGATGCCGTTCTCGATGACATTGAGTCTTGGCAGAACCGTCCACTGGAGAAACGTTATTCGGTCATCTATTTGGACGGGATTTACTGCAAACTCAAACGCGACACTGTCCGCAGTGAGGTCATCTATCTGGCCATGGGTCCATTCGGAAGAGGAAGCAGCCTAAGGATAAAAATCCCTCCCGCGCCTTCGGCTTGGGCTACCCTCTCCACAAGTAACCAGTTCAGCATATTACAAAATCAACAGGAGTCCATCGTTCCTATGGATGCCCTACTACTTACACAAACTTCTTGACACTACCTCTAACCCCCCGGGCGAAGCGCGAATCCGCGCTTATTAACGGAGTTCTCCGTCTAGCCCCCCGGGCGAAGCGCGAATCCGCGCTTATTAACGGAGTTCTCCGTCTAGCCCCCCGGGCGAAGCGCGAATCCGCGCTTATTAACGGAGTTCTCCGTCTAGCCCCCCGGGCGAAGCGCGAATCCGCGCTTATTAACGGAGTTCTCCGTCTAGCCCCCCGGGCGAAGCGCGAATCCGCGCTTATTAACGGAGTTCTCCGTCTAAAACCCCGGGCGAAGCGCGAATCCGCGCTTATTAACGGAGTTCTCCGTCTAAAACCCCGGGCGAAGCGCGAATCCGCGCTTAATAACGGAGTTCTCCATCTAAACCCCCGGGCGAAGCGCGAATCCGCGCTTATTAACGGAGTTCTCCATCTAAACTCCCGGGCGAAGCGCGAATCCGCGCTTATTAACGGAGTTCTCCGCCTCCCCCCCTCCCCGAGCGAAGCGTGCACTCGAAAGGAACCGACGGCCAAGGGGCGTAAACGCAAAAAAGCGAGGCGGCACCAAAGCCGCCCCGCTCTCGCTTATGCGATTATTCGTTCCACAGCTTGACGCGTTCTTTCACGAGCGCCTCGTAGCCGTCTTCCATCTTCTCGACGCCCGCCTTGAGCAGCTCTTCCTGGTAGGCGTCCCACTTCGCGTCGAACTCCTCCGGCTTCGCCAAGATGATTTCCGGGATTCGCTTCCACGTAATGCCCTTCATCTTTTCGGCCAAGATGTTCGTATCGCTGTCGCTCGGCACTTGGATGTTCCATGCCGCGCCCCACGGACGAATCGGGAATTCCTCGCCTTTCGGGAAGTGATCCTTCCACGTCTGCAAGCCGTACGCCGCAAGCGTTTCTTTCTCGACGTCGTTGTACGTCGCGATGATTTGCTCCGGGAACGCCGTCGTGTAGTAGTTGCCCGTCGGATCGAGCACGCCGTCGCCGTAGTGCGCGCCGAGGTTGTGGTAGAATCCTACGCCGGATTCCTTCTGGAAGCCCGCCGGATCGTTCTTCTTCTTCTCCAGAACGTCGGCCGGGATGACGCGTTTGCCGTTCTCCACGACGTAATGCTGACCTTCGACGCCCCAGTTGTCCAAGATTTGGCCTTCGTCGGAAGCGAGGAAGTCCAAGAATTTGATCGCGCGGACCGGATCCGGGTTGTCGACCGTAATGCCGACGCCGTTGCCCGCCATGAAGCCCGTCGGCCAGTACGACGTATCTTTATACTCTTCCGTCAACGTTACCGGATAATGGCCGTACCCGTATTCGAACTTGCCTTCCGCTTTCAGCGCGTTCTCGCCGTCCGCGAAGTCCCAACGCTGGTCGATCAGACCGAGCACGCGGCCCGACGCGATTTTCGCTTTGTATTGGTCGTACTTCTGTACGAAGCTTTCCTTATCCAGCAAGCCTTCCGCGTTCATGTGATTCAACCAGCGGAAGTACTCTTTCTCCACCGGTCGGCGGAAGTGATACGTTACTTCCTGCGTATCGATGTCGATATGGTACTCGCCGTCATCCGGAGCGCCTGTCGTATAGAACGCAGGGTTCGTTACCGAGATGTACATGCGCCAGTCGTCCGCATTCAGCGTCAGACCGATGTTCGGGTTGCCGTTCTCGTCCGTCGGATGCTTCTCGAGATACGCTTTGATCGCGTTTTCGAAATCCTTGACCGTACGGATCTTCGGATAGCCAAGCTCCTTCACGACGCGGTGCTGCAGCTCGAAGCCGCCGCCCGCTTCCAGGCCTTCGCCGCCGACCTCGGCATACGTCGGAATGACGTAGATCGATTGGTCTTCTTCGCTGTACCGCAGACGTTTGATTTGGTCGCCGAACAGCTTCTTCAGATTCGGAGCATGCTCTTCGATCAGATCGGTCAGATCGAGCATCGCGCCCGCATCGACCAGCTTGCTCAATTCGCCTTTCGGGCTGATCAGGTCCGGATAATCGCCGGAAGCGGCGATCAGGGCGATTTTCTGGGAGGAATCCCCGACGGCGTATTCCGCGTCAAGCGTAACGCCCGTCTTCTCCGTGATGACTTTGCCGACGGCGTCCTGCATCTTTTGCCAGTTCGGGCTCTCATCCGCGCCGTAGAACGTAAACGTGATCGGCGATGTATCGTCGGCCGCCGCTTCGCCGCCGTTATTCGCCGGCGCCGGATCCTTCGCGCCGTTGTTGTCGCCGCCCGCGTTGCCGCCGCAAGCCGCGAGCAAGCCCGCTACCATGCTGACGGAAAGAAGAATGCTGCCCCACTTTTTCGTCGTGCCCATGTTCGTAACCTCCCGTTTCTATTGACCCTTGTATAATGCTTGTATTGTACAGGTTACCCTGGTAATACCTTACCCTAGCCGTACGGCTCTCATTCGGATCAGCTCTTCACCGAACCGAGCGTCATGCCGCCGACGAAATACTTCTGCAGGAACGGATACACGACCAAGATCGGAAGCGTGACGACCATCGTAATCGCCATCTTGACCGATTCCGGCGACACTTGCGACATCACTTGGCTCATGTTTTGATCGCGGTAGTCGCTGCCTTGCGTCGTGCTTTGCAGCACCTTCATCAATTCGAACTGCAGCGTCGTGAGCGCGGGCTTCGAAGAGTTGTACAGATACGTATCGAACCACATGTTCCACTGGCCGACGGCGAGGAACAACGCGATCGTGGCGAGCGCCGGCTTCGTCAGCGGCAGGATGACCCGCCAGTAGATCGTGAAGTCGTTGGCGCCGTCGAGCTTCGCCGATTCCTGCAGCGCATACGGCAAGCCGTCGATGAAGGAGCGGATAACGAAGACGTTGAACGCGCTCACGAGGCCCGGCAGGACGTACACGGCGAACGTGCCGATCAGGCCGAGGTCCCGCATGAGGATGTAGGCCGGAATCAATCCGCCGGAGACGTACATCGTCAAGGCCAAGAATACCGAGACGAAGCGCCGTCCTTGGAAGTCCGGGCGGCTCAGCGTGAACGCGAGCATCGAAGCGCTGGCGAGACCGAGCACGGTGCCGACGATCGTCCGCAGTCCCGAAATCTTGAACCCTTGCAACAACCCTTCATAAGTGAAAATGACCTTGTAGTTCTCAAGCGTAAACTCTCTCGGGAAAATCGTGATGCCCCCGCGGACGCTGTCGACGGAATCGTTGAGCGATATCGCCAGCACGTTCAGGAAGGGATACAGGGTAGCGATCGTGACGATAATCGCGACCGCGTACACCACGACGTCGAACATCGTATCGGACATGGACTTGCGTTGACCTCGGATGACTTGTGCGGACATGTACGCCCCTCCTTACATAATGCTTTCTTTAGTAATTTTCTTGAACAAGCCGTTCGCCGCGAACAGAAGCATCAAGCTGACGACGGAGTTGAAAATGTTGATCGCCGTACCGAACGAGAAGCGGCCCATGCCTAACCCGTAATTCAGCGCATACAGATCCAGGACGTTCGAGTAATCGACCACGAGATTGTTGCCGAGCAGGAACTGCTTTTCGAAACCGATGCTGATGAGATGACCGATCGACATAATAAGCAGGATAATGATCGTCGAGCGGATCCCGGGCAGCGTGATATGCCACATTTGGCGGAGACGGCTCGCGCCGTCGACCTTCGCGGCCTCGTACAGCTCCGGACTGATGCCGGCGATCGCGGCCAAGTAAATGATCGCGTTCCAGCCCGTCTCCTTCCAGACGTCCGAGGCGGTGACGATGCCCCAGAACCATTCGCCCTTCGCCATAAACTGAATCGGTTCGCTGATGACGCCGAGCCACAGCAGCAGATCGTTGATGGCGCCGTTATCGGTCGACAGCATCTTCGTTACGATGCCCGCGACGACGACCCAAGAGACGAAGTGCGGCAGGTAGGAAACCGTTTGTACGAATCTCTTAAAGAACATGTGTCGAACCTCGTTCAGCAGCACCGCGAACAGGATCGGTACGACGAAGCCCGCGACGAGGCCCATGAAGCTCATTGCCAGCGTGTTCCGCATGACGAGATAAAACATGTCGTCTTGGAACAACGTCTTGAAATGTTCGAAGCCTACCCATTCTTGTTCGAAGAAGCCTCGTCCCGGCCGGAACTTTTGGAACGCCATCGTCCAGCCCCACAGCGGCAAGTAACTAAATACAAACACCCATGCAACGAACGGCAATGACATCGCGTATAAGTACCGATTTTGCCAGGCGATATGGAAGAAGTGCTTTCGTTTTCCGGCTTTCGTTTCGGTCTTCGCTTGACCCGCTACCGTTACCATCTGTCGGTCCCCCCTTGCTCTATGTTTCAATCATAAAGAATGAAACCGCATACAACTACCCGAAGGAACAAACACAAAATCATATAAAAATTAGTGCACATCCAATGTCAGGTTTTTCCATGAAAAAAGCGCGCTTCGCAGCGCGCCGTACCGAATATTTTATTCTTTCTTCTTATACGCGGACGGGGACGTACCGACGTATTTCCGGAATTTCGTATGAAAATAATCGACGTTCGCGTATCCGACCTGCTCGGCCACCTGATACACCTTCATTCCCTGCTCGAGCAGCGCCTTCGCTTGTTCGATTCTTACTTTGTCCAAATACGTGTTGAAGTATTCCCCCGTCGACTGCTTAAACACCTTGCCCAAATACGCGCTGTTGTAATGGAACAGCTCCGCGATCGTCTCGAGTTTCAAATTTTCGTGATAATTGCGCCGGATCAGGTCGACGACCCGCTTCACGAGCTTCTCCGCGCCCTGCTCCTCGGTCGCCGACATGAGACTGTGGAACAGCGACTTCGTCGCCCGCAGCAGCTCGTCGTATCGATATTCGCGGAATAGGGCGAGCATGTCGACGGACAGGCGGCGGTCGACCGTCTGCAGCTCGGGCCGGTTCGTCGCCAGCTTACCTACGACGGCGGAGACGATCTGTACGATCCTCGTCTTCAGCGTCTGCTCGGGAAGGCCCGCTTCCCTCATCAGTCTGCCGGCCTCGTCGACGAGACGCGACGCCGCGTCCGCGTTGCCGACGTCGACGGCGAGATACAGCTTGTCCTCGAGATCCCGCGTCGCGTCCGAAGCGCTCTCCGCGGATAGCGCCTCGGGCCCGCCCGCCGCGGACGGAGCTCCCGCGTCGCCGTATCGGCGAAGCTCGTCGGCGTCGTAGTAAAACCGGTCCTTCATGAGCTCGAGCGCGCGCTCGTACAGCGACTCGAGCCGATCCCACTCGGACGTCTCCCCCCCGGACACGGCGTCGCAGTCGAGCCCGCGGTCGTGGCACGGCTCACGAAGCGAGCGGAGCAGCGACTCTCGGGCATCCGCGTCTTCGAGCCGGTGTTTCCAGAGCAAGCCGACGTACGGCTCCGCGGCGAACAGTACGCCCTTACCGGTCGGCTCGTACGCCGCTGCCCACTCCTTGCGCACGGCGGCGGCCACGATCGGGTCGATGTCCTCCCGCGCGAGCAGCTTGATCAAGACGAGCTCGTAGCTCGGCCATCCGAAGCCGTCTCCGGCGTCCCCTCCGCCGCGAAGCGCCGCGAGCACTCGCTGCTCCTTCGTCGCTTCTTCCCAACGATCGGCTTGCTTCGACCGCGCCCGCTCCTCCTGCAGCGTCGTCTTCAGCTTCCGCAAGTATTGCTCGAGCTCATCCTCGTCGACGGGCTTCAGCAAATAGCCGTCGACGCGAGAGAGGATCGCCTTCTTCGCATAGTCGAAATCCGCGTATCCGCTCAGGATCAATATATGCAAGCCGGCGTCGACCTCGCGCAGCGCTTCGATCAACTCGAGCCCGTCCATGCCCGGCATCCGAATGTCCACGATCATCAGATCGGGTCGTAGCAGCTCGTGCTTGCGCAGCGCCTCCCTGCCGTTCGACGCCGTGTCGACGACCTCGTACCCGAGCTCCTCCCAAGGCAGCAGCGTCCGAAGCCCTTCCCGGATCATCGGCTCGTCGTCGACGATCAACACGCTATACATATCGATTTCCTCCCAGCGGTATATAGAAATGGATGGACGTCCCCTCGCCGACGGCGCTCCGAATGACGAGCCCGTGCTCGGGTCCGAAGCTGAGCTGCAGGCGAACGTGAACGTTGCGCATGCCGATCCGGTTGTGCTCGAGTTCTTCGGGCGCTTGCAGCGTCTCGTTCAGCCGTTGCAACGTTTCGGGGCTCATGCCGATGCCGTCGTCCTCGACGCACACGCGCACCCGGTCGCCGACGACGTCGGCCCGAATGCGCACCGTGCCGCCGTTTTCCTTATTTTCCAATCCGTGAATGACGGCGTTCTCGACGAGCGGCTGGATGATGAGCGGCGGAATCGGCGTCGCTTCGGCCCGCGGGTCGACGTGCAGCTCGAACTTCAGCCGATCCTCGTAACGGAACGATTGGATTTCCAAGTAGCAGCGGACCATGTCGATTTCGTCGGCCAGCTGAATGACGCGGCTGCCCGCTTCGAGGTTTTTCCGCATCATCTTGCCGAGCAGTCGGACGATGCGGGAAATTTCCTTCTCCCCCTTAAGGTGCGCCCGCATGCGGATCGACTCCAGCGCGTTGAACAGGAAATGCGGATTGATCTGGCTCGCCATCATCTTGAACCGAATTTCGTTCTGCTTCGACTCCAGCAAGCTGCGCTGCCGGTTCGTCTCCTCGACCTCGTCCATCAAGTCGGCGATGCTCGCGGACATCGAATTGAATTGTCTCGCGAGCTGCCCGATCTCGTCCTTCCCGTCGATGCGGACCGTCGTCCGCCATTGTCCCGCGGCCATGCGCTGGATATGCTTGCTCAGGCGGAGCATCCGCGAAGAGAGCATGCCCGAGAAGGCGTACATGAGAAGGAGCGACAAGACGAGGCTCGCGCCGATGACGGACAGCGCCAGCCGGTTGATCCGATTCGCGTCGGCGACGATCGTCTCGATGGAAAACACGGAGACGATGCGAAGGCCGTTCGCGCTCGCTTCCGGCACCAGCGACTCGATTCGAATTTCGGACCATTGCCCGTCGACGACGCCTTCGAATCTCCCGGTTTCGCCCGCCGTAATGGGGTCCTGCACCATGTCGATGTCCGCGAGCGTCAAGCCGATGCGGTCCGTCCGATTGGCGGCGACGATGCGGTCGTTCGAATCGACGATCATCGTATCGAACGTCTCCTGCAGCAAGATGTCCTGGAGCATCTCCATATTGACGTTCAAGACCAGCACGCCGAACGAACGGTGCTCCCAGAAGTCGATCTTGCGCACGAGGCTTAACGTCTGTTTCAAATACCGTTCGTCTTCCATGTACCGCCAAACCGCCAGACCGTTCGCTTCGACGGCGTCCTTGTACCAAGGCGCGTTCACGATGCGTTCGGTCGGGGGAATGAACTCCCAGTTGTTCAGCATCGTCGGGTTGTCCATATAAAATCGGACGCTGCTAATTTCCTTATATAAGCCGACCGTATCGCGAAACTCCGTAAAGTCCCGGTACGCGGAGACCACCTCGTAGGTGGTGTCGTACCTTCGGTTCGCCACATCCTCCAGCAGCTCGTCGTTCGCGAACCGGTACGCGTTGTCGTACGCGACGTCGATGACGTCGCTCGTCCGCTTCATGACCCGCTCGACGTTAATCGCGGTCTGTTCCACCGCGTTGTTGAGCGCCATGGCCCGAAGCTGTCCGGTCAAGAAGAAGCCCACGATCAACACCGGAACGAAGACGACGACGATGAACGAGAAAATCAGCTTCGTTCGCAGCTTCATATCGTTGATAGCGGTAATCCATCGCTGCCACATGCGAGCGGCCCCCCTCGACTCTCTCCCACAATCGTACTATGAAGCATATCCAAATTACACCGGATTTCGCAACCAATTTCGCGGGTATTTTTCCTTCGGGCCCTCGTGATAGAATGAAACGCGCGTAAGAGAACCATGCTTATCCATAGGTTAATGCAACCGTGTCCAAGGAGAGGATAGATTCTATGACTGCGAAAACGACGGAAACGTACCCGTTTCAAAATCCGGATTCGCCGCTCGACGAGCGGGTGAACGATCTCGTCTCCCGGTTTACGCTGGACGAGAAGGTCAACCTGATGTGCCAGTATCAGGACGAAGTGCCGCGTCTCGGCGTCGGCGCGTACAAGCACGGCACCGAAGCGGCGCACGGCGTCGCCTGGCTCGGCGAAGCGACGTCGTTCCCGCAGCCGATCGGTCTGAGCTGCACTTGGGACGAAGCGCTGCTGCGGAAGATCGGCTCGATCATCGGGGACGAAGCGCGCGGCTTCTATGCCCGCGACCCGAAGATCAACGGCCTGACGCTGTGGGCGCCGACCGTCGACATGGAGCGCGATCCGCGTTGGGGCCGCACGGAGGAAGCGTACGGCGAAGATCCGTACCTCGCGGGCAAGCTGTCCGCGGCGCTCGTGCAAGGCTTGCAAGGCGACCACCCGTTGTACGTGAAGACGGTCGCTTCGCTGAAGCACTTCTACGCGAACAACAACGAGATCGACCGCGGCACATGCTCGATCAGCATCGATCCGCGGAACAAGCGCGAATATTATCTTAAGGCGTTCGAGCTGCCGTTCAAGGAAGGCGGCGCCTTGTCGATGATGACGGCGTACAACGCGGTGAACGGCGTACCGGCGAACGTCAACCCGGAAGTCCGCGACATCGTGAAGGGCGAATGGGGCATGTCCGGCTTCGTCGTCAGCGACGCCGGCGACGTCACCGGCACCGTGGACGATCACGGCTACAGCGCGTCGTATAAGGAAGCCGTCGCCTTGACGATCAAGGCGGGCGTCGACAGCATTACCGACGACCATCCGCGCTTCAAGGAAGCGATTCGCGAGGCGCTCGCGGACGGGCTGCTCGCCGAGAGCGATCTCGACGTCGCGCTGCGTAACGCGTTCCGCGTCCGCTTCCGGCTCGGCGAATTCGACCCCGAGCGGAATCCGTACGCGAGCATCGACGAGTCGGTCATTCTTCGGCCGGAGCACGCGGCGTTGTCGCGCGAAGCGGCGCGCAAGGGCGTCGTGCTGCTGAAGAACGAAGGCGGCGCGCTGCCGCTGCAGGGCGCAAGGCTCGGCAAGGTCGCCGTCGTCGGTCCGCTCGGCGGCATCGTCTACCGCGACTGGTACAGCGGCACGCTGCCGTATTCGGTGACGCCGGCCGACGGCATCGCGGCGAAGTTGTCCGCGGGCGACGTCGTCTTCCGCGGCGGCACGAACCGGGTCGCGCTTCGCTCGACGACGACGGGCAAATACGTGCGTCTCGGCGACGGCGACGCGGCGCTCGCCGCGACGGCCGTTGACGCGGCGAACGCTTCCGTGCTGGAGACGACGGATTGGGGCTGGGACAGCCATACGATCGTCGCGCTCGAGAACGGCAAGTACTTGACGACGAACGACGAGCTTGTCAGCGCGACCTCGACGCAAATTTGGGAGTGGTTCACGAAGGAAGTGTTCCACCTTCGCCGGACGGCGAACGGCGACGTAACGCTGACGACCTGGAACGACCGTCCGGTCGTCGTCGACGCGGACTCCGGCGCTCTTCGCGTCGTCGACGGCTCGAAGGACGACGCCGAGACGTTCGCCGTCGAGGTGATCGGCGACGGCCTTCAGGAAGCCGTCGAGGCGGCGGCGAGCGCGGATGCGGCGATCGTGTTCGTCGGCAACCATCCGCTCGTGAACGGCAAAGAGACGATCGATCGGCCGGACATTACGCTTGCGGCTTCGCAGGAGCGGCTCATTCAAGAAGTGTATCGGGCGAATCCGAACACGACGGTCGTCGTCGTCGGCAGCTACCCATACGCGTTTCCTTGGGCCGATGCGAACGTGCCGGCGATTCTGTATTCGTCGCACGCGGGCCAAGAGCTCGGCAACGCGATCGCCGACGTGCTGTTCGGGGACTTCAATCCGGCGGGCCGCTTGTCGATGACGTGGTACAAATCCGTCGATCAGCTGCCGGCGTTCCTGGATTACGACATTATCAAGGGCAACCGCACGTATCGGTATTTCGAGGGCGAGCCGTTGTATCCGTTCGGATACGGCCTGTCGTATTCGCGGTTCGAGTACGACAATCTTGCGCTGGACCGCGAACGGCTCGGCGCGGACGACGTCGTTACGGTCCGCTTCCGCGTAATGAACAACAGCGACGTCGCCGGCGAAGAGGTGCCGCAGCTGTACGCGCGCGCGCTCCGTTCGCGCGTGAAGCGCCCGAACAAGGAGCTGCACGGCTTCCGCCGCATCGCGCTCGCCGCCGGCGAATCGGCCGAGGTGACGTTCGAGCTGAAGGCGGCCGACCTCGCCTTCTGGGACGTCACCCGCGACCGGTATTGCGTCGAAAGCGGCGAGTATGAAGTTATGGTCGGCGCCTCGTCCGCCGACATTCGTCTGACGGCGTCGTTCGCGATCGATGGCGAGACGGTGCCGCCGCGCGATCTGTACCGGGCGACGAGCGCCGCGAACTACGACGACTACGCGGGCGTATTCATCGGCGAAGGGCCGAACGGCGGCGATTGCGTCGTCGTCGACGATCCTTCGGCCGGCGCGTGGATTCGGTTCGACGACGTCGAGCTCGGCGAAGGCGCAGGCGCGAACGGCGTCGAGCTCGTCGCCGCGGCCGCGGCGCCGGCGGCGTTCGAGGTGCGCCTCGACGCGCCGGACGGCCCGATCGCCGCAAGCGGAACGGTGGAAGGCGCCGAAGGCGCAAAGCCCGCTTGGCGCGCGTTCGCGGCGGCGGCGACCGGCGCGAGCGGCCGTCGTTCCGTCTACGTGACGCTCCGCGGTCCGGCGCGCGTCGCAGCGATTCGTTTCCTGAAGTAACCAAGCTAGTCGATGACCCTCGTTCGGACCGTCGCCGGTCCTATGGACGGGGGTCTTTTCATCGTTTTTCAAAACATCGCCGCGGATTCGGCGACGATTGCGGCAGTACAGCTTTCTTTTTTCGGGCCGTTGCTACCGCGAATAAGGAACTTTCGTGTTCCCTAACAGCCGGGTGCACTCAGCTGAGCCAAGGGCAATCCAGGAGAAGGAGCTCCTGAACAACTTCCCGAAGCGCAACTCCTCAATGATTGCGTGAGCCGGTCAGTCAAGAAAAAAAACCGCCGAATCGCCGGCGGTTTTTCCCTTATCGCTTCATTAGAACACCCACTTGCCGTTCTTCTGCACGAGCTCGCCGTCGAGGTAGATTTCCCCGCCGTCCTTAAGCCCCTTCACGATGTCCCAATGGATGACCGAGACGTTGCCGTCCGGGCCGCCTTGCGCGTACGCTCCTCCGAGCGCCAGATGCACCGAGCCGCCGATCTTCTCGTCGAACAAGATGTCCTTCGTCGGGCGTTCGATGCCGAAGTTCGCGCCGATGCCGAGCTCCCCGAGGTAGCGCGCCCCCTCGTCGGTGTTCAGCGCTTCCTCCAGAAACTCCTGCCCCTTCTGCGCCGAAGCCTCGACGACCTTCCCTTCCCGGAACGTCAGCCGGATCCCGGCGATTTCGCGCCCCTTGTACGTGGTCGGCCACTCGAAGAAAATCGTCCCCTCCGTCTTCCGGAAGTTCGGCGTATAATAAAACTCCCCGTCCGGAACGTTATGGATGCCGGCCGCGAGAATGCCCTTGCGCCCTTCGATGTCGACGGTAACGTCGGTGCCGTTCGTTCCGACGATGCGCACCCGGCTCGCGGCGTCGAACTTCGCCGCGGCCGCCAGCATCGATCGTTCGATCTCGGCGTAATCGACGAGCGCGGCGGAGTAGATGAAGTCCTCCAGCTCCTCGAGCGACATCTCCGCGTCCTGCGCGTACGCCTGGGTCGGGAACTTCGTCAGCACCCACTTCGCCTTGTCCGCCATCAGATGCTCGAGCGCAGGACGGCGCGCCTTGCTGCGGGCGGTCGAACGCCACGATTCCACGTTCGTAAGGTCCTTCGTGTTTTCCTCGGACAAAATGTTCACGTAACCGTCCATATGGAAGAACAGCAGTTCCGTCCAGCCGGCATGCGTCAATTGCTCCTCCGTGCCTTCCCGTAGGAACGTACCGAGCAAGCCCGGAATTTCCACGTTCGTATGCGGGTGTCCGCCGGCCTTCAACACGGCGCGGTACACTTCCTTAATCAGGGGGATGGCGCTCGTCGAACCGCTGATCAAGATTTTCTCCCCGCGTTGCACCTTCAAGGAATGATTCACCAAAATATCCGCAAGCTTCACAACTCTTTCGTCAGCCATCGAACTACCCCCTGCGTTCTATAATTATCTACTTATTATACGCGTTCGGGTCTTGTCCTGGCAAAAAGAAATGCGGCTGCCATCCCCGCCGCCGCGCACCCCGCCGCCAGCGGCAACGAGACGGCGAAGGCGGGCGACACCGCCAGCAGCGCCGCGGCGATCGCGTGCGCCGTCCGGCGTACCGAGCGCTGCGAGCGGGCGCGGGCGGTCGGCGGCTGCGGCGACATCGCGACGAGCAGCGGCTCGGCGGGCGGCGACTGGATGCCGCGCAGCTGCAGCCCGATCAGCCAGCAGAAGACGACGTACATCGCGACCGCCGTCCACGGATGGGGGAACACCCACACGAGAACGGCTTCCAACACGACCATACGAAGCGCGAGCGACGCCATCGACGAGCGAAGGAACGTCCGCCAATACATATATAGGAACGCATGGCCGGCATCGTAACGGATGAGCCGCAGCAAGCCGTTCAGATAGCGGCGCGGGCGATACGTCTCCGCCCGATGCGGCAAGTCGACGAAGAAGCCGAACCAGCTCTCGTGCAGCGCTCGCGTCCGCCGCTCCCGATCGAGCTGATGCTCCCAGTGGATCCGGTACGCCTCCGGCAAACGCAGCGCGGCGGCGTACGCAACCCAGACGAGCGCGAGCAGCGCGTCCGCCGGTTCGAGCGGTCCCCGGAGCAGCGCGAACGCGGTGGCGACGACGGCGACCGCCTTGACGACCGCGAACGCGGCGCGGACGCCGCCGTACCGGAAGCGGCGCTCGCGCCAAGCTCCCGCGTACAGCAGCGCCTTCAGCGCCAGCAAGCTCGCCGAAGCGATCGCGTACGATGCGGCGCCGCCCGCCCCTGCCGCCGCATACAGCGGCCAATACAGCAGAAGCGCCGCCAGCGTCAGCGCGGTCGACATTGCCGCTCCCCAAGCCCATGCGCCGCGGAAATACTCGTTCATCCGGCTCTCCAGCCGAAGCAGCATCGCGAGGTCGGGCTGCCGCAAATACGTGCGCGCCGGGTTCCATAAGAGCGCCAGCGCGAGCACCGCCGCCGCGCCGAGCGGCAGCCAGACGTCGGCGCTCCCCGCCGCCCGCGTCCGATTCAGCAGCGCCGCGTAGCCCTGGATCGTCAGGATGACCGCGAAGCCCATCGCCACGCCGCCGCTGCTCATGACGTACTTCCAGTACGGCAGCACCTCGCGCAAATATCGAGCCCGTCGTTCCATCCAGAGGAGGCGCAAGTTCATCGGCCGCTTCCTCCCACGAGTCGGAAGAACGCCTGCTCCACCTTGCCGGACGGCGGCGTCCCGGCGGCCGCGACGACGTCCTCCGCCGTACCGCTCGCGACGACCGCGCCGTCATGCAGCACGACGTAGCGATCGCAATAGCTCTCCAGCATCGACAAAATATGAGAGCTGACGATCAGCCCGCAGCCGGCCTCTTTCTCCTCCCGCATCTGCTCGAGCAGCGCCCGGATCGCCAGCGGGTCGAGTCCGAGGAACGGCTCGTCGATGACGTAGAGCGGCGGCCTCGCGAGGAAGGCGCACATGAGCATCACCTTCTGCCGCATCCCCTTCGAAAGATGACCCGCGAATTTCGTTCGTTCCTTCTCCATCCGGAAGCGGTCGAGCAGCCGCTCCGCCCGCTCCCGGAACGTCTTCTCTTCGACGCCGTACGCCATGGCGGTCCATTCGAGATGCTCCCAGACGGATAATTCGTCGTATAACAGCGGGCTCTCCGGCACGAACGCGAACGAAGCGCGGTACGCTTCGCCGGACGATCCAAGCGTATGCCCGCACACCTCCACCGTGCCTCCGATCGGCTGCAGCAAGCCGATGATATGCTTCATAAGGGTGCTCTTCCCCGCCCCGTTCAGCCCGAGCAGGCCGACGAGCTCGCCGGGCCGCACGCTCGCGTCCACTTCCTTCAAGACGGGCCGCTTCCGGCTGTACCCGCCGACCAAGCCCCGCACCGTCAACACCGATTCGCTCATCGTTCACCTCGTGGTATGATGTCTTATGGAACATTCTGTTTCCATTATAAACCACGGCGGCGCCGAAATAACATTCGGCTTCGCGAAGCGGCCGAGGCGCGGAATGCCGTTCGGCGCGCAGGAATATTATTCCACGCTTGTATTCCTTGACACGCATATTCGAGATGGAGTATATTCAAATCATGGATGCTACTACATTTAGCGCTCTCGCCGAGCCGAACCGATTGCAAATCGTTGAACTCTTGAGAGACGGACCGCTCGCCGTCGGCGAAATCGCCGAACGCATCGAGCTTCAACAACCGCAAGCGTCCAAACACTTGCGCGTGCTCAGCGAAGCGGGTCTCGTCGAGGTGCATCCGGTCGCCAACCGTCGGATTTACAAGCTTCGCCCCGAGCCGCTCCAAGAGCTGGACACGTGGCTGGAGACGTTCCGGCGCATGTGGGAAGAACGCTTCGACCGGTTGGACCTGTACCTTCAAGCCTTGCAGAACAAGGACACGAAGCCGGGCGATTTGAACTGACGGAGATCGCCTTGCCATCTTGACCGGGAAGGGGGATCGTCAATACCGCTTGTTTCCGAATGAATGACGCCGATCGAGAGAGCGGCGTCATTTTGTTTGCCTCCACGCGAAGAGGCCTCAGCCGTATCCTCGGCTGAGGCCTCTTTCCGTTATATTTACTTAATGGTAATGACGTTCACCACTTGGTTCGTCACGAGCAGTTCGACGTCCGATACGCCCTTCTCGAGCGTCAACGCGTTGCCGTTCACGACCGCGTCCGGCGAGACGTTATAGATGCGAGTCACGACGCCGCTCGACTGCACGGTGCTGATCGTAATTTGCGTCACTTTGCCGTTCGACGTACGGTGGCTTTGGTACTTGCCTTCTACGGTGTATACGCCGACGTTGTTATCCGATACCGGATCCGTCACGTTCAGGTGGAGCACCTTGCCGTTCACGAGCAGCACGCTCACTTCGTCGCCCGGCTGCACGACGTTCAGGGCGACCGTAACGCCGTTGCGAACGATCGTCGCATTCGTTTCGACCGCGTACGTAACGGCGGCGGAGCCGTTCCACAAGTCGATTTTATCGGCGTAGACCGCAGAGACGACGCCGGTCACTTGACCGTTCTCCGCTACGGGCTGCGTAACGCTGACGTGTACGATGACGCCGCCCGCCACGACCGCGGTCACTTGATCTCCCGCTTTCAGCGCGCTCAGCGCGACCGTCGCGTTGTTGCGAACGATAACGGCATCGCTCTTCACCGTATATTCCGTCGCGACGCCGTCTTTCGTCAGCGTCAGCTTGTTCGTGCCGATCGCCGTTACCGTGCCGGTCTTTTGACCGTCCGTTACGGTGACGGCCGTCGTCACGTTCACGTGTACGATGACGCCGCCCGACACGATGACGGTCACTTGGTCGCCGACTTTCAGCGCGCCGAGCGTCGCCGACGCGTTATTGCGGATGATCGTCGCGTCGCTCTTCACCGTGTACTCCGTCGCGACGCCGTCCTTCGCAATCGTCAATTTGTTGGAGTCGATCTTCGTGATCGCGCCCATCTTCTGACCGTCCGTCACGGCGGCCGCTTGGGTGACGTTCAAGAAGATAATCGCTCCGTTCGAGACGACGGCGGACACCCGGTCGCCCGGAAGCACGGCGCCGATGCCGACCAACGCGTTATTGCGAAGCACCGTGACGTCCGAGGCGAGCGTGTAGGACACCGACTTGCCGTTGACCGTGAGCGTCGCCTTGCCGTTCGCATAGCCGGCGAACGTGCCGGTCACTTGACCGAAGCCCGAATCGTCCTCCGGAATTTGGTCGCCCGTGCGATCCAGGATAGCCGCGAGCTCGGCGCGCGTCACCGGCTGGTTCGGACGGAACGTGTTGTTTTCGTAGCCGGTGATGAGGCCCTTCTCCAACGCGACCGCCACATAACCGACGGCGCCGGCCGGGATTTCCTTCTTGTCCTTGAAGCTAAGCTCCGCGTTCATCTTCGCCTTCGCTTCGCCCTCGAGGCCGAGCGCCTTCACGAGCAGAATCGTCGACCACAGACGGTCCGCCGGCTTCTCCGGCTGCACTTCCGATTCCGTCTCGAGGAACAGATCGTTTTCGACGGCGACGGCGACGTAGCCGACGGCCCACGGGTATTTCTTCTCGATCTTGTCCGCGTCTTTGAAGTTCAGCTCCGTCGCCATCTCGGCCGCGGATTCCGCTTGCGCGCGAAGCCCCATCTGGCGGACGGCCGCCGTGATCGCTTCGATGCGCGTAACCTTCTGGTTCGGACGGAACGAGCCGTCCTCGTATCCGGTGAAGACGCCGCGCTTCACGAGCTCGGCGATATATTGCAGCGCCCAAGCGGACTCCTGGCGGACGTCGTCGAATTTCAATTCGATTTTCTTGCCGTTCACCTCGACGTGGATGCCGCGGGCTTCATCTTTGTATTCGAACTTGTCGTCGTCCCATTCGAACTTAACGTCGTCCTTGTCCTTGCCCTTGCCCGCCCACTCCGGCTTCGCAGCGAACGCCGAGGTTGCGCCGCCCGCCACTAACGAGAAAGCCAAACAGCTGATCATCGTCTTCTTCCACATGCTCATCTTCATCCACACTCCCACTATTATAGAAAAGTTCGCCGAGTCCGAAGCGGCCCCGATATGCTCATACCGTTCGGACCCCGGGCGACGTTTCGGGGGGTGCAGTAAAAAATTGGGTGTAAGGTCCCAGAACACAAGGAAGTGCGGCCCACCCCCGCATGCAAGCTGCGAATGCGGACCGCGACGTTCGTCACCTATGCCGGGAGAGAGAAAGCGCATGAATCACGGGAGAAGCCGGGTCTCGGCATACGCCGTCATTTCAGCCGGAAATGTTTCGTTACGAAATCGAATGTCTCTTCCGCGGATCTCGCGCCGTCGACGACGACGGAAGCAAGCTCATGCCGTTCCGCTCGGCGCATCATCTCGTCGGCGAACCCGATATCCCGGGCCATCCAATTCGAGAACGCGAGATCCGGGTTCTCGTAATGCTTCAATACGCCGCCGATCCATTCCCTGTCCACGTAATGGCTTATTTGAAATTCCGCCGCCGGGAATAGCCATACCCCCTGATGCGGATGAAGAAGATGAGGCGCGACCGAAGAGGGGAGCAGCGCCGCCCCTTCGACCACGATTTTCGTATCGCTAGGCAATGCTAACAGATCTTCCAGAATCAACTGGAATTGTTCCTCGTATACGGCGATTACGTCGCGGATTTGCCGGTCGACCGGCTCGGCGCAAAATTTACTGGACCATACCTGGTTCCAAGTGAAATCCTTAATGCTGTACATCGCGGGGTGCCGCTCCGCGGTGCTTCTCGCCATATGATCGTCGTAGCAATCGTCGCACTTATAATACCGGAAGCCGTACTCGCCGCTTAACCGTCGGGCGACGGTGCTCTTCCCTGCGCAGGGAGAGCCGCCGATCCAATACACATGAGCAAGTTCATGTTGAAATAAGGACATGATTTCATCTCCCAAGCTTTTGATCTAGGGATAGAATCATACCAAACGTATCCCTATTCCGGCAACCGCACCGTACGCTTCGTTTCGTGGGCTCGAACGACGGCGTCCAACACTTGTTGGTTCCGGTATCCGTCCAAGAAGCCGGGGAGGCCGTCCGGGACTTCGCCTTCGAGAACCGCGAAGAAGTCGTCGTATTGCTTCCGCTTGCAGCGGCTCGGTACGTCCAGCGTCGTTCTCCCCAACTGCCCGGGCGATTCCTCGCGAATGACGATCACCTGATCCGGCGACAGCGTCGAGGCGTGGATCGTGCCGCGGTCGCCGTAGATCGAAACCTCGTGTTCGTTGCCCGAGCCGACCGCATTCCTCGTCGTCTGGAACGTGCCGACGATCGAGTTCGTCAGACGCGCCTGGAAGCTGGCAAAGTCGTCGACGTCGACGCGCACGGACTCCCCGCTGCCGGGATCTCTCCGCTCGGCGACGATCGTATGCAGCACCGCGGACAGCTCCTCGAACTCGCCGAACAGGTAACGCGCCATGTCGATCATGTGCGACCCCAGATCTCCCAGCGCGCCGGTGCCGGTGATCTCCTTATCGTACCGCCACATATAAGGCGTATCGTAGATCGCGGAGCCCCAGCTTTGCAGATAGCGGATCGAGAAGCTGCGCACCGCCCCGATGTCGCCTTGGCGAATCAGCTCCCTTGCATAGCGGAACGACGGCGTATACCGGTACGTAAATCCGATCATCGCAGGTACGGGCCGCCGGTCGTATAACGCGAGCAGAGGCGCCGCCTCCTCGAAGTCGCGGGTGAACGGCTTCTCCGCCAGGAACGGCTTCCCCGCCTGAAGGCAAGCGCGAATAATTTCGGCATGCACATGATTCGGCGTGACGGAGACGACCGCGTCGACTTCCCGGTCGCCGATGAGCGAACGGAAGTCGGCGTACCGCTTCTCCTCGCCGAGGCCGAGACGATCCCCCGCCTTCGCCATCGCCTCCGCGCTGACGTCGCTGACGGCCGCGATCCGAAACCGGCCGGTCTCGTTCATCCAACGCAGATGCTCCTGCGCCATGCCGCCCAGTCCGATCAATCCGATTCGGTAGATCGTCTTCATGCCTTCCCCCCGATCCGCTCCAGCGGCTTCGCGTTCCCGTAAGCGGGACGGCTTCGCCGAACCGGCCGCGCCCACGCCGCCGCGTTCGCGATCACGCGCTGGATGTCCTTGTGATAATACGTCGGATACGTCTCGTGTCCCGGGCGGAAATAGAAAATTTTCCCGTTGCCGCGAACGTACGCGCAGCCGCTTCGGAACACCTCGCCTCCCTCGAACCAGCTCGTGAAGATCAGTTCGTCCGGCGCCGGGACGTCGAAGTGTTCGCCGTACATCTCTTCCTTCTCAAGCTCGATGTACGCTCCGATGCCTTCGACGATCGGGTGCCCCGGCGACACGACCCACAGCCGCTCCTTCTCGTCCGCTTCGCGCCACAACAGATCGCAGCTCGTTCCCATTAACGCCTTGAAGATCTTCGAGTGATGTCCGGAATGCAGCACGATCAGCCCCATGCCGTCCAGAACGCGCTCCTTCACCTTCCGGACCGTCTCGTCGCCGACCTCCCCGTGCGCCAGATGCCCCCACCAGACGAGGACGTCGGTACCGCGCAGCACGTCGTCCGTCAGCCCGTGTTCCGGCTCGTCCAACGTCGCCGTTCTCGTCTCGAATCCCGCTTCCGACAAGAAGCTTGCGATCGCCCCGTAGATGCCGTTCGGATACAGCGCTCCGACGGCCGGATCGTTTCGCTCATGCCGATATTCGTTCCACACCGTTACCTTCGTAGTCATCGATCCATACCCCTTTCGAAAATGGTCCCCCGCCCTCGCCAAGGGGAAGCCCCGCGACGGTGCGCGGGGCTTCCTCTCGGGCGTCGGCGTCGCGTTATTCGACGCTCATATACCGGTCGTACGCTTCTTGATAGATCGCGATCAATCGCTCAAGCCCCATGGCGTTGAGCTTTCCTACGTAGTCGTCCCAGCCTTCGTCGATGCCGCCCTGCGTCACCCATTGGGCGCGGGCGCTTGCGATGAAGCTGTTGATATCGGTCGTCAGCGTGGGCAGCTCCTGGTATTCATCCGCCGTATGCATAACCTCCGGGTATGGCTGGGTGACGAACTCCTTGCCGAGCTTGTCGAGCTCCATCTTCAGACCGTCCCCGGTCGTCGGGTCCAGCTTGATGTTTTTCTCGAACGAGGGGCTTACGTATTTCGGTCCGAAGTCGCGGAGCGAATTTTCCCAATACCACGCGTCGGCGCTCGTCCCTTCCGGCGGAGCCATCAGCGAGAACGTGCCGTCGTCGTGCTTCTCGAGCGACGTGCCGATGGCGCCCCAGAAGTTCTGAATGCTCGCCTCGGACGTGTAGAACTGGTCGATCCAACGCGCCGTCACTTCCGGATGCTCGTTAAAGGTCGTAATCAATACTTCGTTGCGTCGGAAGTTCAATCCCTCCGGCTCCCCCTCTTGATACTTCCCGCCGTCCGGACCGGCGATCGGCGCGATCGTGACGTATTGATCGCTCCACTTGCCGAAGACGGCGTCGGGCGTCCATTGATACGAAAATCCGATGAGCGGAACGTCCGGATTTTGCCGCTTCGCGCTGAGCATCGTGCCGTCCTGCGTGAACGATTCCGGATCGATCAGTCCCTCCGCATACAGCTTATGCGCCCACTTCAGCCCCTCTTTGTAAGCTTGCGAAGTCGGGAAAAATACGGGCTTGCCGTCTTGGATCAACATGTTATTGGCTCGAAGATTCGTGATGCCGAACGGCATGAGCAGCTGCATCTCGATATCGCCTTCGTTGCTGACCGGAATTTCGTCCGCTTTCCCGTTGCCGTTCGGATCCTGCTCTTTGAACGCTTTCAACACCGCGTAGAGCTCGTCGACGTTCGTCGGCGGTTGCAGCCCCAACTTGTCAAGCCATGCTTTATTGATGACCGGCTGCGTCGCCGAGACGGGACGCGACGGCAATCTAGCCGGCAGCGAATAGATGCTGCCGTCCGGGAAGGTGCTCAGCTTGCGCATGACGGGCGTCTCTTCCATCGCCGCCTTCAAATTCGGCATATATTCCTCGATATAGTCGTCCAGCGGGCGGAAATACGTTAAGTTATTGATGATGTCCGAGTCGCCGAGCGCAAGATTTCCTAGAATCACGTCCGGCAGCTCCCCGCTCGCCAGCATGACCGACTTCTGCTCTCCCCAATCGTTCGAGGACATGACCTGCCAGTTGATCTTCACGTTGGTCGCTTTCTCGAGCTCCTGCAGCCACGCGTTCTTCGTGAAGCTGTCGCCCATGTTGCCCCAACGAACCGTCAGAACGTCGAGCGTAATCGGTTCGTTTACGAGCGGAAGGCCCTCTTTGTTATAACCGCTCTCCGAACCGCTTTCGGCAGGCGTCCCGCCCGTCGCTCCGCCGCTGCAGCCGGCCAGCAGGACGGCGATCGATGAACCGAGAGCGAGATAAGATACCGTTTTCTTCAACATACCGCGTTTCCCCCTAAAATAAAGTGTGATCATTGCTTCACCGCTCCGATCATTACCCCCTGATTGAAGTGCTTCTGCACGAACGGATACGCTAGCATGATCGGGATCGTCGAGACGATGATGACGGAATACCGCATCAGATTCGCGAGCCGCAGCGCGATTTCGGCCGCTTCTCCGCTGCCCATGCTCGACTGCATCTGATTGGTGATGAGAATGTTGCGAAGCACGAGCTGCAGCGGGTACAGCGATTCGTCCTTCAAATAAATCAAAGCGCCGAAATAAGAGTTCCAATGACCCACCGCGATCCACAACGCGAGCACGGAGACGACCGCCTTCGAGAGCGGCAGGACGAACTGGAAGAAATAACGGAGGTTCCCGCAGCCGTCGATCTGCGCCGATTCCCATAGATCGGCGGGAATGCTGTTTTGGAAAAACGTCCTCGCCACGATAATATCGAATACGCCGACCGCGAACGGCAGCACCATGACCCAGAACGAGTTGTACAAGCCAAAATCCCGAATCGTAAGGAAGGTCGGAATCAATCCGCCGTTAAAGAACATCGTGAACAGAAAGAAGAGCGTAATCGCCTTGCGTCCGAACAAATCTTTCCTCGACAGCGCGTAAGCCGCCGACAAATTGACGGCCAACCCGATTCCCGTTCCGACCGCCGTGTAGAAAATCGTGTTCCGGTATCCGACCCAGATGTTGGAATGATTCAACAGCTCTTTATATCCTTCCAACGTAAACCCCTTGGGCCACACCCACACTTGCCCGTTCCCGACCGCGGAAGGATCGCTGAACGAAGCGATGACGATGAAGTAAAGCGGATATAACGTGATCAGAAGCACGAAAGCCGCCCACACGTACAATAAACCTTCTAGAAGCGAATCGGAAGATCGCCTCTTCGGCGCTCTCCGGATCGCTGACGCGGCGAGTTCCATCGCTGTCGTCCCCTCCCTTCTACCAGAGACTGTTGTCGCTGTACCTTCTCGCGATATGGTTGACGAGCAGCAGCAGGACGAAATTGATGACGGTGTTGAACAAGTTGATCGCGGCCGAGAAGCTGTACTGCGCGCTTAACAGCCCGATTTTGTAAACATACGTGGAGATGACTTCGCTTCCGGAAATATTCAGGTTGTTCTGCATCAAGTATACCTTCTCGAATCCGACCCCGAGCAGTCCGCCGATTCGCAATATGAGCAGCGTCACCGCCGTCGGCATGAGCATCGGAACGTCGATATTCCAGACGTTCTGCCATCGGTTCGCCCCGTCCACCTTGGCCGCTTCGTAAAGACTCGGGTCGATCGCCGATAACGCCGCGAGGAAGATAATGCTGTTCCACCCCGTCTGCTGCCATACGTCGGACCAGACGTATACGCTGCTGAACAAGGCGCTGGAGCCCATTAGATTGGGCGCTTCGGCCCCGAATAGGCGATAGACGTGCCCGACGAGTCCGTTCCCCGGGGAGAGCAGGATGAGCATCAGTCCGACGAGCACGACGGTGGAGATGAAGTGCGGCATGTACGTGACCGTCTGGAAGAAGCGCCGGAACCGCTCGACCCGCATTTGGTTCACCAGCAGCGCGAACGCGATCGGGATCGGGAACGTCGCGAAGCTGTACAGGCTGATGAACAGCGTATTTTTCATCGTAATCTCGAATTGATAGGATGCGAAATACTTTTCGAAATACTTGAATCCCGCCCAAGGGCTCCCGGAAATCCCGAAGGCCGGACTGTAATCTTTGAAAGCGATGATCACCCCGTACATCGGTTTATAGGTAAAGCATATCAGCAGCGTCACGGCCGGAAGCAGCAGCAAATAAAGCCCCCAATTCCTCGCGATGCTTCCCGCCGCGCGCCGCCGCCGGACGAACGCTGGACTTGAGTTCAAAATCGAATCCCCCTCTCTTTCTTGTCGTCCCTCGGAACTATTCTCATCATAACGCATCCGTTCGCGACGAACCGGACCACCTCGAACGCGGAATCCGGACCTTCCGCGCGTACCGGACGCCGCCCGACAGTCGAATCCGGACCTTCCCTGCTCCGAATCGGACCTTCGCGCCGAGAAGACGCTTGCATCTTGTATTCCCGCGGGGACGCTTGATAAGATGAACATCATCCGGGCGTTGCGATTAGATCGCCGCGTCGCGAGAGGAGGCCGAAAACTATCGCGAACCGAGCGGAAGAAAAGATGTATTCGATCAAGCATTACGTTCGGATTTTGCTCTGGATCTCGTTCATCGCCTTAATCGTCGATTTCGCGATCAGCTTCTCGTCCATCGCGCTCGTGCGTCAGCAGTCCGCCAGGTATTTGCAGGACACGGCGGATTTATATATCGACCGGATCGACAACAACTTCGCTTACATTCATCATTTCATGGGCTGGACGCTGGCGAACGACGAAAACATGGAAACGATGAGCGAACGGAACGCCGACGATACGCTTTTCTTGAAGGCGAACGACAACATCTATAAGCGTTTCGCCGAGCTCCAGAAGAGCCATGGGAAAGAATACAACTTCTTCGTCTAC
The DNA here is from genome assembly GCF_005765165.1 of Paenibacillus antri. NCBI lineage: Bacteria > Bacillati > Bacillota > Bacilli > Caryophanales > Paenibacillaceae > Paenibacillus > Paenibacillus antri. Next base: position 185,778 of record NZ_VCIW01000002.1, on the reverse strand, counting down.
TTGAAGGACAAAGATTTTCTGCTGAACGTCGCGCCGATGACCCTCACCTTCCCCCAGTTCGAAGCGTTGAAGCGAACCGTGAACGGGGACGTCGGAAGCGCCGAAATTTACCAGAAGTATTACTCCCGATGGACGACGATCGAGTTGAACGGCACGTACTATATGATCAATATCGTGCCTTATCATGACCGGTATTTGATCGGATTGGTGTCCGCGGACGATCTGATTCGCCCCCTGCGCGACATCAATCTCGGCGGCGGCGGCTTCGCTTCCTTGGTGAACGATGACGGGGTCCGCGTCACGAGTCCGATCTCGAACGTCGGCGAGACGATCCGGGATCATGCGAAGCCCGAATCGATCCTCGACCGATTGCAGCCCGGCACGACCGTCATCCGCGAGTTTTCGGACGCTTCGTTTTATATCGAGCTCGTCATTCGATTCGGGGCGTTCGAGAAAATCATGATCGCTCAACTGTTGGTCGTCGTCCTGGCCGTGCTCATCGCCTGCAATTTATGTTTTATCCTGCTGTATTTTCAGAATAGAGTGTTGAAACCGATCAAGCATTTCTCCAACAATCTTGCGATTTTGACGAACGACGGCGAACCGATCGACTTCGAAAACAACAAAATCATAGAATTGGAGAAAGCGAACCGGCAGTTCGTCGACTTGGTGAAACAAATCCGCACGATCAAAATCGACCTGTACGAACGCGAACTGGAGAAGCAGCGAATGCACTTGAACTATATGAAGCTGCAAATCAAACCTCACTTCTTCCTGAACTGCTTGACGACCATCTACAGCATGGCCCAGATGCAGCTGCACGAAGAGATCGAACGGATGACGTTATCGATTTCGAAATATTTCCGATACATCTTTCAGAACGGTCGAGACTTCGTAAGTCTCATAGACGAGATCGAGCATGTCCGCACGTATTTGGAAATTCAAAGGGAGCGCTACCGCGACGCGTTCCATTATCGGGTCGACCTCGACCCCCTGGCCGCCGGCGTGCAGCTGCCGCCTCTCCTCATTCAGACGTTCGTCGAGAACGCGATGAAATACGCCGTGTCCCGGGATCGAGAGGTCCGGCTTGCGATCGAGGTCGAGCGGCAAGCCGTCGGAGACGCCGGCCGGACGGAAATCCGGATTTCCGATACCGGTCCCGGGTTCCCTCCGGACGTGCTGGAGAAACTGGCGTCCGGACAGCCGTTGGATCAGTCGGGCGGTACGCGCATCGGCATCATGAACGCCGTGCAGCGCTTGCATTATTTGTACGCCGACGCCGATATTCGCTTTTCCAACGCGGCGGACGGCGGCGCGTCGATCACTTTAAGGCTTCCGGATCGTCCGGAAGCGACTACCGGAACGGAGGAGCGCCCATGAACGCCTTGCTCGTCGACGACGACTACTTCGTCCTGACCGCGCTGGAGAAGAAGATCGATTGGAAGGCGCTGCAGATCGATAACGTGTATACGGCTCACAACGTCGCGCAAGCCCGGGACATCATTCTCCGTTTTCCCGTCGAAATTTTGGTTTCCGATATCGATATGCCGCAAGGCAGCGGACTGGAGCTGTTGGCTTGGATTCGGGAGGAAAAATACGACATTCAAGCGATCTTTCTCACCAACTACGCGGACTTCAATTATGCGCAGAAAGCCATCGAATTGCAGAGCTTCGAATATTTTCTGAAGCCGATCGAGTTCGACAAGCTGATGCTCATTTTGCAGAAGGCGGTCGCCCGCGCGAAGCAGCACCGGAACGACGAGAAAGCGATCCAAGAGGGGTACTTCTGGCAGAAAAACCACGCGAAGCTGCGGGAGCACTTCTGGCGGAAGCTGGTCGACGCATGCACCTCGTTCCCGATGAAGCCCGCCGATCTAATCCGCTCGATCGAAGAGCAGCGCCTCGCGTACCGCATGACGGATACGTTCCAACCGCTGCTGCTCCATATGTTCCCTTACAACGGCAGTTTAGGGGACACGGAGAAGGGACTGTTCGACTTCGCGCTGCTGAACGTGTTGTACGAGTCGTTCCAGAGCGCTGGGTTTACAGTCGAGACGATATTGGAAATCAGAGGCTATCACTGGATCGCCGTTCTGAAATGGAATCGAACGCCCGACCCCGACGTCGTCGAAGCGCTCTGTTCTTCCTTCATTCCGAAGGCGAACCGGTATCTGAAAGCCGACGCCTGCTGCACGATCGCCTCTTCCGGCAGTCTGGAACAGATGAGCGGCATCGTGAAGCGGCTGCTGCACATGAACGACGAGGTCGTCAAGTGCCGGAATCAGACGTTCCATGCGGAACGCTTCCGCCGCCAGTCCGTCGACTACGTACCGCCCGACCTGCCGAAGCTGGAGGATTGGCTGAACCTGAACCGTCCCGACGCGTTCCTAGCGGAGACGTCGTCCTACTTGAAGCAGCACCTCAGCCGTCAGACGTTGAATGCATCCACGCTCAGCCTGTTCCGGTTGGATATCGTGCAGCTCGTCTACTCGTTCCTCAAGACCAAAGGCATCGAGGCGCATAAGCTGTACGCCGGCCGCACGAACGACCGGCTGCTCGCGTTGTCGTTGGATTCGATCGAGGATATGGAAGCGTATCTGAATTACCTGGTCATTACCGCCATGGACTATCGGAACTTCACCGAGCAGCCGAGGTCGGTCGTCGAACAGATCAAGCGGCATATCCATACGCATTGCAAGGACGATCTGACCCGCAACGATTTGGCGGAGCTCGTCTACCTCCACCCGGACTATCTGGCGAGGCTGTTCAAAAAAGAAACGGGCGTATCGCTCGGGAGCTATATAATCCAGGCGCGGATCGCGGCGGCGAAGCATCTGCTCGAGACTTCGAACTTAGCCGTGCAAGCCGTGGCTCAGCGGGTCGGCTACGCGAATTACTCGTACTTCGCGAAGCTGTTCCGGCAAGAGGTGGGCCTCAGCCCGAACGAATACAAGCGGGGGTCGAGGAGCGAGGAATGATACGAGCCTAGATAGAAAAAGCGGCAGCCCCGGACGAGTCATTGCGTCCTGGACTGCCGCTTTTTTGCGGTTAAAAGAAGGGATTCGTCAATTTCAACTTCAGCCGAACCTCGTCCGCTTCGAACGAGACCGTCTCGATCTCGGCCGGGATGCGCGCGTCGAAGGCGAGCGGCACGCGAATGGTGCCGATCGCGAGCAGCGACGCCGGAAGCGGGATGTCCTTCAGAGCGGTCGAGACATGCGTCGCCTTCACGTCGGGCTTCTCCCACTCGAGTCGGAATCGGTGAGTGAGCGGCAGGCGGATGCTCCCGGCGATCGTCACGTCGGTGCGCACGATCAGCGTGTCGCCGTCCAGCGCGACGTCGGCGCCGGTCATTTCCGCTTGTTCGCCGAGCCGCCGTTCTTCGTAGAGGTTCGCCTTCACGAGCGCATTCAGCTCCGCCTCCGTGATCGCGACGGACAGCGACTGCGAGGCGATCATGCCGCGAACTTTCTCGGCGAGATCCGGCCCGCCCTGCGACGACCAGTCGAGCGGGGGCTCGGTAGAGACGTACGCCGCCGTTCCGCCGACGAGCAGCCCCGCGATGACGAGCAGCCACAGGAGCGGGGCGAAGGCGCGCCGCACGGGTTTAACCTTTTGGGGTACCGCCATCCGATTCTCCTCCGTTACCCTCCTTTTTATCTTTCAGCCAGCGAGGGGCGCCCTTGTTCTTCTTATCGCGATGGCGTTCCTTCGCGACGGGCGCCGCCGCCGGCGCCTTGCCGGCGCGGGCGGCGGGCTTGACGGAAGCGGGCTTCGCGCCGCGTACGTCCAGACGATCCGCGCGTACCGTCGCCGGCTTGCCGAACCGCTCGCCGCTCGGACGCGCCGCCGTGCGCTCTCCCGCCGGCTTGCCGAACCTCTCGCCGCTCGGACGCGCCGCAGGGCGCTCTCCCGCCGGCTTGCCGAACCGCTCGCCGCTCGGACGCGCCGCAGGGCGCTCTCCCGCCGGCTTGCCGAACCGCTCGCCGCCCGGGCGGCCCGCAGGGCGCTCCCCTGCCGGCTTGCCGAACCGCTCGCCGCCCGGGCGGCCCGCAGGGCGCTCCCCAGCCGGCTTGCCGAACCGCTCGCCGCTCGGGCTGCCCGCAGGACGCTCTCCCGCCGGCTTGCCGAACCGCTCGCCGCTCGGGCGGCCCGCAGGGCGCTCTCCCGCCGGCTTCCCGAACCGCTCGCCGCTCGGGCGGCCCGCAGGGCGCTCCCCTGCCGGCTTGCCGAACCGCTCGCCGCTCGGACGCGCCGCAGGCGCAGCGCCCGCGACCTTCGCCGGCCGCGCAGCCGCCGGCGTCGTCGAAGCCGTCGGCGGAAAATACGTCTTCCTCTCCTTCAGCTCGCCGCCCTGCAGCTTCTTCTCCTTGATCTCGATCCCCAGCTGCTCCGCGAACTTCGACGCGATGAACGTCCGGTTCGGCGCCAGCACGAGCACCGACTCGCCGCGGCGTCCCATCCGCCCCGTCCGCCCGGCGCGATGCAGGTAGCGCTCTGCGTCTAACGGCGGATCGACGTGGATGACGTGCGTCACGTCCGCCGCGTCGAGTCCGCGCGCCGCGACGTCCGTCGCGAGCAGCAGCTTCAGCTTGCCGCTGCGGAATCGGCGCATGACCGCCGTCCGCTCCTGCTTCGGCTGATCGCCGTAGATCGCCTCCACCTGCAGCCCGTGGTACTGCAGCTTCGCTTCCACCTCCGCGATCGATTCCGTCTGATTGACGAACAGCATCGCAGCCTTCGGCTGCAGCGTTCGAAGCAGCCGGCGCACCGTATCGATCCGGTCGCGCTCTTCCGAGACGACGTACGAGTGCGTTACCGTCGACGGCAGCCGCTGCGAAGCTTCCTCGCCCTGCGGCTCCGCCTCGACCCACACCGCGTTCTTCGTCCACTTCGCGACGACGGCGGCGGCCGCTTCCGGCATCGTCGCCGAGCAGAACACCCGCTGCGCGGACGCCGGCACCGCGGCCAAGATGCGCTCCGCCTCGCCCCCGCTGCCCGCGGCGCCGAGCGCGAACGTCTGGTCCGCCTCGTCGAGCACGATGAGGCGCACTTCGTTCATCTTAAGCTTCTTAATGGTTAGAATCTCTTGAATACGTCCCGGCGTGCCGACGACGAGCTGCGGATGGGTTTTCAGCTTGTCCAGCTGCCGCTGCAGCGAAGCGCCGCCGATCAGCGCGAGCGTCCGCAGCTTCGTCCCCTCGGCGAGCTCCGCCGCTTCCTTCGCGATCTGCATCGCAAGCTCCGCCGTCGGCGTCAAGACGACCGCCTGCAGCTTGTCGAGCGTCGGGTCGATCTTCTCGAGCGCGGGCAGCAGGAACGCCAACGTCTTCCCGGTGCCCGTGCGGGACCGAATGACGGCGTCGCTTCCCCCGAGCAGCGCCGGCACGCCGACCGCCTGAATCGGCGCCGCGTTCGCGATGCCGCGGCTCGCGAGCCGCTCGACCCAAGGCCCCTTCACCCCAAGCTCGGAAAACGACGCCGTCGCCGGAGCCGGATCGCGGGGCGAGTCCTTTTCATGTTCCAAAGCAGGTTCTACTTCGTTCTCGTTCATATACATCCTCCGAAATTCATATTGGATCGATCGCTTTGACACCTTCAACTTATGTACGATAGACTGAACTCGAACTCGACTTCCTCGCGCAAAGGAGAACCGCCATGAAGCTGCTCAACGATCCATCGCTGCGGCAATCGTTCGACGCTTTAATAGAAACCTACGCCGATCTGTTGATCGGCGACGCGTCCCCGGACGCGGTGGAGAAGGTGAAGCTGTGGGCGCTGTACAGCCATATCCACAAGACGATGCCCGCGCTCGCGAATCATTGGAACGCGTCGCATCCCGAAGCCAAGCTCGCCGTCCGCGAGCTGTTCGAGGACGTCAAGGCGCTGAACGAGCGGAAGCGCGCGCAGACGCCGCCTACTTCAACTTAAGAAAGCGCGCCGAGAACGCGTTCACGAGCCCGATCGGAAGCGCTTGGGACAGCCGCGCCGCGGCGCCGAGCCAACCGGGCACGTTCACTTCCGCCCGGCCCCGGTCGAGCCCGGCGAGCGTCTCCCGCGCGACCCGCTCCGGCGTTACCATCATCGACTTCACGCCGTTCACATAGCCGCCTTCCGGGTCCGCGATGTCGAAGAACGCCGTGCGCACCGGCCCCGGATTGACCGCCATGACGCGAATCCCGGTGCCGTGCAGCTCCTGGCGCAGCGCGTTCGTGAACCCGAGCACCGCGTGCTTCGTCGCCGCATAGCCGGCCGACTTCGCGGTAGCGGTCTTCCCGGCGATCGACGCCACGTTGACGATCCATCCTTCGCGCCGCGACAGCATGCCGGGCAGAACCGCCCGGGTGCATCGCACGGTTCCGAAATAGTTCACGTTCATCATCGATTCGAACGAATCCGCCGGCGCGTCCGCGACGAGCTCGAACCGGCCGAAGCCCGCATTGTTCACGAGCAGGTCGACGCGGCCGAACCGGGCCTCGATCTCCTCGAACGCCCGGGCGACCGAGTGTTCGTCCGCGACGTCCAGTGCGACCGCCATCGCCCGGCTTCCAAGCTTCTCGGCGAAGTCGTTCAGCTTGTCGACGGACCGAGCCGCCAGCACGACATGCGCGCCTCGTTCGTGGAGCGCCTCGGCGACGGACCCGCCGATGCCGCCGGACGCGCCGGTCACGACCGCGATCTTGCCGTCGTATCGCATAGTACCCATCATTATCTTTCCTCCCGAACAACAAAAAAAAGCGAGGAGCCCTCGCTTTGAATGATTACGCGATTAACAGCTGAATGTCAAGTTCGCCGATGCCTTCCATCGTGAGCGGGATCGACAGCACCTTGGTCGCTTCGATTCCCTGGCCGTCCGTCGAGCTGAGAATCTTCGGCGGCGTAATGTCGACGCGCACGCCCTGATTGTACAACATCGTGCTCGCATTGCCGCTGATCATGTTGCTCAGCTCCGAGATCGCGCTGTGTCCCATCTCGCCGAGCTCGTCCAAGACGTAACCGCCCATCATCGCGGACACCATCTTCAGCGCGACCGCCTCGTGCAAGCCGTAAATGATATCGCCGTTCATCTGTCCGGTCAGGCCGATATGAATCCACAGGTACTCGTGATGCTTCGTGATTTCCTTAATGCCGAACTCGCCGGCGGACGGCTTGACGCCGGCCACTTGTTCGATAACGATACGCGCGGACTCCAAGAACGGGTGGACATATTCGTGGTTCATTCGCTTGCTACCTCCATGCGGATCAAGTTCGACCTTTCGAACTAGTTACTATGTAATACGGTCTATTATAACCGACATTTTCCGACAAGTATAGGAGGGATTGCGCATGCCCAATGTATGGACGCATTCGATTTACGGGGAAATCCTTCTGGAGCGGCTGTCTCTGACGCGAATGCTCGAGGGGGATCCCGCGCTCGGCCCGCTGTTCCGGTTCGGCTGCCAGGGCCCCGACCCGTTGTTTTACCATCGTTTCTATCCATGGATGAAAAAGGAATCCGCCCGCTCCGACGCCCTCGGCGGCCTGCTGCACAAGAGCCGCTGCGGCGCCTTCCTGCGCGACCTGCTGCGATGCTGCGACGGCGCCGCCCCGAACGATCCGCGCGCCGTCTACGCGCTCGGCTGGCTGGCGCATCATGCGCTCGATCGGATCGCGCACCCGTTCGTCTTCGCCCGGCAAGGCGATCGGAAGCGCGATCACCAACGGCTCGAGACCGCGATCGACACCTACGTCGCGGAGCGGCTGCGCGGCATCGACACATTGCGGGTGCCCGTCCGGCAGACGCTCGACGCCGGCAAGACGCTTCCGGGCGGCGTCGCGAAGCAGGTCGAAGACGCCGTGCGCCGCACGTATCCCGAGTACGATTCGCCGTTCCTCGACGGCCTCTGGCAGCAGAGCTACAACGACATGCTGACGGCGTTCTCCTTGTTCCACGACCCGTCCGGCCTCAAGACGAAGCTCCTCGCCGGCGCGATCGAGCCGTTCGTGCCCGGACGGCGGGACGCCGCGCTCGACCCGATGAACGATCGCCGTGCGCCGTGGCGCCCGCCCGCGGACAAAACAAAGACGTCCCAGGAATCGTTCTGGGACGTCTGGGAGCGCGCGCTGGGCGACGGCGAGCGGCTGGTCGGCGCGGCGGCCGCGTGGCTCGCCGCGAGCCGGGCCGGCGGCGGCGGCGCGGCCGACGCCGGCGACGCTTGGCGCGCCTTCGAGGCGGCGCTAGGCGATCTGTCCTACGAGACGGGCTTAGCCGCCGATCGGTAAGTCGCTACAGGGATAACGCCGGGTCGCGCGGCGGAACGTCGCCGTCGGCCCGGGCCGCCTCCCGCTCGCCCTTGTCGAGATCGACGAACATAAGCACGGCGATGCCGAGCACGAAGAACGCGATCAGAGCGAGGATGCCGAGCCGGCTGCTCCCGATCATGTTCACGTAGCCGAAGACGGCCGGGCCCATCATGCCGGCGAACTTGTTCCATACGCTCATGAAGCCGAAATATTCGGCTTCCCGGCCGACCGGAATGAGCCGCGTGAAGATCGAGCGCGCCAGCGCTTGGCTGCCGCCCTGCACGAAGCCGACCATGACGGCGAGCAAGTAGAAATGCAACGCAGTCGTCATGAAATACCCAAGGATCGTAATCACGACATAGATGCACAGCGCCGCGTACAACGACGACTTCGCGCCGAAACGGCCGGCCAGCTTGCCGAACAGAATCGCGCACGGAAAACCGACGAACTGCGTAATGAGCAGCGCGGTAATGAGGTGGGTCGTGCCGATGCCGATGTTTTCCCCATAGAGCGTCGCCATCCGGATGATCGTGCCGATGCCGTCGCTGAACAACCAGAACGCGATCAAATATTTCAACAGCTCCGGGTAGTTCCTCAGGCTCCGAAGCGTCGTGCCGAGCCGTCGGAACGCAAGACCGACCGAACGTCCCATCGGCACCGACGTCGTCGGCTTCGTCTCCGGCACGCGGCGGAAGAGCGGAATCGAGAAGACGAGCCACCACACCGCCACGGACAGGAACGCAAGACGGATGCCGCCGAGATCGTCCAATCCGAACCATTCCGGCTTCTGGACCATCATCAGGTTGACCGCAAGCAGCAGGCCGCCTCCCAAGTAACCGTACGCGTACCCTTGGGCCGAAACGCGGTCGCGATCCTCCGGCTTCACGATGCCCGGCAGCAACGCGTCGTAGAACGAGTTCGCGCCGCTGTTGCCGACGACGCCGAGCAGCGTCAGAACGACCGCGAACCAGAGCATCCCTTCCCCGACGAGCGCATATAGCGCCGTTGAGATGACGCCGAGGAGCATGAACGCGCCGAGCAGCTTCTTTTTCGAACCGGACACGTCCGCCACCGCCCCCAGAATCGGGGACAGAATGACCAGTAGCAGCATCGCCGCAGACTGCGAGTACGCCCAATACGAAGCCGCCGCGTCGCCGACTCCCGCGCCCGGCACGCTGACGAAGAAGATCGGCAGCACCGCCGCCACCATCGTCGTCGAATAGGCCGAGTTCGCCCAATCGTAGAGCACCCACGCCCTTACCGTTTTCTTCTGATCCATCGGCATCGTTTCTCCTTCGCGGCCTTTTGATAATGCTTACATTTTACTTGATGGGGACGCGCGGGGGTATCTTTTTCTTTGTTAATCTTTTGTAATATAATTGATGTTGGCTGAGAGGGGGGCGTTCCGCATGAACTTAAACCAACTGGAGACCCTGATAACGATATCCAAGACGATGAGCTTCCGGAAAGCGGGCGAGGTGCTGAACCTGACGCAGCCCGCCGTATCCGCGCAAATCAAGAGCCTCGAAGACGAATTCGGGACCGTGCTCGTCGACCGGAACCAGCCGGTGACGCTGACCGACGCGGGCGTGCTGTTTCTCGAGCAAGCCGAGAAAATTCTCGCCATCGTCGACGAGCTGAAGATGAGACTCAGCGACATCGACGCGACGCCGCAGGGCCATATTCGCCTCGGCACGACGACGTCGATCGCGATGCAGATCCTGCCGCGCATCTTCTCGTATTTCAACAACCAATACCCGCATATTCAGACATCGATTCATACGATGCCGTCTTTGCAAATCATGACCAGCGTGGAAAACGGGTCCGTCGACATCGGCATCGCCTACTTGGTCGAGAAGACGCCGAGCCTCGTCACTTCGACGCTGTATTACGACACGTTCGAGCTCGTCGTCTCGCCGGAGCATCCGCTGGCGGCTCATAAGCATCTGCCGCTGTCGGCGTTGGCGGACGTGTCATTCATTATGCTGTCGCCCGATACGATCGGCCGGCGGTTCGTCGACAGCGTCTTCGAGAAGCACGGCATCGTGCCGAAGGTCGTCATGGAGCTGTCGAGCAGCGAGGAAGTGAAGCGGATGGTCGAATTGAACATGGGCGCGACCGTCATCTCTAAGATGTCCATCGCGAGCGAGCTGCGGCTCGGAACGTTGAAGATGATTCAAGTCAACGAACTGGAGATCGCCCACCCCGTCGGGGTCATTACGAAAACGGGGCGCTATCTGAATTCCGCGATGCGGCAATTTTTGAGCGACCTGAAAGGCATGCCGGAGACCCATTTCATCGGCTCGGAATAGGAGGAATCTCGTCATGATGTTCGACTTGCATACGCATCACGAACGATGCGGCCACGCGGACGGCCCGATCGAGAAGTATATCGAAGCCGCGATCGAGAAGGGCGTCGCCGCGATCGGCATCTCGGACCATTCGCCGTATTTCGGCCACAAGGACGATCACCCGAACCCGGGGATCGCCATGGCCGCGAGCGAATTCGAGAACTACGTGAACGAAGTGCTGCAGCTGAAGGAGAAGTACGCCGGGCGCATCGAAGTGCTGCTTGGCGTCGAATCGGACTTCTTCCCCGAGCATGCGGAGAAATATCGGGGCATCTATGCGAAATATCCGTTCGACTACATTATCGGCTCCGTCCATCAAGTCGAAGGCGTCTCCATCTTCAACCGCAACCGATGGAAGAAGCTGACCGAGAAGCAGAAGCAGCAAACCAAGGAGCGGTATTACGAGATGATCGGACATTCGGCGAAGAGCGGCATGTTCGACATCCTCGGGCATATCGACGCGATGAAGGCGTATTATCCCGCGTTCTCGGACATCCAGACGGAGGCGGTCGACAAGACGCTGCAGCTGATCGGGGAATGCGACATCGCCATCGAAATCAACACCTCGGGGAAAATGAAAGACGTCGGCGGCTGGTACCCGGCCGACGACATGCTCGAGCGCGCCTTGTTCCATGGCGTGAAGGTGACGTTCGGCTCGGACGCCCACGTGCCCGAACGGGTCGCCGACGATTGGGAGTTCGTCCGCGGACGGCTCAAGGAGATCGGCTTCCGCGAGTGGTGCTACTTCCGCCGCCGCGAGCGCGTGTTAGTGGAGCTGTAAAGAGCGCTAGCGCCATAGGCATCGGTTTTATGATCCGATGGCTATGGCGCTTTTTTTGTGCTCGTCCGCATAGTCAGCCTCGTTCGTCAAGCTTCCTCGTCGGCCGTGGGGCCGTACAGGCCCGGCACCGGAATGTCGAGTTGGCGCAAATAAACCCCGAGCTGCGCCCGGTGATGGATCATGTGGCTTAATCCGAAAGTGCGAAGCGCGATCGCCCGCGGCTGGCGGAGGATGATGTAGTCGCCGCGGCGCAGCGTCCATTCCTCGCCCAGCGTTTTTTCGTCGCATTCGGCGAGCAGCTTTTCCAGCTTGCCGACGTTCGCGTCGAACTCTTCCAGAATGTCCGCGCGCTTTACCAAAGCGTCGCGCCGCGACGGCACGATCGAAAGATCGAACTCCGAGTACTGCAATATCGCGATTTGCCAGTTCAGCAGGTTGATCAGGTGCGTGGACAGCGCGCCGAGCGTCATCGACTTCTTGTGCGGCTTCCACGCCATATGCTCCTCGGGCAAGCGCTCCAGGACGCGGCGCGTAGCGGCCAGCTCATGCGCAGCATCGCCGATGATGAATTGTTTAACCATAAATTACCTCCCCTTTCTTAAGAGTAAACATACAATATATTCGGGCGGGCCGAAAGGTTTGCATAACCCGCTAGGTACTCTCTGCATACTCCCTACGCACTTTCCCCCGCCAAGCCGTCAGCTGACGCTCTTCCTATGCAGAGGAGCGGCGGCTGAGCGAAAGGAAACCGAGGAGAAGAACTCGCAAAAGAGGAACCCGGTCCCGATATGCCGCTCCCCGCATAAAAAAAAGCGGACCTGGCCGCCGAAGCGTCAGGTCCCAAGATATATTTCAAAAAGGGGGTCTTGCCATTTATAATACATGCCCAATATTAGAGCGCCGTAACGGCAATGTTACCGTTTGATGACAAATGTCAGTCGTCGACGCCGCGAGGCCCGTTCCCCTGTTCCTGACCGAACTCGGGACCGCGTCCGTTGCCCGGGCCGTTCGGCGGCACCGGCAGCGACAGCTGCTCCGCGAACAGCGCCGCGCCGCGCGAGCCGTCGGCGTCGACCGCGACGAGCTCGAACGCGTACACTCGGTTGGCCGATAGTCCCGTCACGCGATGCTCCCGAACGGTTCCGGGAACGATCGCGACGATCCGCCCATCCATCGACAGCTCGTAACGATCGACGCCCGCGGCGTCGATCGCCGCCGGCCAATGCAGCGTCATCGCCGTCGGCATCACGTCCGAGACCGTTAGTGCCGCGCCCTCGGACCATGCCGGCGGCGCGCGATCCGGCAGCACCGTCAGCGTAAGCGCGCCGACGGCGGAGCCGTACGTCGCCGTGATGACGGTCGTGCCGGGCCGCAGCGCCGTTACCGTGCCCGAAGAGGCGTCGACGACCGCTACCGAGTCGTCGCTGCTGCCGAACGCGATGCCGGCCGGCGTCGGAACCGGCTCGCCGTCCGCCCCCAGCGCCTTCGCGACCAACGTCTGCGATTCCCCAACGTGTTGAACCTTCGCGCCGTCCACCTTCAATCCGGCCGCCGTCGCAGGCCCGACGTCCCGCTTGCCGATCGTAAGCGACCCGACGCGCGACACGAGCCCGAAATAACCGGGTCCCTTCAAAGCATCCGTCCCCGTATCCAAATAATTGAACACCTCGACGCCGTCCACGCGCAGGATCAAGCGCACGCCGCCCTCCTCCTCGAACGAGCCGAGCTGCACCCGCTTCGTCTCGCCGATCGGCAGCAGCGTGTTCGGCGCCGCATCGCCGCCGAGGCTCTCGTATCCGGCGATGTTGCCGTAGATGACGGTCCGCCGCCCTTCGTTGAACCGCTGCAGCTCGAATGCGGAGGCGCTGATCGTCACGAGATAGGAGCTTCCGTTCGAATAGCCCCGCTCCCGGTCTTGATTGCCGAACATGAGCGCGTACCAGCTGCCGGACCCGTTCACGGTCAGGTCGAAGTCCAGCAGCTCGTTCTGGAACGTCCGTCCCTGGTAAATCGCATGTCCGCCCGGCGTAGCGATCGTAATGTCCTGATCGCCCGCCGTAACGGAGCCGCTCCCGCCGGAACTGACGTACCATTCGTCCGCGCGGTCGATCTCGCTCCGAAGCGTATAATCGCCTTGATAGGTTTCGTCCCACACCTTCAGGAGAATCGAGCTCTCCGCCGGATTTCCGAGGTACGTCCCGCGCATCGTGAGCACGGTCGATCCGACCGCGCGGGCGGTCAATACGCCGTCCTCCGACACCGCTGCGACGGCGGGGTCGCTCGATTCGATGCGCAGGTCCTCGATGTTCTCGAGGCGGCCGCCGAATTCGGTTTCGCCCTCGACTGCCAGCGCCTTCGACGTGCCGGCCTTCGCGTAAGCGACCTTCCCGACCTGATCGACCAACCGAATGCTGGATATTGTATCGCCGACGAAGACGTCCGTCTTCACCGTACGAAGCACGGTGCCGCTCACGATCCGCATCGTCAGCGTCGTAGCGCCCTTCCCGACGCCGGTCACGACACCCGAAGCGTCCACCGTCGCTACGGACGGATCCGCTATCGAGTAATACACTTCGCTTTGCGACGCGTCGACCGGCTCATCCTTCCCGTTCCGCGCATGGAGAACCGCGGCGGCGCTGCCGCCGACGTTCAGATTGACCGGCTCCGTCTTCCATCGGCTGACGCGGCCCGCCGCCAAACCCGCGAATTCCGCCTCCAAGCCGGAAGCCGCGATAATCGCGCGCGCCGCGGCCGGCCAATTCGCGTCCGGGTGCACGCTCGTGCCGACGAACGTATTGTTATAACCGTTGTTCGTATGCTCGGGCGCGGTCGTGTAGTTGTTCACGAAATCCAAGTCGTGGATCGTCCCGGTCCAAGCCGACGCCCACCGAACCGGACTATGCCATGGCGGACTCTCCGACAAATCGACGACGTTGTTCTCGTATCTCCAATACGCCGAGCCTTCGTCGGCGTACAGCGGCGCCGTGCCGTCCATCTGGTTGCGGACGTAGTTGCCCGAGACGAGGTTTTTCGTCTCGGCCGTCGCGCCGGTCGTCCCGAGGCTGTAGAACGCTCCGCCGTCGCGTACGCCCATGCCCATCAGGTCGTATACGAGGTTGTTTTGAATTTTTACGTTTTTCGTGACCGGGTCGAATTCTCTCGCCCAGCCGTACCCGATATGCGTTCCGCTGTACGGGATGTTGTAAATTTCGTTATGGCGGATATCCATGTCCAGCGGATACCCGGCCGAGATGGCCGCAGCGGACTTATAGTCGACGCCGATATCGTGGATCAGATTGTTGACGATATCGTTGTTCTTCATCGCCAATCGATGATCGTCGGGGTTGAACACGTCCCGAATCGTCGAGAACGGCTGGCCTACGTTGACGGCGCTGCCCGAGATGTCATAGAATCGATTCCCCTCGATCAACGTATTTTGCACGCCGTTCTCCATCCGTATGGCGGAGATGCCGAGCTTCGCGAAATCATTGCCTCGAAAATGCACCGTATTCGCCAGCTCCATGCGAATGGCGGCGTCGGGCAGCTCGTCCGGAGCGCCCGGGTAACGCAAATGATTGTTTTGCGCGTCCGCATGGCCGGCCGCCGTGCTGGGGCGCATCCAAGTCGTGTATAGGAACTGGAGACCTTCGAATGCCAAGTTCCGGACCGGCTCGTCGACGGAGTCGCCCTTGATCGTCAGCAGCCGCTCCAGCGTCGGCGCGACCACTTCCGCGCTCGACAGCCGCTCCCATGCGCGCGGCTTGTAGTACAACGTCCCTTCCGAACGGTCGAGGTACCATTCGCCTTCCTCGTCCAGCAGCTCGTAGGCATTCTCGTAATAGACCGGCACGGTGGCGGACGTCATCCCCTTGTTCGCGACCGCGTTCCAGCCCGGATCTTGCATCCGGATGACCGCCTTGCCGTTCTCGACCAGAATCGATTCCACCTTCGCCCGCGGGTTCGTCCACAGCTCATGATAGACGAATTCGAGGTCGGCGACGTTCCGCCAGCCGGCAATATACGTATCGTCCGACACGTAGCCGTCCGCCGTCTTGACCGGATTCGTCAGCCCTGCAGCGCTCCGGGCGCGCACGGCTCGGACGCCGTCGACGAACAGCTGGCGGGTCGCCAGATCCGTTCCCGCGTCCGCCTTATAGATGCCATGCGCCTCGTCATGCAGCGTCCACCCGTCGATCGTCCGTCCGCCGCTGAGCGCCGCCGTCTCGCCCGGATAGCTTCGGTACGCGACGAAGTACCCGTTCGCGCCGGAGTCCTCCGTCGTGAACGTCAGCGCCTCGTCGAGCGTATACGTCCCGCCGCGTAAATACACGACGATGTCCCCGGTCATGGCGTCGTTCAGCGCCCGAACCTCCTGCTGCGCCCGCTCGATCGTGCGGAACGGCGCCTCTAACGTGCCCGCGGCGGCGTCGTCGCCCGCCGGCGAGACGTACAGCTCCCGATACGCGGAGCGCTCCGTCACCGTCACCGTCGCTTCCCCGCGCACGAGGCCGCCCGGCGTCGACGCGACGATCGTCGTCGTCCCCGGGCCGACGCCCGTCACTTCGCCGTTCCCGTCTACCGTCGCGACGCGCTCGTCCGCCGAGCTCCAGTCGATGCGCCGGTCCGTGCTGTTCGCGGGCAGCGCGTCCGCGGTCAGGAACGCGCGCGACTCGACCGGCAGCGTCAATGCGGACGGGCTCACGGCGATCGATTCCACCGGCACCTCGAACACGGTGACCGCGACGCTGACCGCGGGAATCGGCTCCCGCGGCGTCGCGGTAATCGTCGCCGTTCCCGGCGAGACGCCCGTGACGACGCCGCTCGAGGACACCGTCGCGACCGCCTCGTTATCCGAGCTCCAAGACGCGCTTTGGTCCGTCGCGTCCGCCGGCTCGAACCGCAGCGGCAGCGCCGCCGTCGCTCCGGCGGCCACTTCATATGCGGCCTCCTCGAAGGAAGCGCTTACAGCTGCTTTGTACGAATGCAGGTGCATCTCGTCGAACGAAGCCGCGCCGACGCTGTCCTTGTAGATGCCGAGATACATACTCGAGACGGAGCCGCCTTCCGTCATCGGCTCCCGGTTCAACTTCATCTCGCCGTCGACGAACAGATCGAACGTATCGCTGTCGGTGTCCATCGCGAGACGCACCTCGTGCCAGACGCCGGCCTGGTACGGCGCGAGCTCGGTCCACCCGGAGGCGCCGGGTTTCATGTACGCGAACTTTCCGTTGTACAATGCGAACCGGTTCAGCACGACCGATCCGCTGCGCACGGACGGCAAATAAAACACCGCGTTCGTCTGCTCGGCGCGCACCTTGTACGTCAGCACCGTCTTCGCGGTCGGAACGCCCGAGAAATTCCGCGACAGGGTGAACGTCGCGGTCGACTTGCCGTTCTTCTCCACGCGGAACACGCGTCCCGCTTCGCCCTGCAGCTCCTCGACCGTCGCCTTCGCGACGTACGGCTCCGGCGCCGGCGATACCGCGGCCGGCGCGCTCCCGGTCCAGCCCGGCGGACGCGCTCCGATCTGGGCCGCGTCGAACGTGTCCGCGAGCAGATCCCCGCCGGTCGCCGCCGCCGCGCGCGGCGCGGCGCCCGGCGCCATGCTTCCCGCCAACAATGCCGCAGCCAAGAAGACGCTTACCAAATTTCGTAATCCCCTCGGCCGATGGACTCGCTTCTCCTGCAATGTCATCTTCCTCCTTTCAGATTCGGCCCTCAGCGTACGTCCGCGAATCGCCTCCTGACAATATCCAATTTTCCCGTATACGCTTATTCCGCGACGGAATCGTCGAATTCGAGCCGCACGACCAGCGCTTCGCCGGCGAATTCGTTCACGGGCACCCGGCGCAGCCGCAAGTACGGCTTCTCCTTCCAATACCAGGGCAGCAGCTCCACGGCGCAGTCGAGCTCCCGACCGTCGTTCAGCAGCACGGCCCGCTTCGGCTGCTTGTCGAGCGGACGCAGCACGATGCAGTCGCTCTGCAAATCTTTATACGCATGTACATAAAGATGATTGCCCTTCCGCGTCAGCAGCACGTGATCCCGCGCGACGACGCTGTGCACCTCGTCCGAGGAGACGATCTCGTCGCGGCCGCCCATATAGGAAGCGGGCTCCGCCCCGAGGAACGCTTCCTTCACGCGGCCGAACCAATCCCCGAGCCTTCGCAGCGTCGCCGCATTGATCGGATCGAGCGTGCCGTCCGCCCTCGGCCCGACGTTCAGCAAATAATTGCCGCCCATCGCCAGCGCCTTGTCCATGCTCTGCATGATGAATTTGTCGGAGTAATAATCCTCGTTCTCGCGGTACCCCCAGCTTTCCCGCCCGAGCGATTGACACGCCTCCGTCGGCGTCCGAAAGACGCCGCCCTCGGGCACGTGGCGCTCCGGCGTGCTGTAATCGCCGTCTCCAGGGCCTCGGTTGTTGATCAGAATGCCCGGCTGCAGCTCCCTGATCCGCTCGTTGATCGACGGATCGCGGTGCTCGGCCACGTTGACGTCCCAGAACCATTGATAGATCGGACCGTATCGGGTGAGCAGCTCCTCGATCTGGCGGCGCACGTACGCGTAGTACTTTTCCAAATCCGGCTCGTCTCCGGCCCTCGGACCGAACATCTCGTGATGGCGCCCGAGATTCGGATAGTTCGGGTGATGCCAGTCGGGACATGAATAATAGAGGCTGAGCGGCATGCCCCGCTTCGCGCACGCTTCCGCGAGCATCGCCAGCACGTCCTTGCCGTACGGCGTATTCATCACGTTATAGGACGTCTCCTTCGTGTCCCACATGCAAAATCCGTCGTGATGCTTCGTCGTGAAGCAGACGTACTGCATGCCGGCCGCCTCCGCGACGTCCAGCCACGCCTCCGGGTCGAACCGCTGCGGGTCGAAGCGATGCATCAGCCGCTCGTATTCTTTGCGCGTCGCGTTCCCTCGCCACAGCAGCTGTTCGTGCCAAGCGGGAATCGCGTACAACCCCCAATGAACGAACATGCCGAAGCGCATATCGAAAAATCGGTCTCTCGCATCCTGAAATCTAGGGATCATGGTCGTTCCTCCTCTTTGGAAAAAGGAATACGCCTCAAGACGAGGCGTATTCCGGTGCATCGCTTCTCCTTACGGAGCCATCTCGTACAGATCCTTCATCAGAAGGGCGCTGTCTTTGCTCTTCTCGTACCAATCGCTGTAGAACGCATCGACCTTCGCGCCGCCCGCTTTCTCCCACACGGACTTCGCTTCGTCGACGAATTGGTCGACGGTGTACGAGCCGCCGCTCACGATCGCCTTCACCGCGAGATCGACGATCGTCTTGTTGGCGTTCGTCTTGATTTGCAGCAGGTCTTGCGGCAGGATCGGCATGAAGCTGCTGTGCGTGAGGCCGACCATCGGCTTCGCCGGATCCATGTACGCCTCGCGCGCCATCGCGCGGATCGCGATCATGCCCTTCTCCGCTTCGGTCGGATTCACCTTGTTCTCGAGGCCGAAGCAGTCGCCGACGAGCGGCGCCAGCATGTTCATGTCGCCTGCGTATCCGAGCTCTTTCTTGTTCTTCTCGGCGTCGATCGCTTGCGGGCAGCCGTTCTCGGCTTTCGTATGGTGCACGCCTTCCAGCCCGTTCGCGATCGTGTCGCGGTACGTCTCGGACGCCATGAAATCGACGTGCTTCATGACGGCGGCCGGATCCTTCGCGGCGGCGTTGATCATGCCCGTCAGTTGGACCGGAGCGGAGAGAATCGGGCTGAATTGGCCGAACTCGGTTACCGGCAGCGCGATCGGGACGATCTCCGCCTCCGGAACGTTGGCTTTCAGCGCTTCGTAAATTTTCACGTCGGAGCCGTTGCCGCCGTAGATGCCAAGCTTGCCGGCGATCCACTGCTGCTTCTGCTTTTCCCCGTTCTTGTCCGTGACGAAATCTTTATCCGCGACGCCGGATTCGTAGATTTGCTTCTGGAACGCGAGCGCCGCCTTCATGCGATCCCAGTCGTGAACGACCTTGCCGCTCTCGTCGAGCATCCAAGGGTTCTGATCGGTGCCGAACAACGTGAAGCCCGAGCCGAACATATGATTCAAGATGATGCCGGCGACGAAGCTGAGGCCGATGCCTTCCGTATCCGCTTGGCCGTTGCCGTCCGGATCCTGCGTCGCGAACGCCTTGGCGACTTCCAGCAGCTCTTCCGGCGTCTTCGGCGCTTCGAGGTTCAGCTTCTTCAGCCAGTCCGCGCGGATGAACAGGTAATGCTGGGGACCGAATTCGAGCGGGCGGCCGAGCATGTACATCTTGCCGTCGTCCATCGTGGCGGCTTTCTTGATGGCCGGATACTTTTCCAACATCGCCTTGTACTCCGTGCTATGTTCGGCGATCAGGTCGTCGAGCGGCATCAGCTGCTTCTGCGTGTACAGCTGGCCTTGGTACGCGGCGTCGAATTCGAGAATGAGGTCCGGCGCCGTTCCCGATGCGAACATGACGTTGAATTTCTGCAGCGACTCGAAGCGCGGCACCGTCACATACTTCACGTCGACCGGACCGTTCTCGTT
This sequence comes from Paenibacillus antri, assembly GCF_005765165.1. Taxonomy (NCBI): domain Bacteria; kingdom Bacillati; phylum Bacillota; class Bacilli; order Caryophanales; family Paenibacillaceae; genus Paenibacillus; species Paenibacillus antri. The sequence continues at coordinate 165,831 of NZ_VCIW01000002.1, read as the reverse complement.
CACCCACTTCGTCCAGCGATTGTTGTCCATCGTGCCTTCTTCGGCCGGAACGGTGCCTCTGTCGTACAGCGACGACGTGATCGATCCGCGCTTCTCCGGCTCCTGAGCCGCCGGTTCGGCGGGCGTCTCGGCGCCTGCCGCGGGCGTCTCCTCCTCCGTCGAAGCGTTGTCCGCCGGCGCGGTCCCACAAGCGGCGGCGACGAAGCTCATCGCGAGAACGGCGGTCAGCGGCGCCGTCGTCTTGCGCATCCATGTACGTTTCTTCATTTCGAAAAACGACCTCCCTAGAATAAGTGTATTGTCTCGCATTCGGAAAGCAAAGATCAACGGGTGTTTCAGCCTTTCACCGCGCCGATCATCACCCCCTTCACGAAATACTTTTGGAGCAGCGGGTAGACGATCAGCATCGGGAGAATCATGACCATAATGCCTGCGGCCTTCATGCCCTCCGGCGTGACGTTCACTTCCTCCAGCTGGCTCATCGTGTTGAACTCCTGCAGAATCGTCTGACTCTGCACCATCTGTTGGATGAGCACGGTAAGGTTGTACTTCGCCGGGCTGTTCATGTAGATCAGGACGTTGAAGAAGGAGTTCCAGAAGCTGACGCCGTAAAATAAGCCGATCGTCGCAAGCATCGGCAGCGACAGCGGAAGATAGATGCGGAGCAGCAGCCGCCATTCGGTGCAGCCGTCCATCCGCGCCGCCTCGTCGAGCTCCTCGGGAATATTTTCGAAGAACGTTCGCATGATGAGCATATTGAACGTGCTGACGAGACCCGGCAGCCAGAGCGCCCAATACGAATCGATAAGGCCGAGCTGCTTCACGACGAGGTAACTCGGAATCAGGCCGCCTTGGAACAGCATCGTGAACACGATGGCGAGCGTCAAGTACCGCCGGCCGAAGAACACCTTCCGCGATAGCGGATAGGCGGCAAGGATCGTGAAGATCATGCTGTACAGCACGCCGAACGCCGTGATCGTTACGTTGTTGAGCATCGCGCGGACGACCGGAGTGCCTTGGAACAACAGCGCGTACGATTCGAACGTCGCGTCGATCGGCCAGATGCCGACGAAGCCGGACATGACGGCCGTCTTGCCGCTCAGCGACAACGAGACGAGATGCAGCAGCGGCAGCAGGCAGGAGAGGCCCGCCGCGGCGAGAATCGCGTAATTCAATCCGTAGAACAGCTTTTCCGAAAATGCGCTTCGCACGTTAGGTTCCTCCTCTCACCACAATTGTTTGTTGAAACGCTTCGCGACCGCGTTCGTCAGCACGACGAGGACGAAGCCGACGAGCGATTCGAACAAGCCGAGCGCCGCGGTCAAGCTGAATTGTCCGCCTTGAAGACCCGCCGTGTAGATGAACGTGCTGATGACCTCGGAGACGTTCGAGACGATCGGGTTTTGCAGCACGTACACTTGGTCGAAGCCGACCTCCATGACGCGCCCCATCGCCAGAATGAGCATGACGACGATCGTGGAGCTCAGGCCCGGCAACGTCACGTGCCACATCTGCCGCCACTTGCCGGCGCCGTCGATGCTGGCCGCCTCGTACAGACTCGGCTCGATGACCGTCAGCGCGGCCAAATAAATGATGGCGCTGAAGCCCGCTTCCTTCCAGATGCCGGAGCCGAGGAAGATCGAGATCCACGCCCATTCGCTGTACAAATAAGCGAACGGCTCCCCGCCGAACAGCCGCGTCGACAGCCCGTTGACGATGCCGCTCTGGGAGAAGAGCGTGACCACGATGCCGCCGACGACGACCCAGGAGAAGAAGTGCGGCAAATATACGAGCGTCTGGATCATTCGCTTGAACCAAGCCCGGCGCACTTCATTGAGCAAAATCGCGAGCAGAATCGGGAACGGGAAGCCGACGAACACCGTCAAGACGCTAAGCATCAGCGTGTTCCGAATGATCTGGACCGACTGCGCCTGCGTGAACAGGTTGTCGAAGTTGTCCAGTCCCACCCATTGGCTGCCCAGGATGCCCTCGTAGAAGGTGTAGTTCTTGAAGGCGATGATCAGGCCGAACATGGGGGTGTACTTGAAAATCAGATAGAAAGCGACGACCGGCAAAAACATCGTCCATAGCGGAACATTTTGCCTGAACGCTCGGTTCCGCCAGAACGGGCGCCGGTTCGCGCCGGAGTCGGGCTTCTTCGCTTCTGCAGCGACTGCGTGATTAGGTTGCAAGTTTCGTTCTCCTTTCGGCAGAAGTCGATGTGTGATAGGTCTCACAGTACCCCCTGGCCGCCGCTTCCGGCAATATTCATCTTTCTTGTATACGCCCAAAGGAAAACCGCCCCGAGGCGCGGAGCCATCGGGGCGGTTACGGCTTCTATTCGGTTGGCTTCGCGCCGGCGTCCTTCCGGTAATCGCCCGGCGTCACGCCTTCGACCTTCTTGAATACGCGGATGAACGACATCGGATACAAATATCCGATTTTCTCGGCGATCGACTGGATCGGTTCCGACGTCTCCGTCAGCAGCCGCTTCGCCTGCTCCACGCGTACCTTCGCGAGGTAATCGACGAATTTCTCGCCGAATTCTTCCTTGAAGATCCGGCTTAATGTCTTCTGATTCATCTCGAACGCGTCGCTGACGTGGGAGAGCGACAGCTCCGGGTTCGCGTAGTGCGCGGCGATGTACTCCCGCACCTGGGCGGCCAGATGATAGCTCTGCCGGTCCATCCTCAGCTTCCGCAGCTCCCGATCGGCGTCCTTCAGCACGTCGAACAGCGCGTCCTTCGTCTGCGTCGCCCACTCGGGCTCCTCCGGAACGGCCTGCAGCCTTCGGGCCCCGACGGAGGACCACGCTTCCTGAAGATTGGCTTGCAGCTCCAGCATCTCCCGATTCAGCTGCGACTTGAACAGGCGGATCATGCCGGTTACCTCTCCGCGGGTATAGACGCCGGACGCGATCGTTTCGAACGCATGGTTCAGCAGCAGCTCCCAATCCGGATTGCCGAGACGATACAAGGTCGCCGCTTCGCGAAGCTGCTGCAGCAGCATGTCCGCGCCGGACGGCTCGGTCAACAAGCGCCACTGGGGATCGTACGCGATGACGCGATTCGGTCCGAGCGAAATTTTCCGCTCCAGCGCCGCAGACGCCTGCTTGAACGACTCCGCCGCTTCCGACGGTTCCCGGACGGCCGAGCCGATGCCGAACGTGACGGTGAACTTCAAGTAGCGCTCCACCCAAGCTCTCGCCCGCTCCGACATACGGCTCGCCTTGAGCGCCATATGCCGTTCGCCGCTGCCGCCCGGCATTCGGTACAAGACGCCGAGCCGCTTCGGCGTCACCCACTCGGTCAGGACGAGCTCGTCCTCCTCCTCCGCGATTTCCTCGATGACGCTTCGCACCGTGAACTTGAAGAGCGACTGATCCCGCTGCGAGAAGCTCGAGACGAAGCCGGCGTAATCGTCCAGTTCGACGACGGCCGCGAGCATATGATCGAGCGTTCCTTCCAGGTCGAGCTCGGCGAGCTCCCGGCTCAGCTCCTCCTTCGTCATCGGCCGCGTGCCTTCCGTCAGCTCCTTGAACAGATGGCTACGCCGGTAGAGCAGGCTCTCCGCCTGCCGCTCCTCGAAGTGGTTCGTCTGCTCGATCAGGCTGACCAACGCGTGATCGATGAAGGCGAACTCGTCCTTCAGCTCCCCCTTCGACGCGAGATCGTCGCGATCCTCGCCGAACGAACGAATGCGGGTGAGCACCTGCTCGAGCGGGCGATAATGCCGGTGGCTGATATACGTCATGGCCGCGATGCCGGCGGCGACGGCGAGCAGCCCGAGCCAGAACCAAATATACGAGAAGGTCGACACGAACGAAAAGGCGCTCTGCGCCGGCAGTCCGATCCGGAGCTCCCAGCCCGTATACGCCGAAGTCGACGAATAGGAATGCGCCGCGGCGCCGTTCGCGCAGGCGGAGCCCGGACCGGCGAGCGGGACGCCGTCGGCGTCGTACAGGCAAGCCGTTCCCCCGCCCCCGCTTTCGTACATCTCGCGGACGAGCGCTTGCAGCGAGCTGGAGCGCACGTTGACGACGATGAGCCCCTTTTCCCCTGAATAATAAGGCACCTTCTTGACCAACGAGACGACTTGCGAGGTTCGGTCGTCGCCCTCGAACAGCCGAAGCGTTCTCGCTCCGCTCCAGATCATCGGTCCGTCGATGCGCATGCCCTGCTCGATGAAGCGGCGGTCCCCGAACGACGTCAAGTCGGAGGCGTAGTGCTGCATGAGCACCTTGCCGTCCGACTCGCGGTACAAATAGATGGAATCCACCATCGGCATCGTCGTCGTGAAGCCTAATAACACCTCGGTAACCCCGTAATACGTATAGGGGGATTGCTCCCCCGCTCGGTCGAAATAATCGACGACCTTCGGATTCAGCAGCAGATCTCTGCTGGCCATCGCGTCGATGTTTTGCAGCGTCGAATCGACCAAGTGCCTCACTTGTTCGGAATACACCTGATGCGCGTTGAGCGACTGCTTCCGCAGCAGCTCGCCGAAGCCCATGAAGAACGCCAGCATCAAGCAGAAGACGACCGCGAAGAAGATCGGGATATAAGACATAATAAGACGGAACAGCCATTTCTTCTGCAACTTGTCGATCCCTCCCTCGATGTCGGCGTTCGCGTGTTTATAAGTCGTCCGCTAACTATTATAGCATTGCCCTACCGAGCGTTCGACCGATCCGTTCGGCCAGCCTCTCGCCCATCCGAACGTTCCCGTACGTCCCCGGATGAATCAGATCGCAGGTAAGATCGCCGAGATCCGCCGCGATGTCCCCGCCTTCGATCAGCGCCAGCCGCTCGTCGCCCAGCCGATCGACTTCCCTGCGCACGATGTCGTTGAACGCTCTTTCCCTCGCTCCCGAGACCGACTCGGCCTCCGTCGCGAAGTTCGGGAAGACGGTGAGCGCGAACAGCGGCTTCTTCGGATGGCGCGCGCGGAGACGTTCGAACGCGTAGCGCGCTCGTCGCTCGAACGTCTCGGGTTCGAACCGCTCCCGCATATTCACGCCGAGCTCGAGCGTCGCGAAGTCCCAGTCGTCGCAAGAAGCGATGAAATCGATCGCTTCCTTCTCGCACCAGCACGATCCGCTCAGCCCCTTGTTCAGGACGTCGACGCCGAGGCGCCGGGCCGCGTGGTCGATATAGCTGTGCGGGTAGGCGCCGTGCCCGTGCGTGATCGAGGAGCCGTACGCGAGCCAGCGGAGCGTCGGCATCTCGTCCGCTCTCGGCGGCCGGACCTCGCGCCCGAACGTATGGACGCGCAGCAGCGCGACCGGCAAGCGTCCGAAGACGACGCGCCACACCTCCGGCGCGAAGCCCGACGCGAGCAGCCGCCCCCGATCGACGGCGTCCATTCTCGCCGGACGCTCCAAGTGGAGCGTCTTGACGACGCCGGCTTCCGCGCGGTGGAGCGAGTGCTGCAGTCCGCCCTTATAGACGGCGATATCCCCGCCCGCCTCCGAGAAGATCGTCACCCGCACGTGCTCCGCGTCGGTCGCGAACCGAAGCTCGCAGCCGGTCGCCTCCTCGGCGACCCATCTGCCCCGCTCGCCGAGCGCATGCCGGGCGGCCCGCGGGTATCGCTGCAGCTGCAGCGCCCCCGGCAGCGCGCCCTCGTCCAGCTCCGCCGCGTTGTGAAAATACAATCCGTTCCGAATCACGCCGTCCGCCCTCCTACAGCTTCACTTCCGCGCCCGTTCGCGCCGATTCGTAAAGCGCCGATAAAATCCGGATCATGTCGATCCCGTCCTGCGGCGTATTGATCGGCTTCGCCCGGCCTTGGAGGCAATCGACGAAGTGATGCAGATGCTCGGTATGGCCGCCGCTGTCCTTCGGCAGCTTCGGGATCACGTCCACGAGCGTCCCTTCCAGCTCGGTGAACACCTTGGCTTCGCCGCGTCGATAGTGCAGCCCCGCCTTCGTCCCGCGGAGCTCCACGAAGTTCGCTTCCTCTTCGACGTTCGCCGCCCAGCTGAACTCGATCTGCAGCGTCGCGCCGTTGTCGAACCGGATGAAGCCGGTCGCGAGATCCTCCACGTCGAAGATGCCGTCCGCCTTCTTCTCCCCGAAGGCGCTGTGGACCGAATCGCTGATGACGGCGTCCGCGAACTTCGCGTACGTCGCCCCGGTCACCGACACCGGACGCGGATCGCCCATCAGCCAGATCGCTACATCGATGAAGTGCACGCCGAGATCGATGAGCGGTCCGCCGCCGGACAGCGCGGCCGTCGTGAACCATCCGCCCTTGCCCGGAATGCCGCGGCGCCGCGTCCACCCGCAGCGGCCCGTGTAGATATCACCGGCGTATCCGCGATCCGCCAGCTTCTTCAGGAATTGCACCGCCGGACGGAAACGGTTGTTCCGCATCGACATCAGCAGCTTGCCGCTCCGCTCGGCCGCCTCCGCCATCGCGGCCGCCTGCGCCGGATCGACGGCGTCCGGCTTCTCGACGAAGACGTGATGTCCCGCGTCCAGCGCCGCGACGGCGATCTCGCTGTGGAACGCGTTCGGCGTCGCGATGTCGACGAAGTCGAGCTCCGGATGGTTCCGCAGCAGCTCGCGGTAATCCGCATATACGTGCGCGAGCGGAACGCCGAGCTCCTCGGCCCGCGCCTTCGCTTTATTCGCGTCGGGGTCGCAGATCGCGACGAGCTCGACCTCAGGATGGTTCGCCAGCGCCGGCGCATGCGCCGTTCTGAATATATTGCCCGCGCCGACGATGCCGGCCTTCAATTTCGTTTTCATGCTTTTTCTCTCCCTCGCCGATGGACGGCCCTTTAATTCTGTCAGCCTCCACCGTAACTCGGAGCCGCCGGGAGAACAATATACATCTTTCTCGTTTATTCGAGGGTCCCGCCGACTGCACCGGCGTGCAGCGTTTTCCGCCCCATCTCGTTACAAATTTTGCACCGCCGCGGTGCGCCGCACCACCCCTTCGCGCCAGAGCTAACCTGTATCCCCGTTGATTGCACCATTGTGCAGCACTTTCCGCCCCATCACGTTACAATTATTGCACCGCCGCGGTGCGCCGCACCTCCCCTTCGCGCCAGAGCTAACCTGTATCCCAGCCGATTGCACCGTCGTGCAGCGTTTTCCGCCCCATCTCGTTACAATTATTGCACCCCCGCGGTGCGCCGCACCTCCCCTTTGCGCCAGAGCTAACCTGTATCCCCGTTGATTGCACCGTCGTGCAGCACTTTCCGCCCCATCCCGTTACAATTATTGCACCGCCACGGTGCAATACGTCTTCTGTTAGCGGATTGGGCGTCGGCGCAACGCAAAAACGCCCGCCATCGGGAAGCCCCGATGACGGGCGTACGAAGTATGACAGCTCTACCGCAGCCCCGCCGCGGCGAACGCCTTGTCGAAGCCGGCCTTGGACCGTTCGAGCAGCGTCTCGACCGGGTCGGTCGGCGGCGACTGCGTAAGCACCTCTTGCGTGACCGCGCCGGCGTATCCGGTCGACGCCAGCGCGCGCAGGAAGCCCGCGAGGTCGATGACCCCGTCGCCCGGCAGGACGCGGTCGTTATCGAGCGCCTCCGATACCGGTACGTCGCGCGCGTCGTTCAGATGTACGTGTACGATCTGATGCGGCTGAAGCTTCGCGATGTCGCCTGCCGCCAATTCGGTCGTATACCAGTGATACGAGTCCAACAACAATCCGACGTTCGGTTCCGCAATTGTCTCGACCAGTTCCAGCGTTTCCTGCTGCGTCCAGATGAACGGATTCGCCCACCGGGTCCGGAGATGATGCGGGCCGACGTACTCCAGCCCGAGGCGGATGCCGTACGCGCCGAGCAGCTGCGCGCAGAGGCGCAGCCTGCGGACGGCTTGAGCCATGAAGCGAGCGGCCGGCGCATCCGTCGAAGGAAGGATGTACGTGCAGCATGCCGTAACGCCGATCGCCGCGGCGGCTTCGGCCGCGTCCCGCAGCTTCCCGAGACCGTTCCGGAACGCTTCGTCCGTCGTCCGCCATTCGACCGGCAAGCCGATCGAGCTCGCCTCTACGCCGTGCTTCGCAAGCAACTCCCGCGCCCCGTCGACGCCGTGGCGCGTCACCAAGCCGACAGCGTCAAGGTCGACCGTCTGGAAGCCGTAAGCGCCCGCCAGCTCGATGAATCGCTCGTCCGAACCGATGTCGCCGAGTCCGGCACGCGTCAATCCGATTTTCATATTCAAGGAAAACACCTCTTCTTCGTTAATAATTCCAGTTTAACTTGACTTCGTTCCCCGTGCGAGAAGATTCGTAAATCGCGTCCAGGATGAGGCTGTTCGCGAAGCCGGTCATCGCCGAGCTGATCGGCTGCTTGCCTTCGCGCACGCACTCGAGGAAGTGGCGGCTGAGCCGTTGGCGCGCGCCTTCGTCGCCCTCCGGCGTCCGCAGCTCCGTCTCGAGCGGACGGTCGAACTTCTCCGTGAGCAGCTTGCCGTGGGCCCCGCGATACGAAGCGCCGCCCTCGCTGCCCATCAGATGGATGAACGGCGCGCTGTCCGTATCCATATGGACCGCCCAGCTCACTTCGAGCGTCAAGGAAGAACCGTCCTCCATCTTGATCATCGCCGTGGCGAGATCCTCCACGTCGTATACGCCGTCCCAGTTCGGCTTGCCCCACGTGCCGATGCCCTTCTTCTTCGGGCCGAATTCCGCGTACGTCGAGCCGTAGACCGATACCGGCTTCGGATTGCCCATCAAGTACAACGCCAGGTCCAACATATGGACGCCGATATCGATGAGCGGCCCGCCGCCGGACTCGTTCATCCGCGTAAACCACGTGCCCCATCCGGGAATGCCCTTCCGGCGGTACCAACCCGTCTTCGCCGTATAGATGCGCCCGAGCTCGCCGCGGAGCGCCTGCTCCTTGATCTGCATCGGCACCGATTCCCACCGCATCTGATGCGCGATCATCAGCGTCCGATCCGTTGCGGCGGCCGCTCGCATGATCGTCCGCGCCGCTTCGGCGTCGATCGCCATCGGCTTCTCCAGCAGCACGTGCTTGCCGGCCTCGAGCGCTTGCACCGCCAGCGGCGCATGAAATTGGTTCGGCACGCCGATCACGACCGCGTCGACGTCCTTGCTCGCGATGAGCGCCTCGGCCGACGACGCTACCGTTCCGACGCCGTATTCCTTCGCCCTCGCTTCCGCGAGCGGCAAATAAACGTCCGTCACCGCCGTAATTTCGCATGCGTCGGACAGCTTCGAGAACTCTTTCAAGTGAACGTTTCCAATATTGCCGGCGCCGATGACGCCGAGCCTCAGCTTGTTCGTGCCGCTCATCATTTTTCATCCCCCGCGAATCGTTTTTTTGCTATGATCATGGTAACCGAGCCCGAGCGAAAATACGTACCGCTCGTTTCGGCGAATGTCTCATTTTTTCGGAGTCGGAGGACCCTCGTCATGACGCACTATCCCGGTTATTTGAAGACGTATCCCAATATGCACGCGCCCTTCCCGTTTCATCTCGGGCTCCATCGGCTGACGAACGGATTTCGCGCCCACCGGCACGACTTTCTCGAATTTTCGTACGTCGTGGAAGGCAGCGGCTCGGAGACGATCGACGGCGTGAACCACCCGATGGTGCCGGGCACGTTCACCTTCATCCTGCCGTATCAGGTGCACGAGCTGTTCACGGATCCGGGAAGCACCTTGGTGTTATATAATTGCAATTTCGGAATGGACTTGTTGTACGAGACCGGCATGAGCGGGGGCTTCGGCGAGCTGTTCGCCGGGTTGGACGACTTGCCTGCGTATGCAAGGCTCCAAGGGGAAGCGATGGAGGAGATGCGGGTCCGCATCGAAGAGATGTACCGCGAGACGATGTCTACGGAGCGGTGGCGCGACACGCTGCTGAAGGCGAAGCTCGCGGAGACGCTCGTCCGATTCGACCGGTACCGCCATCAGTCCGAGGCGGCGCCCGAGACGAGCGGGGCTACCGCTTCCGTCCGGCCGCCCCGGAGCGGGAAGAGCTCGGTGTGGGCCGCTGTCCATTACATCCACAACAATTATCAAGAGGATCTGTCGCTGAGCGACCTCGCGAGGCGCTTCTCGCTCAGCGCCTCGCGCATGAGCGAGGTGATCAAGGAGGCGACCGGCCAGACGTTCGTCCGGTTCGTGCACGACCTGCGCCTTCGCCAAGCGGCCAGCCTGCTCGTCTCCACCGACATGTCCGTCACGGACATCGTGCACGAGGTCGGCTTCGGCTCCTACAAGACGTTCGCTCGGATGTTTAAAGAAGCGAAGGGCATCTCCCCGACCGATTATCGGAAGAGCAAGCGGGGCCGTCCGGCGGCGGTCAGGGACTCATTTTCGCAAGGGAAGGAATCGCAGCTATGAACATCTTTCTCCTCAATGCCGTCGATGCGTCGGAGGACGAGCCTCGCGTTACGTGCCGGGCGTACTCCGATTTCCTCGGGGAGCGTGCGAGCCCGCCGCATTGACGGACGGCTCGCTCCGGTTCTCCCGCTTGATCACCCACGCGAAGTTGAACTGCATGAGCGCGGCTCCGAGCACGACGGCCCCGATCCACGGGCTGTCCAAATCGGACGAAAGCGCGATCATGAGGAACAACGCGACGACGCGCCCGACGTTGATGAACGCCTCGCGAGCGACGATCGTTTCGACCCGCAGGTTTCCCTTGAGCGGCAGCTGGCCGACCAGGCGGTAATGGTACGCGGAGAAGGAGTTCACGAGCAGCGGTATGCAGCCGTAATACGACACCGCGAACGCGGCGACCGTCCACACATGAACGCCGAACGCCGTCAGCAGCGCGGCGCCGGTCGTGAAGGCGCAGGCGGCGATCAATGCGTAGCGCTTCGCGAGCTCGGGCTTCGCGTACCGCGAGAGCAGGTAGCTCGTCAGAATCGTCAGGCCGAGCAGCGCGACGCCCGCATAGCCGACCCAATCCTCGCGGCCCAACGCGTCGAACAACAGGATGTTCGGCAGAAACAACAGCAGCCCTTGATACAACCCGAGAATCATCCACCCGAACAAGCTGTGCCGGAACGACGCGTCCTTACGAAACAAGAGCGGCAGCAGCCGTAAATAATACGATTTATGATGGCTGCCCTTCGCCTTCAATCGGAAGCTTCCGATCGTGGCGAGGACGAACGTGACGAACGCGATCGTAAAGACGATCATATACCCTTCCAAGCCGTCGGCGAGCCCGATCATATAGCCGGCCGCCGCCGGACCGATCAGCCCCGCGAGATTAAAGCAGATGGAATTGAGCCCCAGATACCGAATCCGATTCTGGTCCGTGGACACGTCGTACATGAGCGTTAAGTACCCGAGCCAATAGAAGGCGCCCGAGGTGCCGGCCAGCATCGCGAAGACGTAGTAATAATCGACCACTCGGGGGCCGGCGATAATGACGAGCAAATAAAAGGTCGCCGTCATCGCGATGCCGAGCCGATACGCGAAGAGCCGATCCTTCGTCTTGGCGTATTTGCCGCCGATCGCGAAGACGATCGGGCCGACGGCGTACGACAGCAGCGCGTACATGCCGTTGATCGCGAGACTTTCCGTCAGACGCCATAAGTACAAATTGAGAAACACGCCGGACATCGACGCTCCCAGTTGGAAGAAGCTGTGGATCGAGATCGTCGTGACGGCTTCCTTGGATAATCGTTTCTCGAGCGGAACGCCCGCGGAGAGGCGCTTCCATCGTACGCTCGGAAAGGCCATGAACGGTACACCTCGGTTCGGTGAGTTGACCTGCTATGCCCGAAGGCGAATTCATTATAGCAGAAACCGGAGCGCCGCGGGGAAAAGAATACCGGCGTCAATTGCCCCGGAAATGATCAAAAAGCCCGCCGGCGGGTTTCCCCGACAGCGGGCTTCGCATAATTACAGCCGAAATTCGACGCCCGTTAGCCGCTCCGACACGTCCCAAAGCCGACGCGCGACTTCGGGGTCGTCCTTCTTCGCGCCGACGGCGTCCGGCGCCGGATACCCGCGGCGCCCGCCGCGCCCGTCCGGGCCGATCAGCTCGCCGCCGCGTATCGACGGGCTCGTCGCCGCGTACAGCGTCGGCAGCGCCCCCATCTCCGCGGAGTGTCCGACGGAGGCGAGCAGCATCTTCATAAACCAACCCGATTGTTTGCCGGAGCCTCGCGAGAACAAGTTCGTCGTCGAGATGCCCGGGTGGCAGGCGACGCTGATCGCGGCCGCGCCGGAAGCGCTCAAGCGCCGCTGCAGCTCGAGCGCGAACAGCAAATTCGCGAGCTTGCTCTGGGAATAGAACTTCATGGCGCCATACCCGCGGGATCCGTCCAAGTTGTCGAAGTCGATGCGTCCGGAACGTGCGGCGATGCTCGTGAGCGTAACGATGCGGGCGCGGCCGGACTCCGGCGACGTCAGCGACGGCAGCAGCAGGCCGGTCAAGGCGAAGTGCCCCAAGTGGTTGCTGCCGAATTGGAGCTCGAAGCCGTCCTTCGTCTTGCCGTACGGCGGAATCATGACCCCCGCGTTATTGATCAGCAGGTCGAGCCGACCGCGAGCCTCCCGGAACGCCGCGGCGAACGCCCGCACGCTGGCGAGATCGGCCAGGTCGAGCGGCAGCAGCGTCAGCTTCGCCCCGGGTACGGCGGCTCGGATGCGCTCCGCCGCCGCTTCCCCCTTCGCCGCGTTGCGCACGGCCATAACGACGTCGGCGCCTTTCCCCGCGAATACCCGAGCCGCTTCCAAGCCGATACCGCTGCTGGCGCCGGTCACGACGACCGTCTTCCCGGTTTGATCGGGGATATCCTCCTGTCCCCGCGCGTTCCCCGTCTTCTTGTTTTCACTGCTTCCATTGTGCATCTACCGATCGTCTCCCTTCGAAAAATCGCGCATGCATGGATCCGAGGGCTTACTTCCCTACATACGTAAGCTTATCTGGATTGCGCATAAGATAGATGTTCCGGATCCCGTCCTTCGCGATGCGGAACATGCCCGCGGTATGGACGATCCCTTCTTCCGAGCGAATGACGAAGCCCGCTTGTCCATTGAGACGGACAAGGTCGATCACGACGTCGTCCCCGACCGTAGCGGCCTTGCGAACGCCGCCGAGCAGAAACTGCGCGACGCGCTCTCTCGTTCGAATCGGATTCAATGCCGCGACCGCCTTGCCGCCTCCGTCGGCGACGAGGACGACGTCTTGATCCAGCAACGCGTAGAGCCGGTCCAGATCCCCCTTCTTAAGCGCCGCCACGAAGTCGTCGGCCCAAGATCGGCCTGCCGGATCGGAGCGAATCGGCTCGTCCTCGGGAAGCTCCATCTTCGCTTTCGCCCGGCTGAACAGCTTCCGGCAGCCGACCTCGCTCTTGCCGAGAAGCTTTGCGACTTCCCCGTACTCGAAGCCGAGCGCTTCGCGCAGGACGAACACGGCGCGTTCCGAGATCGACAGACGTTCGAGCAATACGAGCATGGCATACGATAAGAGGTCGTCCTGGACGACCGATTCCGACGAATCTTCCGCCGCGCCTTGGAGCGGCTCCGGCAGCCATTCCCCGACGTAATGCTCCCGCTTCTTGCGCGCCGATTTATACAAGTCGCGACAGCGATTCGTCACCATCTTGCATAGGAAAGCTTTCGAATCTTCCAGCCTGCTCGGCGGAAGGCTCTGCGCTTTCAAAAATACATCGTGGACGACGTCCTCCGCATCGGCGGCCGATCCGGTCAATTGATAAGCCAGCTTGAACATCAACCCTTTGTACTGCACGTACAGCTCTTGCATCGGAGCACTCCTCCTTCCGCGCGATCGATTTCCTTCCCTCACTCTATCTTCTGCGAAGCGGTTAAGCAAGGGATGTCACAAAACGATCCGCTCGGTCGTGTTATGGATGAAGCCCGCTGCGACGAACCGGCCGTCGACCGGCTTCGACATCACGCCGCCCCGCAAGGAGGGCTATATCCCAGGAGGTTATCATATGAAAATCGTAATCGTCGGCGGTACCGGATTGATCGGCAAAAAAATGATCGCTAGACTTCAGTCGCTCGGACATGAGACGGCGGTCGCCTCGCCGTCGGCAGGCGTCGATTCCGTCACGGGAGAAGGATTGGCGAAAGCGATCCGAGGCGCGCAGGTCGTCGTCGACGTGACGAACTCCCCATCGTTCGAAAGGGATGCCGTCATGTCGTTCTTCCAGAAGTCCACGCGGAATCTCCTCGCCGCCGAAGCGGCCGCCGGGGCGGTCCATCATGTGGCGCTGTCCGTGGTCGGCGCGGACCGGCTCGAAGAGAACGACTATCTCCGCGCGAAGCGGGCGCAGGAGAAGCTGATCGAAACTTCCGAAATCCCGTATACGATCGTACGCGCTACGCAATTTTACGAATTCGCCGGTACCATCGCCTACACCGCGACGGAAGGGCAAACCGTCAATCTGCCCTCCGCCCTCGTGCAGCCGATCGCCGCGGACGACGTAGCGGAAGCGATGGTCGACTATGCCCTCGCCGCGCCTGCGAACGGCGTCGTCGAAATCGCCGGACCCGAGCGGCTCGGTCTGGACGAATTCGTCCGCGTCTCCTTGCGCGCGAGCCGAGACGAGCGGCAAGTCGTTACGGACGATTCGAAGGGGTACTTCGGCGCGCCGCTCCAAGCGGAATCGCTCGTCCCCGTCGAGGACGGCGCAAGGATCGCCTCGACGCGCCTCGGCGATTGGCTCGCCCGTCTCGGAACCCAAGCCTAAACGAACGCAGCCGGTGTATGCGAAAAAGCGGCGCCCCCGATCGATATCCGACCGGAGGCGCCACTTCTCTATACGCTTATTGGCTAAGCCACTTCTTGAACAACAGCTTCGTCGTGTCGCGGTTGATCGCGGCGATCGACGTCGTCAGCGGAATGCCCTTCGGACACGACTGCACGCAGTTCTGCGAGTTGCCGCAGCCCTCGATGCCGCCGTCCTGCATCAGCGATTCGAGACGCTCGTCCGCGTTCATCTCGCCCGTCGGATGCGCGTTGAACAAGCGCACCTGCGAGATCGGCGCCGGACCGATGAAGTCGTTCCGGTCGTTGACGTTCGGGCACGCCTCGAGGCAGACGCCGCACGTCATGCACTTGGACAGCTCGTACGCCCACTGGCGCTTCGCTTCCGCCATCCGCGGACCCGGTCCGAGATCGTACGTGCCGTCGATCGGAATCCACGCCTTCACGCGCTTCAGCGAGTTGAACATCCGGCCGCGGTCGATGACGAGATCCCGCATGACCGGGAACGTCTTCATCGGCGCGAGGCGGACCGGCTGCTCGAGCTTGTCAACGAGCGCCGTGCACGCCTGGCGCGGCTTGCCGTTAATGACCATCGAGCAGGCCCCGCACACTTCCTCCAAGCAGTTGGACTCCCAGCAGACGGGGGACGTATTGTCGCCCTTGGCGTTCACCGGATTGCGCTGTACTTCCATCAGCGCGCTGATGACGTTCATGTTCGGGCGGTACGGAATTTCGAATTCCTCCGTGTACGAAGGAGATTCCGGCGTATCTTGACGCGTTACGATAAACTTGACTGTCTTCTTGTCGTTCGCCGTTGTCGTAGACATCGCTCTGGCACCCTCCCTTTCTTATTTCTTCTTATCCGAAGTATAATCGCGCTTGCGCGGCGCGATGAGCGAGACGTCGATATCCTCGTAGGAAATCTCCGGACCGTTCGACGTATACTTCGCGACCGTCGTCTTCATGAAGTTGTCGTCGTCGCGCTCCGGGAACTCCGGCTTGTAATGCGCGCCGCGGCTTTCGTTCCGCTGCAGGGCGCCGATCGTCATGACGCGCGCGAGCTCGAACATGTTCCACAGCTGACGCGTGAACGACGCCGCTTGGTTGCTCCACTTCGCCGTGTCGTTGATGTTGATGTTCTTATAGCGCTGCATGAGCTCCTGGATTTTGTTGTCCGTCTCCTGCAGCTTCTTGTTATACCGGACGACCGTCATGTTGTCGATCATCCATTCGCCGAGCTCCTTATGCAGCACGTACGGGTTTTCAGTGCCCTTCGTAAGACCGAGAATGCCTTCGTATTTCTCCGTTTGGCGCTTCTTCTCCGCGCTGAACACGCGCTCGTCCAAGTCCGCCGAGGACTTCTTGAGACCCTTGATATATTCGACCGCTTTCGGTCCCGCCACCATGCCGCCGAAAATCGCCGAGAGCAGCGAGTTCGCGCCGAGGCGGTTCGCGCCGTGGAATTGATATTCGCATTCGCCCGCCGCGAAGAGACCCGGGATGTTCGTCATTTGGTTGTAGTCGACCCACATGCCGCCCATGGAGTAATGTACCGCAGGGAAAATCTTCATCGGAATTTTTCGCGGATCGTCGCCCATGAACTTCTCGTAAATCTCGATGATGCCGCCGAGCTTCACGTCCAGCTCTTTCGGATCTTTATGCGACAAGTCGAGGTACACCATGTTCTCGCCGTTAATGCCGAGCTTTTGGTCGACGCACACCGCGAAAATTTCGCGCGTCGCGATATCCCGAGGCACGAGGTTGCCGTAGGCCGGATACTTCTCCTCGAGGAAGTACCACGGTTTGCCGTCCTTGTCGTACGTCCAGATGCGTCCGCCTTCGCCGCGCGCCGACTCGGACATGAGGCGCAGCTTGTCGTCGCCCGGAATGGCCGTCGGGTGAATCTGAATGAACTCGCCGTTCGCGTAGTAGACGCCTTGCTGGTATACCGCGCTTGCCGCCGTACCCGTGTTAATGACCGAGTTCGTCGACTTCCCGAAGATGATCCCCGGTCCGCCGGTCGCTAGAATGACCGCATCCGCGCGGAACGTGTGCACTTCCATCGAACGGAGATCCTGCGCGGAGATGCCGCGGCAGACGCCTTCTTCGTCGATGACGGCGCCGAGGAATTCCCAATGCTCGTACTTCGTGACGAGGCCCGCCACTTCCCAGCGGCGCACCTGCTCGTCGAGCGCGTACAGCAGCTGTTGGCCCGTCGTCGCGCCCGCGAACGCCGTCCGGTGATGCTTCGTGCCGCCGAAGCGGCGGAAGTCGAGCAACCCTTCCGGCGTCCGGTTGAACATAACGCCCATCCGATCCATCAAGTGGATGATGCCCGGCGCGGCTTCGCACATCGCTTTGACAGGAGGCTGGTTCGCGAGGAAGTCGCCGCCGTAGATCGTATCGTCGAAGTGCTCCCACGGGGAGTCGCCTTCGCCCTTCGTATTGACCGCTCCGTTGATGCCGCCTTGCGCGCACACCGAGTGGGAGCGCTTGACCGGCACGAGCGAAAACAGGTCGACGTGCTGACCCGCTTCCGCCGCTTTGATGGTTGCCATCAGGCCGGCGAGACCGCCGCCGACGACGATGATGTTTTGGTTCGCCATAATGTTACCGTTCACTCCTCTTCTATTGTAGGGACGCAGAGGCAAGCGGCTCCGCGAAAGAATCGTCCAAGAACCCGCCCATCGCCATCCAGAACATGAAGGTCATCAGGACGAAGAGCGCCATCGTCGCATAAGAGGCGACGCGCTGCGCGCGCGGGCCGACTGCGATGCCCCAGGACACGAGGAACGACCACAACCCGTTGCAGAAGTGGAACGACGCCGCTAAGACGCACACGAAATAAATCCAAAAATACACCGGGTTCGACAAGATCTCATGCATTTGCACCCCGACGGCGTCCTGCTCGACCGTGCCGAGCGCGATTTGCACCCGCGTGCTCCAAATATGCCATACGACGAAGACGAACGTGATGACCCCGGTGATGCGCTGCGCAAAGAACGCCCAGTTCCGGATATAGCCGTAATTGCTGACGTTGTTCCGCGATTGGTACGCGACATACAGACCGTACACGCCGTGATAGAGAAGCGGAAGCCAGATGACGAAAATTTCGAGCCCCAGCACGAGCGGCAAGCCGTGGATCCAATGGATGTGCTCGACGAATTTTTCTTGCCCGCCTTGAAAAGCGGAGTAATTCGTGAGCAGGTGCTCGATGAAGAAGCCCCCGAGCGGAAGCACGCCTAATAAGGAGTGGATCTTCCGGTGCAAATACGAATTTCCTTTCATGTTCCTTGTTCCTCCCTGATTGAAATCGCCGTTCCGTTCACTTTGTGACAAACCGTACACAATTCTACTCCCGCGGGATAAGCCCGTCAATACGATCGGCACAGTCCGTTCAAAAAAGTTTCACATTGTAAATGATACAACTCCGCCTCTTATAATGGAAGTACCGATTTATTATAATGAATAATACCTAAACTGCATAAGATCATATATGGAGGTGTCCCCCTCATGTACGACCAGATGATCGCCCTCGCCGCCGTCGTCGAGCACCGGAGCGTCAACAAAGCGTCGCAGGCGCTCAATATTAGCCAGCCTGCGCTGTCGCGCAAAATTTCGACGCTCGAGGAGGATCTCGGCGTGAAGCTGTTTCATCGGCGCGGCAAGCGGCTCGAGCTGACGCGCGTCGGCCAGATCAGCTACGAATTCGCCGTCGAGATGCGACAGCTGCAAGGGCGGTTTCTACAGACGCTCGGCGAATTCAACTCGGCCAACCGGGGCCGCTTGACGCTCGGGGCGAGCCTCACCACGCTGCAATCCACGCTGCCCGATCTCATCGCCGCGTTCACGCGCCACGCCCCCGACGTCGACATTCACGCCGTCACCGGGAAAACCCACGAGATCGTCACGCTCGTGAAAGAGAAGAAGTGCGACGTCGGCCTCGTCGCCTCCGCCGTCGACACGCCGGACACCGTCTGCGTGCCGCTGTTCGACGACCACTTGTCTCTCGTCCTGCCCGCCTTCCACCCGCTCGGGGCCAAGGCCGAGCTGTCGATCGGCGACTTGGAGCGGCTGCCGATGATCTTATTTTCCCAAGGGACGTGGTATCGGGTGTTAACCGACGAGCTGCTCGCCGCGAACGGCGTCGTGCCGGACGTCAAGATGGAGATCGATTCGTTCGAGGTGATCGTTCGCCTCGTCTCCGCCTGCAATCTCGCGACGCTGCTTCCGCAATCGTATCTCCGCAGCAGCGTCGCCGACGACGACGCGGTCGTCGTGCGGCACATTCCCGACATCGCCCATTTCACCCGGACGACGTCGCTGCTGTATTCGAAGCATAGTCCGCTGACGCCCGCGGCCGCTCAGCTGATCGAGCTCGCCCAGCAAACGAAGCTGTGGGGCTCGGCGTCGTCGCATGAATCGTTCCGGACGCCTATGATAAAATAAAACGACGTCTATCATTAAGTATGTACATAAATGTTAGGAGCGAAATCATGACTATTTCGAAAATCGCAAAGTCGTTATGGATCGCTTCGGCGGTCGGCCTCCTTGTATTTCTTGCGACCAACGTCGTCCCGATGGTCGCGGGCAATGATCCGAGCGCGACGACGCACGTCGTCGACCGTTCGGGAGCCGAGCAGGCCGCTGAAGCGTACGTTCGGGAGCGGACCGGGGACGCCGGCGCGGAGCTTCGTTCCTTCGCGATGTATTCGGCCGACCGGGACGTCTTCGGGTATTTCTACGAGGCCGAGACGATCGCCGACGTACAGAAACGGTGGTCCGCGACGCTTCCGTTAGAGGCGTACCGCGTCGAAGTGGAAGACGCGGGGACCGGCGCGAAGCACTGGGTCGACGTCAATCCGTACACCGGTCGCGCGACCGAATGGAGTTTGGGCGTCGCCGGCGAACCGGTCGCCGGAGGCGAGCTGGAAGCGATCGGCCGCCAGGCGATCGCGGACCTCGGCTGGACGGGCGCCGAGCCGGAGCTGCTCTGGGCGGACGAGGACGTCGGCGAGGCGGCCTACGCGCTCTCGGACCCGGTCTTCGGCGAGGCGTCCGCCGAGGTGTCGGTGCGGGCCGACGATCTGCGAGCGACCGCCTTCACGGTGCGTTGGATCGTCCCCGAATCGTACGCGTCCCGTATCGCGGACCAAGACGCCAAGTCGTCCGCGCTCGGTCTGATCGGCCTGCTGCTCAGCGGCGTCCTGCAATTCGCCGCCTTCATCTATGCGCTCGCGCAGGCCGGCTCCGTCCGTTGGAACCGCGGCGTCTTGATGGCGCTCGTCTTCGGCGTGTTCTATTGCGCGATGAACGTGAACATGTACCCCGGACTCAAGGCGACGATGCTCGACCTCCTGAACGGCGGCGACTATACCGGCATCGCCGAGCTGGACGGCGCCGGGGCGATCGCCGGCATGATCGGCGGACTCGTCGTCACGAACGCCCTGACGCTCGCCATGGCGATCGGCCTCTACTTCAGCGCCGTCGCCGGCGATACGCTCGCCGCGCGGCAAGGCTACCGGCTGTGGCCGCAGCCGGAAGACGCCGAGTACGGCTCGCACGTCGCGGCCGCGGCGAAGCTCGGCTACGTGTACGCGCCGATCTTGCTCGGCGTGCAATCGATCCTGTTTCTGTTCGCGGAGCAAGGCTTTCGCACCTGGTACACGATCGACGCGCTCAGCTCGCCGAACAACATGGCGTATCCGTTGCTCGCGCCGCTGCTCGCCTGGTGCGCGGCCGTCTCCGAAGAAGCCGTGTATCGCCTCTTCGCCATCGCGGCGCTGAAGCGGCTGTTCGCCTGGCCGCTGTCTTGGGCGTTGAAACCGCTCGGCGCGTCCAAGCGGACCGTCGGCGCCGTCGCCCTTGTCGGCGCCATCCTGCTGAGCAGCATGGTCT
The DNA here is from genome assembly GCF_005765165.1 of Paenibacillus antri. Taxonomy (NCBI): domain Bacteria; kingdom Bacillati; phylum Bacillota; class Bacilli; order Caryophanales; family Paenibacillaceae; genus Paenibacillus; species Paenibacillus antri. Next base: position 145,241 of record NZ_VCIW01000002.1, on the reverse strand, counting down.
GGGCGCTCGGCCACGTTCAATATCCGATCTATCCGTATTACACGCGATTCGCGGAGGTGACGGCGCTCGGCTTGCTGTTCGCCTTCATCTTCCTGAGGCACGGCTTCCTCGCCGCCGTCTTCGCGCACGCGGTCGTCGACCTGATCTGGTTCGGCATCTCCGTCGTCTCCTCCGCGCCGACGGCAGGCGGCTTCGCCGCTTTCGCCTTCTACCTGGCGACGCCGGCGTTCGTAGCGCTCTACGTGCGTTGGAGCCGTCGGGACCGACCGGCCGCGCCGATCGGCTAAAGGAAAAACCTCCTTCCGCTTCCGTCCTCGGCGCTCGGCAATCGAGCGTCAAGGGCGGCAGGGACAGGAGGTTTTTACTTCCGCCGCTTACGTTCTTTAACCCATGTCAAGATCGACAAGGCGAAGGCGGCGCCGACGATCGCGCATTGCATCATCCATGGCGATTCGATCATAGCGGCGGACGCCCAAGGGAAGACGACGTTCATCGGTACGCCGCCCTCTTGAACCGCCTGCCGAGCCAGGAGGCCGCTCCGGCGGCTGCAGGCAGAAGGATAAACATCGGAACCCACAGCGCATACGGCAACCGCTCCAACCCCGCTTGCAGATGCTCCGAGAAATTGTTCGTCATCGTTAACGAGACGAAGAACGCGGAACCCGCCGACAACCAGATCGCGGCGCCGCTGTTCGCGGCCGCGGTTAATTCCTGGATGCACATCGCGGCCGCGATTAAGTGGACCGCCATTTTAACGAACGACGTGCATAAGAAATACATAGCGCCAAGAGCGTTCAAATTTTCCAAAAACCCTGCCACGCTGGATAGGTTCAAGATCGTGAACGCAGGGAAGATCATCTCCATAAACAGATGCTCCCCCATCGCGGCGATCCCGAGCACATCGAACAAGACGATAAACAGACCGGCGAACAACGTCGCCGCGATGCCGACGGTCGGAAGCCGCTCCTTCTTGTTCAGCAGATGCCAGAAGACGGCCATCTCGATGCTCTCCCCGTACGTCTGCGTAATGCCGAGCGGCCAGATCCCGGTAAACACTCTGCCCCAGCCTTCGCCGAGAATCGGAAAGAAATATTCCGGATGAAAGCTCTTCGAAGCGATCAGCAACACGGCTTCCAGCAGGCTGAACAACACAAGTATGGGGAGCAGGACGCCGGCGATGCGGCCCAACACCTCTACTCCCGAAAACATCAAATACAACGCTACCGCCAAAATCGCCGCGAGAAAAAACCATGGAGGCGTGGCCGGCAGCAGCGTCAGCGGCACGAGAAATTCCAAATCGGTTAATATTCGAGCGGCGTCATAGATGAATAGGAGCGGGTACAGCCATGCCAGCGGAACGCCGATCCAGGATCCGAAGCCGCCGCGAAACCATTGCACCAGGGAGACGTAGCCGGTCAATTTCGTAATGCCCGCGTAGCCCGCAATGAGAACGCAGCCTAGGAGGGCGGAACCTGCGGCGGTGATCCAGGCGTCCCGACCCGCTCCCGCAGCGAAACCGAAGATCACCGTCGTGCCGAACTGGAACAACACCAAAATCGAAAATAATTGGTAGCCGGTCATCGCTCCTCCTCCCATATGTCCACGCGCTTCCCGACAAGGCCGGTGTTCAACACTTGAACGGATACGGAGATGTCCGCGCGTACGTTCGGGAACGTCTCGTCCCATCGTTCCGCATACTCCCCGCGCCAACGCTTCGGATCGTTCCGGTACAAACTCTGTCCGAAGCCGACGATGTCCGTATGCAGATTCCGTTGCACTTTGTCGCAGAGAGCTCGAAGCCGCTCCTCCAGATCGCGTTCGAAGTAAGACTCGACGGTACCCAAATGTCGTTCGATTTCCATTTTCGAAGCGTTCTCCGCAATATCCAACGTCGCCTCGGTTTCGATTCGGATGCGAACCCGGCCGTCTCGAACGGACGGTCGAAATCGCGTCGAGCCGGATTTGATTTCGGCGCTGATTTTCCCGCCTCCGCGACTTTCCGGAACCTGAATCGTGATCACGCCGTCTCTCACCTCGTTGCGTAGCCATACAAGACCTCTAGTCGCTTCGTCGCCGAGCAGGCCTACAAGGCGATCGCCCCGGAACGCGGCCGTCTTCGTCGTCGCCCTGAGGTTCGAACCGTTCTTCTTCTCTGTCGATTTGGTCAATTCGACGACGGGAGCGAACGCTTCTTGGCCCTCCGCGTGTAACATCGCAAGAAACTCTACGAGCCGCACGTTCGTCCCGACCCCTCTAACGATTTCCTCTTCGATGATTTCGGAGGATAACTTCTCGAATGTGGGCTTGAACCGCAAAATGTCTTCCGGATGTTCGGCTACGAGGACGAAGCTGTTCAGTTGCGACTGCCGATTGCGCTGGAAGACGTCGAGCACGGGAGCGATCCCTTCTCTCGCCAGCCGCTCGCCTAACAGGAGGACGCGGTTATGCGAGAAATAGATCGTTCGCGGCAGCTTCGCTTGAATGTTCCGGAAGGCGTCCATCACCGTCTCGCCGCCGGCCGTGACGACCCACCCCGCCGTCGTCGACATCTTGCTTTCGCCGCCGCCCCCGGTCATTGAGGACGTGCCCACCAGACGCGGGATCGCGAACAGCAGCATCACTACGATGTCGCCATTATCCGACCGGTCTACCGCCGTGGCGGTTACGATGCCGATATCGTTCACCTCTTGTCGTCCCCAGCACCCGGTCATGACCGGAAGCAGCAACAACAGCAGCCACCATCTCCGACGTCCCAGCGAATATCCCGAAGCTCCCGGATTCACGCGCATTCCCCCATTACGGCTCTTGCCGTCCCTTGTTCCAAGCAAGCCATGGCCTGCGCATGAGCACGTCTTTGATGCCGTTCAGATTCAGCGGCGCCGCCGGGGATAAATAAGGGACGCCGAACGACTTCATCTTCGCAAGATGAATGAGGAGCGCCAGCAAAAACAAGACGATCCCGTACAACCCGAGGAGCCCCGCCACGATCATAAGCGGGAATCGCAGCAGGCGAACGGCCAAACCGAAGCTGTAAGAAGGAAAAATAAACGAAGCGATGCCGGTGAACGACACGACGATGACGAGCGAGGCGGAGACGAGGCCGGCTTGAACGGCGGCCTGACCGATGACGAGGGCGCCGACGATGCTGACGGCTTGCCCGACGGGCCTCGGCAGCCGCACGCCCGCCTCCCGCAATCCTTCGAAGGCCATCTCCATAATGAACGCTTCCACGATCGCCGGGAACGGCACGGCCTCCCTGGACGACGCGATGCTGAGCAGCAGATTCGTCGGCAGCATCTCCTGATGCATGGTCGTGATGGCGATGTACAGCGAAGGGAACACCAAGGCGCTGAAAGCCAGCCAATAGCGAAGCCACCGCGTTACCGACGCCACGATGTAATGTTGACTATAATCTTCGGACGCTTGGAGCATCTCCAAGGCCAGACCGGGCGCAATCAAGCCGAACGGCGAATTGTCCACCAATACTAGTACGCGTCCTTCCGCCAAAGCGGCCGCCGCCCGATCCGGACGTTCGGTCGCATGCAGCTGGGGAAACACGGTCATCCGCCGCTCCTTGATCAGCTCTTCGACCGCTCCGCTTTCCAGGATCGCGTCCAGACGGATGCGTTCGAGCCGCGACTTCACTTCTTCCACGAGGGAACGCGAGGCGATACCTTCCAGATACAGTACGGAAAGGGCGGTTTTCGTCAGCTTGCCGGCTTGGCGCATTTCCATCTTCAGCGCGGGCGTCTTCAGCCTTCGCCGAATCAGCGATATGTTCGTCTGCAAGCTCTCGGTAAAGCCGTCCCGCGATCCTCGAATGACGGGCTCGCTCGCTGGCTCCTCGACGGACCGCGCGGGATACGCCGCCAGCCCGATGAGCAGGACGGGGGTCACCCCGTCGACGAGCAGCATGACATAGCCGGCCAATACCGACTCCGTCGCGCGCTCCCGATCGCTTTGCACGACGATATCTTCCGCGGGAAGCGCCTCGGATACGAGCCAATCGAGTCGGCGGTCCGGTTCGTGCGGAGGAGAAGTCGCTTGGATTTGCATCAGCGGCAGCAGGACGTTCCTCTCGATCCGAAGATCGCTCGACATCGCTTGCGTATAGACGAGCGTCGCTTCGATCCGCCCGCCCGCGCGGACGGATCTGAAAGTCACGTCTTCGCATCGATCGAACGTTCGGCGGAAGTAGGCTACATTGTCGGCGTACGCATTCATCGGCGACAGGCGCCTCCTCTGTTCGATCCTGATCTTACCGTATACTTTTCCCAAATTCGGCAATCGATCATGCAGAGGCGAACGAGAAAAAAGAAAAAGCAGGAGGCCGCCGCCGGGCGGTCCCCTGCTTCTTATTCCGCTTGCATCCCCGATTCGGCGCCCGCTTCGAGCTCCGCTTCCGCCGCCGTCTCCTCCTCGGCCTGCGTCGGACCGCGCAGCGCGTCTACGATCTGCTGCGCCAGCTTATCGCCGAAGCCGAGCGGACGGAACGCCTCCACGTCGGCTTCGCGCATCGCCTTCACGCTGCCGAAATGCTTCAGCAGCTGCTTCTTCCGTTTCTCGCCGATGCCCGGAATGTCGTCCAGCAACGATGCGAACGACCGCTTCGACCGCGTATCCCGGTGGAACGTAATCGCGAAGCGATGCACCTCCTCCTGAATGCGCTGCAGCAAGTAAAACTCCTGACTGTCGCGACGCATCGGCACCGGCGTCGGCGGATCGCCGACCATCAGCTGCGCCGTCTTATGCTTCGCGTCCTTCACGAGACCGCATACCGGCACGAACAAGCCGAGCTCGTTCTCGAGCACGTCGACGGCCGCCGCGATCTGTCCCTTGCCGCCGTCGACCACGATCAGGTCCGGCAGCGTCAAGCCGTCGCGCAGCACGCGCTCGTAACGGCGGCGGATGACCTCGCGCATCGTCGCGTAGTCGTCGGGACCGACGACCGTCTTGATCTTATACTTGCGGTATTCCTTGCGGTCCGGCTTGCCGTCCGTGAAGACGACCATCGCCGACACCGGATCGGCCCCCTGGATGTTCGAGTTGTCGAACGCCTCGATACGGTGGATGCGGTCCGCGCCGAGCCACTCGGCGAGCCCTTCCACCGCCTTGACGGTGCGCTCCTCGTCCCGCTCGATCAAGCGGAACTTCTCCTCGAGCGTGACGCGCGCGTTGTCGGCCGCCATCTCGAGCATCTTCTTCTTGTCGCCCCGCTGCGGCAGCAGCACCTTCACCTTCAGCCAGGACTCGAGCGCGGCCGCCAGGTCGCCGCCCGCATCGCCGTGCTCGCCTGCGCCCTCCGCAGCCGCGCCCTCCGCAGCCGCGCCCTCGGCGCCGGCTTCCGCGCCGGCCGTCCCGGCCGCGGGCGGACCCGGCAGCAGCACTTCCTTCGGCAGCGCCGGGTTGTCGCTGTAATACTGCGTGACGTACGTCATGAAATCGTCGTACGCCTCGCCGTAATACGGGAACGCCGAGGCGCGGCGTTCGATCATTTTCCCTTGCCGCACGTACATGATCTGCACGCACATCCAGCCCTTGTCCACGGCGTATCCGAACACGTCGCGGTCGACGCCCGCGGCGGCCGTGATCGTCTGCTTCTCCATCAACGCGTCGATCGCCGCGATCATGTCCCGCAGCTCCCGCGCCCGCTCGAAGTTCAGCTCTTCCGCCGCGGCGGCCATCTTCTCCTGCAGCTCGTCCTTGATCGCGTCGTGCCCCCCGTTCAGGAAGCGCGTAATTTCCCCGACCATGCGCTCGTATTCCGCCTTCTCGACCGGGTACTCGCAAGGCGCCACGCATTGGCCGATGTGATAGTACAAGCACACCTTATCCGGCAGCGTCTTGCACTTGCGCAGCGGGTACAGCCGGTCGAGCAGCTTCTTCGTCTGCTGAGCGGCGAAAGCGTTCGGATACGGTCCGAAATATTTCGCCTTGTCTTTGACGACGCGCCGCGTCACCTCGAGCCGCGGATGCGCTTCGTTCGTGATCTTCAAATACGGGAACGACTTGTCGTCCTTCAGCAGCACGTTATACTTCGGGCTGTGCTTCTTGATCAGATTGCACTCGAGCAGCAACGCCTCCACGTTGTTCGCGGTGACGATATATTCGAAGTCGACGATGTCCATGACCAGACGGTGCGTCTTCGCCGAGTGGCTGCCCGTAAAATACGAGCGGACCCGGTTTTTCAGCACCTTCGCCTTGCCGACGTAGATGATCGTGCCTTCGTTGTTTTTCATTAAATAGCAGCCCGGTTTGTCCGGAAGCAGCGCCAGCTTATGGCGTATGGCTTCGAGCTCCTTCTCCCGGTCCCGGTTCGTTCCTTGTTCCATGCGGCCGTTCATCCTCTCCTGCGCACTCCTGTTCCCCTCATTCGATTGTACACGAAATCGTCCGTCGAACAAACGGGTCCGTTCAGGAAAAAATCGGCGCGAAAAACCCTCCCCCGCATAAACGGAAGAGGGTTGTAGGAACCTTACATATGACGGCTGACGACGTTCTTCAGAGCGTCCTTCGACTGGAAGCCGACGACCTTGTCGACCGGCTCGCCGTTCTTGAACACGATCAACGTCGGAATGCTCATGACGCCGAAGCGGCCCGCGGATTCCGGATTGTCGTCGACGTTCACCTTAGCGATCTTCAAGCTGCCCAACTCTTTATCGAGCTCTTCGAGCACCGGAGCGATCATCTTGCAAGGTCCGCACCAAGGCGCCCAGAAGTCTACGAGCACCGTACCCGTTCCCTCGACCTCGGTCTTGAAGGAATCGTCGCTTACGTTCACGATTGCCATACGAATTTGTACCTCCCTCATGCGAGAATAAGTCAACATGCAAAGTATACCACATTTCTTGCCGCCATCCTAACGCCGCCGGAACCTTCTTAGTATTGTCACATCCTTGACGCTTTACAATGGACGCTCGTTTTTCTATACTGTTGACATGGAATCTAAAGGGGGATGTAAGATGAACGACCCGAGACAGCACGTGAACGAAGAACCGCGCAACGACTTGCTCGACGTCGGCGTCGGCTTCCTGGGCATGTTCGGCCTTATGCTGGTCATCGCCGTCGCAGCCACGGTCATTCAAGTGATGACGCGCTAATCGACGATACAAACAACGAACGCCTGACGCTTCGCGAAGCACGCGAAGGTCGGGCGTTTTTTCGTGTCTTTTTCTTTTATTCGGAAAATGCTCCTTACGTCCCGCGCTGATTTCGGCCCGCGACCTCGATCACCTCGACGAACGGACGGATTCGGTCCATGATGCGCTGTCCCCGGTACTCGTCCTCGCCTTCGCGCGTCGTAAAGCTTAAGTGGCGCTGCAGCCCGTTCAAGTCGTGGTTCGACGTGTAGAACGTCGGCTTGCGGTTCATGCGGTAATTCAAAATCGTCCCGAGCACGTGATCGCGCGTCCAAGCGTTCAGATGCTCCGCTCCGATATCGTCGAAGACGAGCAGATCGGTTTCCTTCAGCAGGTCGATCGTTTCCTTCAGCTTCTGCGGATCGCCGAACATCGACTTTAAGTCCTCGACGAAGTCCGGTGTATAGACGATCACGCCCGTAAGGCCCAGCTTCGCCAGCTCGTACAGCAGATAACTCGCCAGGAACGTCTTGCCCGTGCCGAAGTCGCCCATCAAATACAAACCGTTCGGCTGCAGCCCCTCGTCCTTCGTACGCAGCACGTATTTCATGACCGCTTCGACCGCCGACGCCCGCCGCATATCCCGCGAGATGATCTCCGCCGGGGAATACTCGCGATTGAGCGCCTTCTCGTCGACGTAGAAGCTTTGGATGCGGGATCGGACCGAATCCTGCGCGGACTTCGTCGCTTGCAAGGAGCACGGCACCTTGTAATCCGCGATGCTCGCCTCCGCTCCGGCGCCGCTGACGACGAGCTTCGTGTAATGCCCCGGCATATCGTTGGGGCATCGTTCGAGCCCCGGGCAGCGGGCGCATTCTTTCGCTTCCTTCGCGTATTGGTACAGCCGCGTCACGTTCTTCGTCAACGCCTCGCGCTCCAACTCCGGATGCCCCGCCACCCACTCGGCGACGACCGCGTCGTTGAGCACCTTCATCTGCTGCCGCTTCCAGTCCGCTTCCCCGATCCCCGACGCGGCCCCGAGCCATCTCCCCATGGACTCCATCCGCTTCCTCTCCTCCCGACAAGCTTTAAGTAATTTATCCGTTCGTCAGCCGCTTGGCCATCTCCATCATTCTCATGATATCTTCTTCGGTCGCCTCCGGCGAGTCCGAAGATTTCGCGACCGGAATGACCGGCTTCGCCGTCCCCGGCGGCCGCCCGCGGCGCGCACCCGGCGCGCGCTGCGGCGCCGCTCCGGCCGCCGCGTTGCCCGCGTCGCCGCCGTTCCGTCCGGCGGCGCCGGCGCCCGAGCGCGACTGCTCCGCCTTCCGGAAATACGTGACCGCGTTCTCGAACGAGCGGATGCGCTTGCCCGCGACGTTCCCCGCGATCGCGTCCAAATAGTTGCGCTTCCAGTCCAAATCGTTCGCGCGAATATAATGGATCATGACGTTGAGCACTTCGTCCGGCAGCTGGTAGTTGACCTTCATCGTGAGGAACGCTTCCTCCACCGCGGTCGGCACGGCCGATGGTTGGAAGAACATCTTCAGTACGCGCGTATACGGCGAATTCGCGAGCATCGCGTTATACTGCCGGACGTCGCACTGACCTTGGAACTGCTCAGGCACCTCGAGCCAATACGGCGCCGAGACGTCGCGCTCCGCGGCAAGCGCCGACGCCTCGCCCTCGCGCGCGGCCGCCTGTTTATGCGTCGTCCGTTCCCTGCGCATCGCCTGCTCGTTCGAGCCGCGGTACACTTCCGCCGCCCGCGCCTGGAACCGATCCGCGGCCCATTCGCCGTTCGCGGCGAACATGCCGTCCTCGTCGAGCAGCGACACGGTCTGCTTGAGCGTCAGCTCGAATCGGCCGGCGTGATAGTTCAGCTCCGCCAGCCGCGCCGGGTCGGCGACGAGCCGCTCCACGGCGCGGCGATGCGCATGCGACCTCGGGAAGCGCCTCAGCAGCTCGTCGCCGCGGAAGCCGTCGCGGCCGAATTCTCCGCCGGCTAGAGCCGCGGACGGCTCGACGGGCTCCGGCGGCTCCTCGGCCGAGACGGCGCCGACGGTCATCCGGAACACCTCGTAGAACGGCGCCGAGATGTCCTCGAGCGTCTCGTGCTCGGCGGGTCGCGTCATGGCGCCTCCGTCCGCCGCGAACGAGCGCCGTACCGCCTCGGCCCCGTTCGGGCCGAGCTTCTCCTGCAGCAGCAGCCACAGATGGTGCACCCCGAAAAATTGATCCGGCCGAAGCGGCGGCTGCAGCCGGAATTCGTATGCCGCCACCTCGTCGCCGTCCATCCGGCGGAACGATTGGAGCAGCCCGACCGCCTCGAGCTTCGCCGTCTCGTCGACGAGCTGCTTGCGCCCGCGCTCGTTCGGCGGCAGGCCGCAAGCGAGAAACAGCTGGCCGAGCGTGCCCGCGTCGCAATCCCCGACGGCGTCGGAGGCGAGCGAGGAATAAAGCGTAGTATATAAAGCGACGGCCGTTCCCCCGATCATCGGTTGATACGCCGTCCATAAGAGCCGTGAATCCAAGGGGCTGAGCCCGAAGCGGCGCGAGACGACGTAGCGGTGATGCTCCGTCAGCTGCAACAGATTCGTTACTTTCAAGCGGCGCTCCCCTTCCTGTTCGACAAGTTTCGATAAACTCCATTGTAGCATAATTCCGCGTCCGCCGGGCGGGCAAAAAATAAAGAGGCCCGCCGAGAAATCCGGCGGGCCCGACAGGCGGGGGACGGCGTTAACGCATGATGCCGTGGTCGGCGAGGACGTCGTCCGGGATGCGGAGATCGTAATCCATCGCCTTCTTGATCAAGTTTTTGTCCACGTGGGACTCCCCGTTCGAAGCGGCGCGCAGCTCGTGCTGCATGATCCACTTCGTCACGAGATCGTGGAACGCGTCCATCCCCTTCGTCGGCACGTGATGACGGATGTCCGGAATGCGCGCGAGCGTCGAATCCGGCATCATCTGATGCAACTCTACGCCATGAGCGTAAGCCGAACGGTCATTGGCTCCATAGACGAGCAGCGTCGGCGCCTGAATGCTGCCGAGACGGCCCGTCGCCGAAAACTTCATGCCCGCTTCGTAGTATTGCTGCCAGTTCCGAATATCGCCGCGGATGGCCTCGTAATACAAATTATGGAACGTCTCCGGCATGTCCGCGTTCGCCTTCGCGATCAAGAGCGCAAGGCTCGTCTTCATCCCGAGCTTCGCGAGCGCGGAGGCGACGGCCAGCTGCCCCCTGACCATCAAGCTGAACGGCTCGGCCATCGCCCCTAACAAGATTCCGCCCCGGATTCGATCGGGGTACGTCAGCATCGTCTCCATCGCGACCCCGGCTCCCGCCGAATAGCCGCATAGATACGCCTTCCGAATGTTCAGATGATCGAGCAGCGCCTTGATGTCTTCCGCGATAAGCGCGTACGTGACCGGCGTCTCCGAAGCCGGACTGAAACCATGGCCGCGAATGTCGAAGGTAACGACTTGGAACGGATCCGCCAGCTGCACCTCTTGGTACCGGAATACGGCCCGATTCAGCAGCGGCGGATGGATGAAGACGATCGGCGTGCCGCGGCCGTGCACGTGGTAGTGCAGGATCGTCCCGTTGACGCTTGCTTTCGGCATGAGTCCACTTCCTTCCTTAGACGTAACTGGCCAGAATGAGGGTCATACCGTTACGATGCCCTTCGGAAGGGGGGCCATACGCGACACATTTTCCCGGTAAAATTAGAACATCTTGAAGCCTCTCACGCGAAGCGTGCGGATCGTTACGCCGCTCACGTACGCGCCCGCCAGTCCGCCGGCGACGGCCAGCCAATCGATGATGCCGTACTCGAGCAAGCTGGCGAATAGATTGCCCGTCCCCCAGCCGAAATACGCGAACAGCCCGACGATGAGCGCGAGGTACAAATATACCGTCAACCAGGTCGTCTTGAGCAGCATGTTAAGAATGAAGCCGATGCCGAACATAAGCACGAACGCCAGCACCGCGATCACGATGACTTGGAAAATGTTAGTTACCATCCGAATTTCACAGCCTCCTGCGCGATTCCCGAATCTTTCAATAGTTTACCGCCCGCGTTCGGCCTCGTCAAACGAGCCCGTTTGCCCCGGTCCGCCCGATTCGGTAAAATAAGGACAAACCTTAAGGAGAGTGACTTCATTCATGAGCGAAGCGGCACAAACGCTGGACGGCTGGTACGCCCTCCACGATTTTCGCCATATCGATTGGACCGTGTGGAAATCGCTGACGCCGGCCGAGCAGCGCCGGGCGGAGGACGAGCTGCGGGGGTATATCGCCGAGTGCGCGCAAGCGGACGAAAACAAGACGGGCAGCTTCGCCTTCTATTCGATCGTCGGACAGAAGGCCGACTTCGTGTTCGTCCACCTGCGCGAGACGCTCGAAGAGCTGAACGAGCTGGAGACCCGGTTCAATAAGACGTCGTTCGCCGACGTGACGATCCCTGCGCACAGCTACGTATCGATCGTCGAGTTAAGCAATTACATGGCGAAACCGGGCACTGATCCTATGGAAAGCCCGGAAATCGTCGCGCGCCTGAAGCCGTCGATGCCGAAGGCGAAGCACATCTGCTTCTACCCGATGAACAAGCGCCGTTCCGGCAGCGACAACTGGTATATGCTCTCGATGGAGGAGCGCCGCGAGATGATGCGCAGCCACGGCATGATCGGCCGTTCCTACGCCGGCAAGGTGAAGCAGATCATTACCGGCTCGGTCGGCTTCGACGATTGGGAATGGGGCGTCACGTTGTTCGCCGACGACGCGCTTCAGTTCAAGAAGCTCGTTTACGAGATGCGGTTCGACGAAGTATCCGCCCGATTCGGCGAATTCGGCGACTTCTACGTCGGCAACCTGACGGATGCGGATAAGTTCGCCTCGATGTTGAAGTAAAGCATAATCGGCATCGGGCCGGGACCGTCGCGGGTCATACACTTCGTTCGCTCCGTCGTAGGTGTGTTGTTTTCGATTAAACTTTAATAAGGAATACAACACACCTACGAAAAGTCGCTCACTGCGGTATGCCCCTCGCCAGTCCGGCGACTACCGGTTCGCTTCGCCTTCCCCGCGTTCTCGCCTGCCCCTCCAAATCGCCGGCTGAGCTAAGGGAAGTCAAGGAGAAGGAGTGCCGAAACACCTTCGCTGCCCGGCTCCAAAACAAAAACCACCTACGTCGGAGTATCCCCCCGTCGTCGGTGGTTTTTTAATGCCAAGCTTTCTAATCCTCGTCGTCGTCCTCGCCCGAACGCAGTCGTTCGATCTGGCGCATAAACTCCTCGTCCCGGCGGTCTCGTTCCCGGCCCTTCTCCTTCAACCGTTCGATAGCCGGTTGAATGAGCCGGTCGATCTCCTTCTGTACCGTCTGCGACAAGTCGTACCGCTGCTGCGATTCAAGGAAATGGCCGACGTCCATTAGCGCGTTATACCGGTCGAGCTCGTCCCGGGTCAGCAACCCTCTCACTTGCACGCTGCAATGGCGCATCGGTTAATTGAAATACCCCTTGCGCAGCACGAGCGGAATGCCGCCGATAATGTACAAGTAACGAAGATCGATGATCTTCTTCATCATGGCCGCGCTGCCGCCCTTCAGCTTGCGCCCCATCGCGATGCCGATCGCCTCGTTCTTGCCGAGCGACGCGACCGTGCCCTTGCTTTCGTATTTGAACGTCTTCAGCGACGAGTTGCGGATGGACGCGACCAAGTTATGCGCGAGCACGTCGGCTTGCTGAATGGCCATCTGCGCCGTCGGCGGATACGGACGGCCTTCTTCGTTCATGACGATCGAGCAGTCCCCGATGACGTAGACGTCTTCATGCCCCGGAATGCGCAAATATTCGTCGACCTTGATTCGGCCTCTCATCGCTTCGAAGCCCGCTTCTTCCACCAGACGGTTGCCGCGGACGCCGCCCGTCCAGATGACGGTTTGCGTCTTGATTTCTTCGCCGTCGGCCAGCGTAATGCTGTCCGGGGTGCACTCCTTCAGCGCGATGCCGATCTTGAACGTGACGCCCTTCTTCTGCAGCACTTCCATCGCGTATTGAACGAGCTCCGGATCGAAGCCCGGCAGCGCCGTCGGCGCCGCTTCGACGTTGTAGATCTTCACGTGATTCGGATCGACGTCGAACTCCTTGCACAGCTTCGGAATGCGGTCGGCGAGCTCGCCGATGAATTCGATGCCGGTGAAGCCCGCGCCGCCGACGACGAACGTCAAATAATCCTTCCGGTGCGGCTCCTTCTTGAAGCGCGCGAATTGGTATTCGATATGCTCGCGGATGAGGCGCACGCTGTTGATGCTTCGAATGAAATGGGCATGCTCCTTGAGTCCCGGGATGCCGAACGTCTCCGGCTCGCCGCCGAGACCGATGACCAAGTAATCGTAAGACAAGGTGCCGTCTTCCAAAATCACTTTCTTATCGTTCGGCCGGATTTGCACGACCGTGGACTTGACGAAGTCGATCTTAAATTCGTCGATCAGCTTCAGAATGCTCACCCGAGCGTTCTGCGGATCGTCCGTACCGGCAGCCGGCATATGGAGATGCGTCGTGATGTAGTGATAGTCATGCTTGTTGACCAGAGTGACGTCCGCCTCGTTGTAGTTGAGCTCTTTCTGCAGTCGCAAAGCCGTGACGATTCCGCCGTATCCCGCTCCAAGGATAACGATGCGTGGGATTCTGCTCATGCTTTCTCCAATCCTTCCGGTTATATATATATTTGTTTTTGTGAAAAGCTATATATTTATTTGTGAAAAATTACACATAAACAAACGAATTTATAGGTTTGCATGGTAGGATGCCCGAAATGGGAACACTTTATCGTGAGCTCTCACCCTATATAACAAAACAAATCAAACTGTCAATATCTTGCCACAATATTGAAGAAAGTTCAAGCCTAAAATCGCGACTGAATATGAACGAATTGTCACCGATTTTTCATCCGCGAAACGCGAAACAGGGTTTCATTCCGTAGAACTTCCTGTGTATAATGGTAACAAAATCTAATGATGTTAAGGATCATTACATCGGAGGTGCATCCTATGACGCGACAGCCAAACGAGAACGGAATCGTCGATATCGCGGTCATCGGCGGAGGTCCCGCCGGCTTGTTCGCGGCGTTCTACGCCGGTATGAGACAAGCGAGCTGCAAGATCATCGAGAGTATGCCGCAATTGGGCGGACAGCTTGCCGCGCTTTATCCCGAAAAATACATTTACGACGTCGCCGGCTTCCCGAAGGTTAGGGCGCAGGAGCTCGTAGACAATCTGATCCAGCAGATGAGCCATTTTCCGATCGAGCAGTGCCTCGAGGAGAAGGTCGTCCGCCTGACGAAGAAGGGCGAACGTCACTTCGTCATCGAGACGACGAAGGCGACGCACGAGGCGCGCGCGGTCGTCATTACGGCCGGCGTCGGCGCTTTCGAGCCGAGAAAGCTCGATTTGCCGGAAGCGGCGCATTATGAAGGAAAGAATCTTCATTACTTCGTCAGCAATCTCGAGAAATTCCGCGGGCGCCGCGTGCTCATCAGCGGCGGCGGCGATTCGGCCGTCGACTGGTCCCTCATGCTCGAGCCGATCGCCGAGCAGGTTACCCTCATTCACCGCCGGGATAAGTTCCGGGCGCATGAACACAGCGTGGAGCTGCTGATGAAGTCGAAGGTGGACGTTCGGACGCCGATCGAGATCGCCGGGCTGAACGGAGACGACGCGATTCGAAGCGTGACGCTGAAAGACGTGAAGACGGGCGCGGAGACGGAATTCGAGGTCGACGACGTGATCGTCAATTTCGGCTTCGTCTCGTCGCTCGGCCCGATTGCCGAATGGGGCTTCGACATCGCGGACGGCTCCATCCTCGTCGATACCCGCATGGAGACGTCGATCCCCGGCATCTTCGCCGCAGGCGACATTACGACGTATCCCGGGAAGCTGAAGCTGATCGCCGTCGGGTTCGGCGAAGCGCCGACCGCGATCAACAACGCCAAAGTATATATCGATCCGAACGCGAAACTGTCCCCGGGCCATAGCAGCAACATGAAGTTATAATCATGGAGTCTGATTTCTAAAAACGAAGGGCATCCTACCGTTAAGCCGAAGGTCAGCTTAAGGGAGGGTGCCCTTTTTCTATGAACACGATATGTCCGGTGTGCAACGGGTTCGCCGACCTGCGGGCGGCATGTCCGACTTGCAAGCGGGAAGCCGAGGACGGTGGACGATTAGGCGATTATTATGATCCGTATTCGGCCTATCGACCGATCGACGATGTGCGTCTGACGAACGGTTATCCCGACGTCGAAGCGCGGGAATGTCTTCACAGGGCGTATTGCGCGAACTGCGACGCCGCCTTCGTAGCGGCCGTACCGGAAAGCGAAGGATAATGACTGGAACGACGGATGATTCGAACTTAGTGCAGCGTTAAGGACGCGGCGTCGACTTCTAAGTTGCGTCGCTCGATTTCCTGCTCCAACAGCTTAATGAAGTCTTGTTCGAGCTCCAGGTCGAGCGCTTTGAAATACGTCTCGATCAAGCTTTCGTTGCTTAATCCCCTCATTCGGATTCCCTCCCTTGCTTGGTTTCCTCATATGCTACCAGAGGAAGGAAATCCGAACAACCGTTCCGATATCCACAGATTTCTGTGGACAGCATGTGCACAAGCTGTGACTAATCCCCCGGAACGGCGCTGTCCATTGTGTTTTATGTGGGCAACGATTTCGGTGGATATGTGGATAGTTTCGTGATAAATAAATTTAATCGGGCCGCTCGCCTAATTCGAAGAATATAGGTACTCGCACAGGGCGTTTCCCCCTCCTCCTCATACTATGGGTACGTACCCGAAACGATGAGGAGGTTGTACGATTGGCTGAATATTACGTAAATCCGAACGTGTCGCACATGCCGACGGCGAATATGGGGCCGATAGCGAACATGGGGCCGACGGTGAACGCCGCTCCTGCGGCGAATCCATCGCATGGTCCGATGATGGCGTCTCCCGCATTCGTCAAGCCGACATGTTCCTACGTCGGCGGAGCTCGCCTGTCCGCGGAAGCGGTTCTCGTCCTCTTTATCCTGCTCGTCATTATTACGCGTCTGTGCCGCTGACCGCACGACAAGGGCGCCGGAACGTTCGTCTCGTTCCAGGCGCCCGGCGGGTCCTGCTATTCCCATACATATGCTTCCCCTGCGGCGTCGTAAGCCACGACGCGATTTCTCCCTCGGCTCTTGGCCGTATAGAGCGCTCGATCCGCGCGTTCCAGCACATCCGTCTCCATTCCGCCCCCGCTCGGCACGAGCGAGCCGATCCCGATGCTGATCGATACGCGCGAGCCGTAGGTCGAATGCTCGTGCGCGATGCATAACGCGTCGACCGCCATCCGCATCCGTTCCGCCACCTTCGCCCCGCCCTCGATCGTCGTGTCCGGCAGCAGCGCCGCGAATTCCTCGCCGCCGTACCGCGCGATGAAGTCGTCCGGCTTCTGAACGCACGCCTCCAGCGTCTCCGCGATGCGGCGGAGGCAGGCGTCCCCGTTCAGATGGCCGTAGTTGTCGTTGTACCGCTTGAAGTCGTCGACGTCGAGCAGCAGCACCGTCAGCGGCTTCCCGCTGCGGGCGCAAGCGTCCCATTCGAACTTCAGATGTTCGTCGAGACTTCTTCGGTTCGCGATCCCCGTCAAGCCGTCTATCCCGGACAATCGCTTCAGCACCGTGTTCGCTTCCTGCAGCTTCTTCTCGTTATTCTTGATTTCCGTAACGTCCTGATACTTCCACAGATGAGCGGCGACCCGTCCCTCCTCGAATACAGGAGCGTAATCCAGCTGAAAGATGCGGCCGTCAACCATATCGATGTACATCCCCTTGGCCGGCGCCCCTCCTTCGGACAGCTCGAACATCCTCAGTCGCGCCTCGGGTTCGAGGAACGCGCCGCGATGCCGCTCGAACAGCTTCCGCTTCGACTCGCCCGTCAGGGCGTCCGGAGGCGCCTCCTCGCCGAACATCGCCAGGAGCTCTCGATTCACGTAGATGATTCGCTCCTCCTCGTCCTCGACCAACAACCCGCTCGGAATATGATCGAGCAGCGCTCGCTGCAGGTTCGCCGCGCTTCGAAGCTCGCTTTCGCTCTTGCGAAGACGCCGCTCGTTCTCGTACGCCCGTTCGAGGAACGACGAGAGCAAATACATGGCGATCCCCGCGACGATCGAAGTCAACCAGACGTACGCCGCCGCGGTCGCGAACATTCGCTTGTCGGGCACTCCCCATAAGAGAAGCAGCGTCACGAAGAAGGTCGCCGTGCCGTTCAGCAGTTGGAACTTAATGCCGGGCGACAGCTTGAAACGAGCGATCGCCGCGCACCCGAGTCCGATGACGAACATCGCCGCGGCGGCGTAAACGGACGCCTCGGTCCAACCGAAAAACAATACCCGGGACGCGGATACCGCCGAGGCGGATACGAGGCTTCCGATCCAACCGCCGTAGAACGCGGAGAGAACGATCGCGACGTGACGCAGATCCAGAAGAAGGCCATTCCCGATCGGAATGGAGAAAAACATTAACGAACTGCCCAGGATGCCGTACATAGCCCCGATCCAGAGGCTCCTTCGGACCGGCGTCATCTCGCGATCGGCGGTCCCGCGAAAGAAGAAGAAATGCAAAACGAACAAATAAGAGACGACGATCGATACGTTCATAACGATGTTCTGTATCAACGCGCACGCCTCCCGTCCGAATTATTAGAATTTAACGGCATTTCATGAACAAAATTCGACAACTTTTTACAAATTCCTTTTCATCTCATTCATATTTACCGATTTTTTCTAATCATTTATATGCTGAAAAGAAAAAGCCACCCGCGCACGCTGCGCGAATGGCCCGTCGAAAACGGCTTTTGCTTTATTCTCGAAGAGCATTTTCTATATAATGCCGATATCGCTCGCGCGAAGCCTCTTGAGCCTCGGACACGCGTTTGCCGGCCGTCGATCGATTATCGTAATGAGAATCGTAGATGTAATCGTTCAGATCGCCGTTCAAAAACCCTACTAATTTAGTATGTGCTTCGGAATAGTTCCGAATCGCATCCATGTACGCATTTAAGATCGGATCTACGAAATCATTTTCCCCAGGATAATTTTGGGTCACTCTTCGTGCCGCATCCATTACATCGTTGAATTCGATTAGGGCCGCCGTTATGCTTCGACTCTGTTCGCCTCGAGGAAGAACCGGCTTGATCGGAGATAGCATGATTCTCTCGTTGAGGAGTCGAAGCTCATTGTCGATGACGACAAGCTCGTCGCCGAAATCCTCGATGCGCTTATATAAGCTTGCCTTATCCACATTCGCCTTCGTCGCCGGTCGAGCGATCGGTTCCGATTCGGGGAGCGATACTTGCACCGTTTGATTGTCGCCGTTCCAGACCGCCTCCACGCCCAACGCCTTCAACATATAAATCGGCACCATCGTTCGCCCGTTGAGGTTCACCGCCGGCACATCCGCCGCTTGGATCGGTTGACCGTCCATTTGAACTTGAATAATCGGATTTCCTTCGAAAGTCCCGTTTACATTGGCATAACTTGTGGCCGCTCCCGTCAATACGAGGAGTACCCCGGCGACTCCAATCCATTTCCGCAACTCCATAGCCTCCCAGAAAAAGTATCTTGTAAGCTAGTATACACCTAAGCGGCAAGCGTCGGAAGACGGTATGCTCTTGACTCGCAGCTCCTTCATTTCTGATATAATCATAGAGGAGAAAATAACTAGTAAGAAAGGACTCCGATCTTATGCGTTCGAGCACCAAGCTCCTCTTAGCCGTATCGGTATTATCGATAGGCATATACTCCGGCGCGGCCGCTCCCGAAGCGGAAGCCGCCGTGAATTATCGCGACGTGAAATCGGAAGCCGCTTGGGCGCTCGCTCCCGTCGCCGAACTTGTACAGCGCGGAATTCTTACCGGGTATGACGACGGCACCTTCCGCCCCAATCAAACCGTATCCCGTATCGAGACGATTACGGGAATCGTACGGATGATGGGGAAACAGGACCAGGCGGTCCAAGCGGCGGCTGCCGCGAAGGATCTACAGTCGTCCGACGGGAAGCTCATTTTCGAGAAATACGAATGGGCCGTCGGTTATATCGCCGTCGCCGAGAAGAGCGGCTTGCTCGAAGAAGACGCGGTCAACCCTGCGGCAGGCGCGGAACGATGGTGGACGACGATGGTTCTCGTGCGGGCCATGGGACTCGAACGGGAAGCGAAACGCAGCATGAAAGCGGAATTAACATTCAATGATAGCGGCGACATTCCTGCGGAGGCCGTAGGCTACGTTGCCGTTGCGTTGGAGAAAGGGCTCGTGACGGGATACGACGACGACACGTTCCGCCCCAAGCGGAAGGTAAGCCGCGCGGAGTTCGCCGCGTTGTTGGACCGCGCCGGCAACATCGTTCCGATCGCCACGTCCGACCATGTCGAATTATCGGCGACGGTAAGCGCCGTCCAGGGCAACCTAGTTACGCTCACGAAGGACGGCGGGACAAACACCTTCGACGTCGGACAAGACGCGACGATCGTTCGCGAAGGCGAGCTCGTCGGCCTGAATTCGATTCGGGCGGGAGATCGAGTCACCGCCGTGCTTCGCGGCATGGAACTTGTACATATCAAAGTCGATGAAGCGGCGCTTAACGTCTCGAAAGAAGACAGAGGCGTCATCGCCGCCCTCTCCCCCGGCCTCATTGCGATCGAGGCGAACGGGCTCGTGACGCAATATTCTGTCGCGGATACCGTGACGATCCTGCGCAACGCGCTGCCGGCGGATTGGAACGCATTGAAGGCGGGCGACGACGCGATCGTCGCCTTAACGGACGGAGCGGTCGTCCGCATCGAGGCCACGAGCGCGAATATCATGAACGGTCGAGCGACGGGAGTCGTCTCGTCCGTAAGCCCGACCCAAATCTCCATTACGGAAAACGGCGTTACGACCGCTTACCCCGTGAGCCGTGACGCGATCGTAATCCTTAACAATTCCATCGGCGCATGGTCCAGCGTGCAGCCCGGCGATCAAGTGACGGCCTTGATCGCAAACGATGAGGTATACCACGTCAGCTTGACGAAGACGGCGGCCGTCTCGGGGGAAGTGACCGGGTTCGTCATTGCCGTCTACGGCCAACAAATCGCCATCGCTTCGAACGGACAAACCGTCGTTTACGCGTACGACGATCGGATCAACTTGGTTCGGGCCGGCAAGACGGCCGCCATCGCCGACATTAAACCGGGAGACGAAGTGCGGCTGTCATTGGTGGACCGAACGATTATATTGCTCTTCGTGACGACCCCGATCGACGAAAAGCAGTATTATACGATCGAAGGGACGTATCAAAACCACTTGGAATTTAACGGTTCGGTTACGGAAATTACGGTTTCCGTCGTACAAGGCGGCGTTCCGATCCCCCGGACGTATAAGGTCAAGTCGGACGCGAATGTGTTGATCGAAACGGGGATTACGAATAAACCCAACTTTCTAGTCAACCACACGAGGGTTGAGTTGAACGTAGCGAACAATGAGGTCTTCCTCATCGTTAAGAAATAAAACGAGGCCGCCGCCGGGATGCACCCGGCGAGCGGCTTTGTATTTCTTTAGAACAAAAACGACCTCCATAACCGGGTGTATTCAAACCCGTTATGAAGGCCGTTATTAACAATCTGACTACGCCGAAGGTTTTCCGATTAGCACTCGCCAGGCACGCCCGCCTCTTCCTTCGTCCGGAAGCTCGAGCCGCAGCCGCACGTCGCGATCGCGTTCGGATTATTAATCGTGAATTTCCGTTCGGCTGTCCGTATGGACATTTCCGCATTGTATCAACGTTTCACCGGCAACATACGGATTGTTAATGCGCAAGTGGATTGTTATCGCGCGCTTCGTATGACGGTAGTTGACGTTGATACTATTCTACCCAAATCGACATATAAGCGCAAACTAAACGTAACTCTTGGCGCGGATTATTTTCGGTATATAATGAAGGAAAATGCCGGGAGGGATTCGCATGAAAGGATATCAAACTTTCTCCGATAGCAAGGGGCGGCGCGGAAAAGTCGGAAGTCAGGTCTTTGTATATACCGGAGAAGGTTCCTTGGTGGACGGCAGATTTACGGTCATTGAAATCGGAAGACATGGTGCAAACGGTACATACTTGGTTCTTGATCCAGCACCGTTCCCGGATCGGAAGAATGTCGGATGGGGACCGGAAGTGGCGTGGGCCTCACAGGCAGTTATTGCAAAATAACACCCGAAGATAAAAAAGTTGCGCGCAAATTGCGGAGGCCTGATGAAGGGGTAGGCGAGGGTGGCTTGGGGGTAGCGGCGGCATCGATCCGGTCCGGCTGCATATCGTATTCAACCGCATTCATTCGGAGGATTGCGGATTGTTAATTATCAATTACGGCAGTATCCGTAGAAACCGCGCCGGATCAACGTTTTCAACGTATAGCCGCCGGTCAACCGTTTATGCATTCGAATCTCGCCCGTTATCGATCGGAGTCCCTCCGCTCGGCTGCATAAGATTCCGTATAAATCTACGTAGACCCCCCGAGTTCAGAACGGTCTCCCGATCCGAGCGATGCAGCGCCTGCAGCCGGGTTGAAGATTTTCGAGGGGGCGTGCATTCCGGGCATCGTGCGGGTATTTTCAGCACCCCCTAGAGTTGAAAAATCTACGTTAAACTCCGATTTTGTAACGGGTTATTCGGACGATATTATCGCCGTCGTGACGCCGTATTTCCGCCATTTATGCGCATTATCTCCGATTTTAGCCGACCCGGAGTACACTTCCGATGAGGTTTACGTCATCACATGTCGTAGTTTACACGATGATCCCCTCGATCACCGATACGTCTCCTCGAGCGAATGCCCTCCGGACTATCCCGTTCCACTTCCGCCGCGCCTGCCGATCCCACTCGCGGAACATTTTTTCGCGCTCTTCCGTATACAGCCGATTGAAATCCTTCCGCTTCAGCCACCGGTACAGCGTCATCCGCGATACACCGACCGCATCGGCAACGGATTGCCTCGTCTGATATCGGCGCCAATAACGAACCATAAGCTCGATCGCAAGACGCTGCCTATCCGTTAACGGCGGATGCGACCCTTTCGGCCGGCCTCTCTTGCGCCGTTTCTTCCGTTGAGCCATCGTCATCACCTCCGTAAATGAATCGGAGCCCCCATTACGGAGGCCCCTTCGTTATTACTCCGTTGGATCGTCTTACTCAAGTGTCGGAAGATCATCCGTCGCTGTCAGCGTTAGATTCATCCGGTGAACCCCGCCCTCAAACGTATGAACGTCCGCCGACACGTAATAAGCGCCGACTATGCCGGTCATCGGTTCGCGAACGTAAACGGCCGCTCCCGCAACGACATCGATATTTCCGAGGGCATCGACGGAGGCTTCATCGTCGATGACGGCGAGATCCTTTAACCGTTGCTTCGCGAGCTGCTCCACTTGCGATTTCGTCGCGTCTCCATCGACGTATTCTAAGTGTTGCATCGTGCCGAACAACGATTTCATTTCCGGATCTTCCTGCGTTGCGACAATCGGCGCTTCGTCATTCCCGCCGATGATCTTAACGGATGTCCTCGTGTCTTCGATCGACTGAATATAGGAGGCGCCGAGAATGTTGTATCCGGCCTCGATCGTGCCTTTGACGGCCATATCCTTCCGTTCGGTCAGGTTGAGTAGACCGTTTCGGGAGTACAGATAGAAGCGCCGGCCGTTCTGCTTCCGCGAATCCGTAAGGGCGATGGTCATCATCTCCCAAAGCGTTTGATCTCGGAATAGCAGTCTCGGAATCACGTAGCCGGTATCCGCGATAGTCCCGACCGGAATGCCGAAGTCGACGCACAACTTCCGGATGATCTCCGATGCCGTGACCTTGACGAATGCCTTGGAATCGGTGTTCTTCGTCAGATAGATATTCTCGTCGTAAGCACGCACGGTCGCCTGTCCGTTGATATCGATAAACGTCTCGAAGATGACGCCGCGGAAGATTTCGGTGCCGTCGTAAAGCACCGTCAGCTCCCTCCCGACTTCAAACGGAATAGCCTGCGTATCCCCATCGATCGTATTCGAGATGGCAATGTCGACCCTCCGGGCGGCTGCGTGAACCTCTCCGGACCAGGTGACGGATTGAACGATGGGATCGACGGTCAGTCCGTTATAAACGACGCTTACGTTACGCATAGGCTGCTCCGCCGAGTGACGAACTTACCTCGCGGGCCAATGCGCGGGCAATGGCGTCTATGTCGGATTCTTTGCGGATGTTCACCGGACCCGTAATCGTCACGTTCACGTCGCCATTTCCGCGGCGGTCTTGCTTATCCGCTTCCGAACGAGTGAGTACGCGTTCGCCTTGGTGCAACTCGGCTACATACCCATTTTTCGGCACCCTCGAAAGGCCGGTCGCATGAGATCCATCCGGTTTCGCTCCGCCCGTCATCCGGTAGTACTGTTGCATAAACCAATTCGCCGGCTTGACGTTCTCAATCGCCGTCGGCCCCGTAAGTCCTTTCGGATTGAGAATTGCGTCCCTCATCGCCGCCTGTTCCGCCAGCCGTTTCGCATCAAGGTTCGCTGTTCCGGCGTTAATCAGCGTCGTCGCGCCGGCCGTGACGCCCGCGGCTGCTTTCACCGGTAACGGACCCGGAGCAACTGACGCCGCGCCTCCGCCGGCAATCAGCGCCGAGAGAACCGGATAGTCCTTCGCGAAGTCCTTCATACCGTTCCACAATCCGCTGGCGACGGTCTTACCCATCTCCCGCGCGACCTTTTCGACCTTCGTCTTTCCGCTATCGTCCCACCACGTCTTGAACGTAGATTCCAGATCCGCGTAGATGAAGGCGATTTTCTGCTTGATATCCGGGAGGTTCTGAAAATCCGGATTGTTGATGAAATGAGAGTCGATATAACTCGACGCCCGTTGAACGGCATTGACTACACCGCCGAAGAAGTCGCCGAGCATGTCCCCGCCAAACTTAACGAAACGGTCGAAGGCATCCGTATCCAGGAGGCGATTAAACTGCTCGAGCAGCGGCTTCACCTTTTCGAGACCTTGCTCGCCCATACGCATCAGCGAGAGCTTAAGTTTATCGATCCCTTGCCGGTACATCGCGATCCCTGTAGAGTCCTGACGGTCAAGCATATCCTGCGTAAATCCCATTTCGTCGAGTACCCGGTCGAGAGCAACGAGCTGGTCCTCGAGTTTGAGGTTCTTAATCTCGTTAAGGACCTTCCGCGGCATGTTAAAGCGTTCAACCATCGACGTCGCATCGGAAGAAAACATCTCACGCATTGCGAAAGCGGCGCCTTCCATTCCCTCGGCCATGTTTGAGGCGCCAAGTCGCTCCTGAATTGCGACGATCTTCTCCAGTAAGGCAATGTCCTTAGTCACCGGAATGAACGCTTTTGCGCTGAAAAAGTCGTTTTCGCTGAAAAGGCTGTCGGCCGCTCTTTTTTCCAAGAACGCGAAGAACTGGTTGGCTGTCTTCGTGTCTCCCTTGAACATTGCGTCCATCGTGATTACATCGAGTTCACGGCGGCTTGCTGCTCCGACGGTTGCATCGAACAACTTGGCGGCTCCGTACGCTCCCCCGATTGCCGCGGCGAGTCCAACGAAGCCCGACCGCATGCTTCCGACGCCGGCGCTAACCTTTCCGAAGGACGTTCCGAGCTTCACGTTCTCCTTCGCGAATTTAACGACCGCAGACGCCGCCTTCCCCGTCGAGGATACGTACCCGCCAACGGACTTCGACGTTTTCTTAACGACGTCGTCCATCTTCTTCGTTTGGTCCATCGCTTTGCGAAGCGGCGCCGTCATCTTATCTTGAAGCCGAAGCACAGCGGTTAAACTGTAACTCATCCGTTACACCGCCTCCTTCTCGACGGTATTTCGAAACT
This sequence comes from Paenibacillus antri, assembly GCF_005765165.1. Lineage (NCBI taxonomy): Bacteria > Bacillati > Bacillota > Bacilli > Caryophanales > Paenibacillaceae > Paenibacillus > Paenibacillus antri. Next base: position 120,233 of record NZ_VCIW01000002.1, on the reverse strand, counting down.
TGGCGATCGCCGCTTCGAGCTTCTCGCCTTCCTCCGCTATTGCCTGCCGCTGCTTCCTCGCCGTTCTGGACGTCGGCTCATACGTATTGAACACGCGATCCGTATCGATTACGGCGTCGACTAGGCGATCGATCCGGAGCCCCACCGTCTGCAATTCCGGAACCTCCGACGCCTGGAATTGGCGGCAGATATCCGCGATTTCCTTGCGCTCGTGCTTATACGTCCATTCGAACCGGTAGCGGCCGGGCTCCTTATCTTCGATGAGCCGGCTGATTATACCGGTAATGTCGGCCGCCCGATCGAGCAGGCGCCATTCTTCGTCGCTTACTTTCGGCATATTTCCGTCCCCTTTCGTAAAAGTAAAGAGCGCCCGTTTCCGGACGCCCTCTCGTTGGTTATTCGAACTCGTATTTGGAACCTTCGATATCCCGCCGGTGGATCAGTGCGCGAATGCGGTTCCGGTGCTTCACATAAGCTGCAGCGTCGTATTTGTCCTTCGTCGAAAGTGCCCGTTGGTACATATTCGCGAGTACTTCAAGATTCGGTCGGCACGACGAGATATCAATCCGCTGGGTCTCCCCGTCGACTTCGCGTTCCCAATACGGCGCCGAAATATTAACGTCCGCCGCCAAATTGACTACTTCCTCGTCTTGATCGATGAATGTGGTGATGCCGTCGTTATAGATTCTCATTTGTTCGTGTCTCCTTTAGGAAATTAAAAACGCCACTTTTTAAGAGGCGTTTTCAGTGTTTTGCGATTCGTATTGTCTTTTGATGGTCGCGTAAGAAGCGATGTCCTGAGGGGCGGATGTACGCTGTGCTTTCTCGTGAGCCTTTTGTACATCAGCTTCGGTTACCTCTCGCTTTGTCTCCTGGGCGTCGTGTGCTTCGAAATCCTTGGTTTCTAATCGCCGCTTAGCGATCGCCATATGTGCCAAATTTTCCGCGGTTGGATTTTTGGCGACATGCCGGCGCAACTCCTCTATTTCTGCATTGGTGAATTCAACCCCGCCGCGAGCGATTTCTTCAAGACGTTTCCTCGCTTCAATGCCGGATCGGTACGTACCGCCGTCCTTGATATTTTTATAAAAATCGTATCGGTCTTTAATAATTCGATACCGCAGCTCATCGTCCGGTTCACCGGACTTTGCCCTCTCCTCGTACATCCTAATCCCTTCATCGTTTGGCGCATCGAGGTACGGAGTATCTTCGCCGCTAAACAATTGACTCCGGGTTTCAAGGTACTCCTGTCTAGCAAGATGAAACTGTGCATGCTTCCTCGGGTCGCCACTGATACGCGCTTCTTCCTTCATCTTCTCGAGTTGGCTTGGAAGGTAGAACTTACTCACGCCTCCACACCGCCCCACTTGGCTAATAGCCCACTGTAGGAACCGATTGTGCCCTGTCGCTTAGCACGACGAAGCAGTCTCTTGTCCGCATCGGTAAACTGATAACCCTTTGTGTCCTTATGGCTTAACATTTGAAGGATGTCCTGAGGCACTTTCGCTTGCGATAATCCCCAAAGTGTCCCATCGGAAATGTAATGAATTTCTCGCTCGGTCGTGAAGTTGAACTTCACGTCAGCGAGCTTATATCGATACCCTTCACCGAGTTCATGAATTACGCCCATTCTTTCGCCATCTAACTTGTTTACGATTTCGTAATGGTCCAACAATGCATCCACAAACTCGGACTTTGCTTTCATCAGCCGTTCAAGCGCTGGGTCAACGAGTTCTTCCTTGTACCTCGGTACATACTCGTTATTCCAAGCATCCGCAACTTGTTGCTCCGTGACTTCCCTTTTGATAACGGAACTGTACATATCCCGTTCTTGGCGCCTTCTAGCGTACGCCTTTTCAGCGGCCTCGATCTTATCTTGTAAAGCATCAAGTTCCTTAGTGGCGTCCCGTCTTTCCGAAAAGGAATCTCGAAGCACTTTTTCGTACTCCGCTTTTAGCGCTTGTAATTCCTCCGTCGCAGACTCAACTCGGCGTTGCAGCTCTTGATGTTCCCGCTGCCTTTTCACTTTTTGATCTCTTAAACGATCGATAAAGTCAAATCTCATAACGTCCATCTCCCTCTAATTTCGTGACTAATTTCCGCAATGGCCGCAGCATCCACGACCGCCACTTCGGAAGCACCGGTTTCGGCTCCGCTGCCGGCGCCTCGATTCCGTACAACTCCCGAAGGATCTCCGATTCCTGCTCGATGACCCTCCGTGTGATCGACGTATCCGACTTATGCTTTATCGCGCCGGCGTATCCGGGCTTCGATAGCATCTCGCCGTATAATGCGGTGTCTGACGTCCACACGACGGGAGAAGCGATCGAGTATCGTTCCGCCAGTCGCCGGATGATAATCGTAGCCTCGACCGGCGTCTCGCACGGAAGGATTACGGTGTCGAGCAACTCGTCCGATCCATCGTAAAGTAAAGTGACGATAAACCGCTCGGCGCCGACATATTCGAAGTTTGCGATTACGATCGGTCTCATTCGTCGTCCGCCTTTGCTTCTCGTTCCAGTTTCCGTTGAAACTTTCGCGCCCAGGAATGTGCTACATCATTAGGCAGCGTCATCTTCTTACGTCGGCCCTTCCGCTTCAACTTGTCAGCTCGGAAATCCGCACTATTTCTGCGTGCCATACGTTCACTCCCCGCCGAAGATCAATGTGACGTTCTGAGCGACGGGTCCTCTATCGCCTTGAGCCGGGTCGAATTCGACCTGTTGACCCAATTCCAACACGATCCACCCATCGGCATTAACATCGCGGGCATGAACGAAGTAATCGCGACCGTCAGCCCCCGCGATGAATCCGTATCCGTTTTCGTTTTTCCACTTTCGAATGTAGCCTTTTTCCATCTCTGAATCCCCCGTAGAATGATTAATTTTCATCCGCGTGCCCGCCGGGCTGCTTGTATTTCGTTCTTCCTTTTTTGTCGACGAGGAGCCTTATTAGCTGACGCCATTTCCACTCGGATACGTGGTCGCTGAACTTGAACCACAAGAACCGCCCGTCTTCCGTAATCACTCGCGCGAGAACCTGCTTATTCCCGTCCGGATACTGACTGCCGGGCACGCAGAACATGACGTTCATTACTCCGCCTCACCTTCGGTTTTTTCATAAGGAAAAGCTCGAGATAGTTGCAGCGAGTTACTTCCGGCTCGTCCGGACGAAAATATCGACATCGCTTGTCGTCGACATCGGTCATCGCGAGGAATAACGCGCATTCCCTGCCCGGTTGCAAAAATTCACACCGGTCTTTCGCGTCTTCGGCGCTGTATTTGGCATTCATCGGTACACCTCCTCGTAAATCGTGCATATTCCGCCCGCTAACGCGCGTTATTTGCGGCGTTTTAGGCACGACAAAGATGCCCCGAAGGTGTTGGTGCCTTCCGCGCTTACGACCGCTGTATGCCCGTTAAAATCGTTGTTTTGCGTACATCTACCGATCGACGTTCACGCCGAGCAGATGCCGCGCTGATCGCTTTCTCTCCGACGGTACCCGATATTGCAGCGCATAGATCACGCCGTCCTTCGAATACTCCGCCATAATCCAAAAATCGGGATAGCTGCGCCGGATCTTCCGCATGACATCGGTGTCCTCCGTATACGCTGCGAGATACCTTTCGTTAAGGCGCCATAGACGGTTCATCGGCGGTCCTCCCAATACTGGACGAAAGCACCCGGTGTAACTTCGAAGTCCTCCGGCCACTCTCCCGCCTTGATCCCCGCCTGCAATACGAAATAGATCGCCCCGCGGACCTCCGGCTTCGTGACGCCATAATTCGTCGTCGGTGAATACGATTTACAAAACATCGTCGCCAACCGCTCTACCAGCGACCAATACTTCGCGGGCTCCAACTTTCCGATGTGCTTCGGATGGTTAGCGACAGTCGTTACGTACCGGATAATCGTCTGCAAGAACATTTCCGACTCGACCCCGTCGATCCAGTAAACCGTGAGTTTGAGCAGCCGCTTATTTTCCGCGTACTTGATATAGGTGAATCCGTCTTGATCGTGTGAAATCTCCAATCCTTTCTCGTCCCTACGCGAAGGTTGCCGTGCCCTTCGTCTTCGATTCTCGCCGGCGTGATGCCCAGGAATATCGGCTCCCGTCGCCGTTATAACGCTAGCTTGTTCGAATCTTTTGCGCGCGCGATCGCTTCGATAATTTCGTCGTCGACACCGAACGTCTGCGCGATTTTAATCCGCAGCTTCCTAGAAACCGCACGACGTCCGCTCTCGACCGCGTCGATGCACGACCGCGAAACGTTAAGCACCTCGGCAAATTCCGGTTGTGACATGTTTTTGCTGATCCGGATCGCCCTCACAGCGTCTCCGCTCATCCACGTTTCCCCCTTTTCGCGTTAAATTGCTACATAGTAACCGGAGGAAAAATCCCCCTCATATACCGTAAGGATGTCGCCGGCTAAAATCACCGAGCCTTGAATGCGAGATATTCGATTTTTTCCGGACTATAAGACCGCTCGTAGTTACTTGCACGACTCAGCATCGCCTTCTCGGAGATCCAAAACGGATACTCGAGCCACCAAATATACTGAATCGGTTTCTTCGCTTTCACCGTCGCACCACGTAGCCGCTGAATCCCTCGCTGCTTCGTCTTCCTGGCGGTCTTGCACGAATCGCCGCATACCTTCGCCATTGTTGCCTTCGTCTTATCCCGGAAAGGGAATCCGCATGTCGCACATCGCTTAATCCGCGGATCATTCGATGGATTTTCGAACAGCTCCCGGATAATCGGCGCTGCCTCTTCGCGAGTCAGACCGGCGACGAGAGTCTTCGCGTATTCAATCGCACCCTCTCCAGGGAACTCGTATTGATATGGTTTCATTCGAATAAGGATCTCCTTTGAATAAACGACGTCTACTCGATGTATTTGCGGAGTTTGTTCGCCAATCGCTGCCTAACTCGCGAGGCCTGCTTCCGGTCTCTTACGCCAATTGCATCCGCCATATCTTGAAGTGTGGCGTCAGGATCTTCGCATAAGAAATCGAATAGCATCCGCTCCTGATCGTTCAATGACGGCTCACCGGCTAATTCCGCGATGAGGATACTTGTGACCGCTTCGTCTTCGGCGCTGCGTCCGGTAGTCTGCGCTTCAACTTTCGCCGCGATTTCTTCGTCGTCCAGCGATAACGCCAAGTGGTTAATGCGATTCTTCTTCCGCAAAGCATCTCGGACTAGATCGCGGCCGGCGTTCCGGATGGAGATTCGAAGGTAATCGAAAAACGACTCCTGCTCGCCTTTATACCGCAGCGCTGTTTTCGCCACCGTTAACCGAAAATGGCTTTCAAAGTCGTCTTCGTATAGACGGTATTTACGGCACATGCGTGCCCATTTTCCCGCCTCACGCCTGACGAATGCGTCCGTTTGTCTTGACAGCTCATCGAAGTCATACCGAAAGGGGTTCGCTTCATTTTTGTCGTATCTTCCACGTACTCCCCAATAGTAGTGGTACCAGGCCCAGCCCACGTCCGTCCGCCGTTCGTCGAAATAGATACGCTTGGAGAGACGGTCCGCCGCTTCCTTCCCTCTCTTGCTTGGAATAATGGACATAGGGAGTCCTTTCGAAAACTTTTTTGAATTATTTTCGTTTTGCCTGCCACAAACACCCCAAAAAAAGCGTTATATAATACGTAAGAGTTTCGCGGGGCTCCATATATACACCGCCCTATATACCTCTTACACCGCGTCCCTTGGTGTATACTCCGACATATCCTTACGTAACTGAGTACTATCAACGAAGACAAAGATATTGAACCCCGGCCTCATTTTATTCTGAGCGACTTTGATAAGCTTTTGGCCGCGGTATATAAGCCAGCCCGCCATCCTTTGCGAATGTACTATGTAAGTCTGTGCGCTACCTTGTACCATGTCTTCGGCTCCTTTCGGCGGGTCTAATTTGCACAGCGCCGCCTCCCCGTTGGGACATCTACTCTGTTATGACGACCGTGAATCTACATTCGCACACTTTTCCGCCGATATTGTTATATACAAGGCCCGATTGGATTTTGTACACTTGGCCGCCGTATTTTTATAACGACGGCCGGTCGTTCGTTCCCCCTTCCGTTACTCTTCTCTCGTCAAATATTCTTCGAGCACCGATCTTGCAACACGGAGCTGTTTCCCCGCCTGTATCACCCGAAACTCACCGGATTTCATTAATCGGTAAGCGGAGTCTCGCCCGATACGGAATATCTCCCGGACGTGGTTTACGTCTAAAACGGGCGGATAGCCTTCGAGAATTGATTTCGGATCATTCGTACTCATGTTGTCGCCTTCCTCTCGTTGGGATAGGCGTATTCTGCTCATCTGATGGCGTGCGAAATTCCTGCGGAAACTCTACGCAAGCCTTACGCATCGTGGTTTTGACGCTATTGTATTATTCGGATGTACTATCCCGTTTGGCACACCGCACAAAAAAATTTCACCATTTTGGAACCCAACCGAAACCAATCGATTATACGAACGTATATTCCTATATAAACAAAAGGAAGGCGCTAACCGAGCTGCCTAAACTCGATTAACGCCACCGCGATGATACCGGCGGGCTGCCACTCGGATTGCCGTCCGTAAGAGTTTGAAATCTCTACCCGCCGTAAAGCTCGTCCGAAGTCCGCCAAAACTTCGGGATGTTGCCCGATGATACGCCGTTTGCCGCCGGTCGCACCACCGGATCGATCGGATAAAACGAATATAAGTCCGGGGCCGAACCGCCTCTCCGTCAATATCGCGTTGCAGCGCGACGAGACATCATCGAGGATCTAACGGAACATGAAACGAAAGATCCGGAATGGATCGCTGTACCGGATACGCAACGCCGCCACAAACAAACCATCCGAAGACATGGTCGTCGGGATCGCGCATCTCGCCGGTAAACGATCCGATGTATACGACCGGAGGAGTCCACGTCGGGCCAATCTTTTCCGCCCGGCGCCAGAACTCCGCGAGTGTCTCTTCGACAGCGTCGTCGTCAAATGTCAGTCCGGTTTCGTCGTCACCTTCGACGAAATAAGCGCGGCGCCGGTTGAACTTACGCGTGGTCATCGGTCGAACCTCCGGTACATCTCCGACTTGTAGCGCATGAGCCGATCGTGACGGTAAGGGTTCCGGCGCCCTTTTCGGCAGACATACTCGCGGGTCTTACGCGTGTAAAAGCGTATGCGATCGACGGAAGTTTTCATCGTAATGCCCCTCCGATCATAGCGCGTAGGAATTCGGCAGCGAGTTCGCCGAGGACTCGAGCGATAAGGCGACGGCGATTAAGCGCCGACGAGGACCGGTTCAGATTCGGGACGTACATCAACATTTCCGCTCACCCCTTTCGGTAAGACGAAGCCGATTTCCACGGCGACTTCGGCGGATACGTCCATGCAACCGAGGACAGTGCGCGGAGATATGCCGGTGATCTTGCGGAAGCGGGGCGGCTGCGTGACTAAGCGCTGATTGTAACCGATGAGGGATACGAGGAAGAGACCGTTGAATTGAGCGAATCGAATTTGCATGAATAACACCATCCTTAACGCATATAGTTTAACGTCTATCGTTTAACGTTATTCTATACGCCCTATCGTTAAACGTCAAGTAATTATTTCCACATGAATATCGCTTGTTGTATAATGTTTGTCAGGAGAGGTGTTGTCCAATGCCAAATATCCGCATTAAACTCGGGGAAATTATTGAGCAAAACGAAGGCAAAATCACGAAAAACGCACTCGCGCGCGAGGCGAAAGTGCGTCCGAATTTGATATACGATTTGTGCGACGATAAGACAAAGCGAATCGATCTCGAGACACTTGCTGTTATTATTGTGACTCTTAACGAATTAACCGGTAAAAACTACGGAGTCGGCGATATTCTGGAATATCAAAAAGAATAGCTCTCCAATATGGGGTGGATTTGTTGATAACCAAAAGACAGGCTATTGACATGGTCGGGTCTTACTTTCATGACGTTCAATCAGTTGAAGCCGCCGATCAGGCAATGAAAGACTCGTACCGATGGTTAAAGGACAATTATGATCAAATGGATGACGATGCAAAAAAATACGTTGACGATATGACGGAGAATCTATTAAACGGCGTATTAGAAAAGCTAAAGGTTTCACCTGATTCGCCGAACATTAGAAAGACCTATCGGGACATTCTAACCAGTAAAGGCGAACATGTATCCGCCCCACATCTCCTTCGTTCACTTGAGAATCCATTCGATGAAAAGAACGAATTCATCTCACTTTCTCAACAAATGATTTCAGACACAATACAGTACGCTGCCGACTTTTTGTTAGATATTGGTGAACGGCGATCCGCTAGTGAGAATAAATACGTGGTTCTTAGCTTATTTTACCATTGTATTGATGAGCTCCTTGCGGCACTCCATCTAGCCAAACACCATTACTACCTTCAAGCTAATGCCCATTTACGAACGGTTTTGGAGACTTTAGATAAAGTGGAGTTGTTTACGAAGTTCCCGGAAAAGATAAACATTTGGAAAAGCGGAACTCATTATGATAAAAACAAGCACCTTTCTCCTTCAAGCATTAGAAAACAATTAGGTAAACCGAACTTTGATCCGATATACGGTTTCTTAAGTGAACATGGGACTCATATGACATTCCAAGCTTTCCAAGCCAGGACGGGTATATTACGCGAAACAAATGGTAAGGTGCCAACTTTTAAGATTTTCGTTGGGGGCACTAGGTACGAACACTTGCAATTGTGGGGTTTTACCGGCATCATCATTGTTGCAAATTTGTTCTTAAGCAAAGTTTGCAAACTTGGTGACGGAGTTCTAAATGAGGTAGAAGCTCTCGATGCGCTCAAGGATATTTCCGAACGTGCATTACAATTCGTAACTACACACTTGATTGAATGGGCAAAAACAAACAGCTTGGACACTCAGGAACTTGACAACTTCCTAAAATCTATGGATATAGAAAAGCTATTTGAGGGTTGATCATCTTTGAGGAGGACTCATGAAGGCGCGGAAAAGATTAAGGAACGATCGTGACTTCCGGAAGGCTTCGATGTCGCTTACGGAAGTTACCGTCGTCCAGGATAACGAATACATCGGTCTCGGCCGGATATATTCATTCGATGATGCGACGGTGTTCTTTACGGACCAAACGTATTATGTGCGGAATGTATGCAAGTTTTATGCGGAGATATAGCTTCTGATAGGAGAAGAAAGACGCCATTATCCTAAACCTCTAGGACGTGGCGTCTTTCACTATTCGCCTTTTAACTTGAACTCCCCGGCGGAGTAGGTGCCGAGTTCGTAATTCTGAACCGTGACATGAACCGTTGCTTCTTCCCATTTTGGTGATCCGTCGAGTTTATTATTTGTATAATAATTACCGGCGGATTCAATAATCCCAAGTATCTTTCCTTTCAGTTCCCTATCCGTCGTCGTGTAACTTCCCTGACCACTATATGACAACGCCATAGTCGGTTGATTGCTTATGTCCATACTGATTCGAAAATCCCCGTTAGCATCTTCTAAGAAGAGGACCTTCTCCAAAACAAAGTCGTCGGTCACAATTCCTCCTTCCATGGTATGTGACAAGTTTAATAAACCAACATATTCGAGGAGCTTGCTGTTGTAGTCTTTAAGTACGTTCACGTCATTCCTCAATGCGAAGTTCTCTTGTTTCAGTGAGTCCAACGAGGAAAGTGTCGAGGAAACGGATAAAACTGCACCGATAAACGAAAGTCCCGCCAGAATAATCGCAATGATTGAAAGAACGCGTCCCCCTCCTTTTGAGTTCGCCTCCGGATGGTGGTACTCAAAATGCTCCGTTGATGGTGCTTCTTTTACTTCCCCCAATTCATTTGACATTCCGGTAATCATCTCCAATAATGTTAAAGGAATTTTTTACTAATAAATATTCTATTGCAACTCATGAAATCCCTTCCAAAGTCACAGATTTTCTCCGATCCCGACCAAAAGATCCAACATGAGCGGACTAAGCTGCACGAGGATGTACCCGATCGCTGCATTTTGAAGCATCTTCATCCCTTGTTCACGTCCGCCGCAGAGAATGAACAGGCAACCTCCCGCAATAATCACGCCAGCCACCGGATACGACAATGCGACGATAAGGTCGATGAGCGGATCGAATGCGTGCAGAATCTTCGATTTCACCGCATCCGGTACTGCCATCGCTGCGACAGCGTCAACGGGGGCGGAGAACGCGTACGCCTTAACCGGTTTGAATAGCGGCCAAAGCAGCGCCGCCGGTACGCCGAACTCGAGCAGCGGCTTCACCTTCGGATCATTCAGGCGCTTGCGGTCGATGACGGCGGCATTCTTCCCGATTGCGGCCGGCAATAGTTGCGACGTCGCAACATTCCGAAATACCTCCGTACGCACTCCGCCCTTTGCTCCGATCGTTACCGTTACCATGCGAATCCCTCCTTATCGGATTTCGTCCCAAAGATGAATCGTAACGTCGAGACCGTCGCACCATTCGGCGAGCTGCTTCCGGCGCGCTTCCGTTAACGTGATCCACACAAGCCGCGGAAAGTATCGGAGCTTCTCCTGGAACACGCCCGTCGCCTTCAAGCGTTTGTAGCGCTCGATTTTCTCTTTGTTCTTGCTCATGTGCTGCTTATGGTCGACCTCGAGGAAGTGGCGCCGCATCTCGTACATGAAATAACTATCGACGATGATATGCGATGTCCCTTCCCCGTCGGCCTTGATTCGCGCTTCGTTCTTCCAGTCCGCCGGCGCTCCGTAGTAGATGTACGCATCATTCCGCATGAGATAATGGCCGCATGTCGAAAGTTTGTTCCGGACGATTGCGCTATTCACCCGCTCGCGGCCGGATTTGTTCAGGTGGTATACGTTCTCTCCGGAGTCACTCCGAAATGACGATATGAACTCGCGCATCCCATCGAGCACCTTCCGTGCGTTCCGATCGCTTCGGAGGTCGTGAAGCCGCTGTAATTGGCTCCGGTTGGCGTAGTCGAGTTTAGCTAATGTCGAGAGTATAGCGTCGTGCCTCGCGATTTTCCTTCGTTGGCTCTCCAACATTCGGCGCCGTCTCCTCTCTCGCTTTGATTACGATGTGCGGCCGTATCGTCCGGTCGATGAACGCATTCTCGATATACGGCGTCTGGACGATGAGCTTCCGGTCCGTCCGGTAGATCGCGCGGCCCTTGATGAGCGGAAGCGACTCCGCCCCGGTTTCGTCGAGTACAACGCGGCTGGCGACGTCGGTCTCCAATCGGAAGCATACGCGCGCATTCGAATTCTGCTTCGCTTGCCGCGGTAACGTGTCGGCCGTCGGATATTGCGTGCAATAGATCAACCGGTACCCAAGTCCGCCGCCGATCCGCGCGATCTCCGCGACGATATGCTCGCATTGCGCTTTCTTCCGCTTCAACTCCGTATTCGTTTCACCGGCACTCGCCAGCTCCGCCCCTTCGTCGATTACGATGAAATGGCGTTGCTTCAAATTCGCCTCCGTGATATCTTCGTACCCTTTGGCGAGGAATTCCCGCTGACGCCGCTTTATCTCTTCGTGTACCTTCGTGAGTGCAGCGAGGCTCTCATCGACATCCTTCGCAACCGTCTCGACCTGGCGGAGATCCCGGAAACGGCTAAAGGCGAGCCCGCCCTTCAAATCGAGCAACGTGAACCGGGCATCCTTCGCCTTCGTTGTGACGAGCGTCGTTATGACGTTCTTCAGGAAGACGGATTTACCGTAACGCGTCGTGCCTGCGACGACCATGTGCGGAATTTGATCGAAGTCATGAAACACGGTTCCCTCTCGCGTCTCTCCGACGCATATAAGCCATCCTCCGGCCTTCCCGCACGCATCTATCGTCCTGTCGTCAAACGCGACGAGAGACGGCATAGGCGCCGCGTAGACTCGTATCCGAAGCGTACCGTCGTAATCCATCACGATCTCTTTCCGGTGCTTCTTACCGGCGAGCAACGTCTTTATCTGCGGTATGAGATCGCCACCGATCCGGATCGTCTTCAAATCATCGACGGTGAGATCGAGAATGCCGCGCTTATGATTCAACCCGTCCTCGAGATGCGCTTGCTTCGCCCGGACGTCGTCGAACGATAATCCGAGCGGGAGCCGGTAGACATATTCCATTCCGCCGGAGATCCGCCGCTTCTTCAGCAATTGAATCGTCCGAACCTTTCCGTCTTCCTTTACGTTGATTCCGCAATTGTTCGCGATTCGCTGAATCTTCGCCGAATCCGACACGCCTGCGCGATCCAAATACGTCCACGTTAACAGACCGCCGGCCGCTGTAAATCCGAAAATTTCGAGTATCAATCCGCCCCACCTCCTCGCCATCAAATCCGAACCAATGCCGCGCCACCGGCTCCGATGGATATCCGATAGGATAGTTGGTCCGCGGCGGAACCGAATCGTACGCGCCTTATTCCGCGCTGTGACTGCGTTTGGTACATTCCGCGGCACCGGATACATACGTCGCGATATCCGGTAATAGGCTGCGGTACTATTCGGAGACCCTTCGACCGAGTTCCGACGGTAGTTTCCGCGGTCGGTTCCGCCGGTCTTGATAAACGATATGGGGGACGGATTGTCCAAAATTACAAGTTTCGTTAACAAACTACGAATTAATTTTTGATAGTTTGTCCAGACTGAAAGATATAGGAGGGGATTCAGTTGTTCCCGTGGATGAAGGAAAGATCAAACTTAGGAAAGTTCTTAGATCGTAAGGGGATCTCTCAAGAGTGGCTCGTTAAGAGGACAGGCATTAGTAGAAACTCAATTTCGGACTTATGTGATGGGACCGTTGAGAACCCGCGATCTGTTACACGTTCAAAAATAATAAAAGCGCTCCGCGAGATTGATCCCCACGTAAGCGCCTCTGATTTTTGGTAAGTTAGATTCTTTTCTTCGCAAATTTATTTATCGGCGAATAACTATCGTGGCTCGCGCGCATTTCGGCCGTATCCATCTGAATGTAGCGGCGCATAGTTCGGATATCAGACCATCCGCCCATCTTCTGGATTGTAAACGGATCGGCGCCATTAAGGACCATACCCTTCGCCCATGTGTGACGGTATACGTGCGCGGTCATCTTCTTCCCGGAGACGCCAGCCTTCTCCCCGTAGTATTTCAACCGCTTATTGAAATGATTCGCTGAGACAGGTTCGCCATATGACGAGAGGAATAGCCGATCGGTACTGAAATGCTCCTTGTTCTCGCCGATGAGTTGCAACAACAGTTTCGAGGAATACGTCGAGATCGGTATCATCCGTGGCTTGCGATTCTTATTCCGTTCGCCAGGCAGCGTAATAAATCTCGTCTGAAAATCGATGTCGGCCGCCCGTAAACTTAACATTTCCGATACACGCATACCGGAGTCTAACATGAGGTTAATCGCCACGAAATCCCGGAATCCAACGAAGTCCCGTTGATTCGGTTGCGCCAATATCGCCTTTACCTCATCGTCCGTTAAGGCGTTTGTTAAATCGACGTCCTGGCGGATTAACTTAACGTTATCAAACGGATTCGACTCGATCATTTCGTCGCGTACCAATTGGTTAAATATCGCCTTTAAAGTACGGAGCCGAATATTCACAGTCGTATCCGATAATCCGACTCGTTGATTCTCCGCGTTGATATACTTATGTCCGTCGTACCTTACCGCATCATGGCGCATGTATGCGATGTGATCCCGAATAATCCCCGTGGTAATTTCGTCCACATGCCGGATCTCCGGATGTACCTCCGACAGCCATTTCGTGAAGTATCCGTAATGCTTCACGTAATCGACGAGGGAGCGATCCCGCAATCCCTCCGCCCTCTTCGCGCTTACCACGAAATCAACCGCTTGCCCAAACGTTAACTTCGGATATTCAACGTGGTTCGACCGTCCACTCACGCGACGTTCACGCTTTTTCAACGCCATAAAAAACGACCTCCATAACGGTATAGTTGCGTGCAACCACCGTCACGAAGGCCGTGATCCGCAATCCCTCAACGCCTATTTCGGGATTGTTATTGCGCATAACCACGATTGTTAATCCGCAAGTTTTTCGACACAATCCGCAATCATCCGATATAATTCATCGGTCGGCTGGCGGATGGTTTACGGATAGGTCATCGTGCATGTTACCGATAAAAAACGTTGATACTACGCCGAAGGTTTTCCGATTAGCACTCGCCAGGCACGCCCGCCTCTTCCTTCGTCCGGAAGCTCGAGCCGCAGCCGCACGTCGCGATCGCGTTCGGATTATTAATCGTGAACCCGCCGCCCATCGCCGACTCCTTGTAGTCGATCTGCAGGCCGCGCAAATACTTGACGCTGTCCTTCTCCATGACGACCTTCAAGCCGTTCAGCTCGAGCGTGTCGTCGGCTTCGGTCACCTCTTCGTCGATGCCCATGCCGTATGTGAATCCGCTGCAGCCGCCCGTCTTCACGCCTAAGCGCAAATACGCGTCCGTCATTCCGTCCGCAGCCATCAATTGCTTGATCTTCTCCGAAGCCAATTCGGAAATGTCGATCATTGGAAAGCACCTCCTTCCTTATAGTATACAACTCCGAACCCGAGCGCTCAAGGGAAGTACAAATTTGTGAAAAATGTCACATATTAATCCCGTTTCCCGCTTCTCGATATTGCCGGGTCGTATCAACAGGTTTATAATAGATTGAGCTTTGCTAGAGTGCGGACATAAGGAGGAATCAACCCATGAGCACGCTCGTTGCGGGTATGGACAAGCGCATGGCCGCGATCGCGGAGAAAGTGCAGAACGGCGTACGGCTGTCCATCGAGGACGGCCTCTACTTATATGAAACGAACGACATATTGACCTTAGGTCAACTGGCGAATCAGGTCAACCAGCGCAAGAACGGCAACAAGGTGTATTTCATCGAAAACATGACTCTCTACTTCACCAACGTGTGCGAAGCGCATTGCGCGTTCTGCAACTATCGCCGCGACCCCGGCGAGGACGGGGCCTTCACGCTCTCGCCGGAGGAAGTGATCGCCTTCGCGGAACAGCACTACCACCCGGGCGTTCGCGAGTTCCACATTACCGGCGGCCATAACAACACGGTACCGTTCCAGTATTACGTCGATTCCGTGCGCGCGCTCAAAGCCCGCTTCCCGGACGTGACGGTGAAGGCGTACACCGGGGCGGAGATCGAGTTCTTCTCGAGACTGAGCGGCATGAGCTTCACGGACGTGCTCCTGACGCTGAAGGAAGCGGGCCTCGGCACGCTGACGGGCGGCGGCGCGGAAATTTTATCCGAGCGCTATCGCAAGAAGATGTCCGTCGACAAGGCGACGACCGACCAGTGGCTCGAGGTGCACCGCTCCGCGCACAAGATCGGCATGAAGACGCACGCCACGATGCTGTACGGCTCGATCGAGACGATCGAAGAGCGGATGCAGCATATGGCGTATCTGCGCGAGCTGCAGGACGAGACGAACGGCTTTATGGTGTTCATCCCGCTTGCGGTGCAGCCGAAGTCGCGCAGCGCCGGTATCAAGCGTCGCACGTCCGCGTTCGAGGATATGCGCATGATCGCGATTTCGCGTCTCATGCTCGACAACTTCCCGCATATCAAGGCGTATTTCATTAACATCGGTACGCAGCTGACCCAGATGGCGCTCACGTTCGGCGCTTCCGACGTGCACGGCACGCTCGTGAAGGAACGCATCAGCCACGCCGCGGGCGCGACGTCCGCCGAAGGCCTTACCCGCGAAGAGCTCGTCTGGCTCATCCAAGGCGCCGGCCGTACGGCCGTGGAACGGGATACGTTTTACAACGAAATCAAAGTGTATTAATCCGGGTATCGTCGAAAACTATAGATATTCAAGTGTCCGCGTTACGGTCAAGAAAGGAACCCATTCATGCGAAATATCGTTATTCTCGGCGGAGGCTACGGCGGATTCACCGTCGCCTCCGAATTGCTGCAGGACCGTCTCCCGGACGATTGCCGCCTGACGTTGATCGACCGCATGCCCTTCCAAGGGTTGAAGACGGAATATTACGCCCTCGCGGCGGGAACCGTCTCGGATCTCGCGCTTCGCGTCGCCTTCCCCGTCGATCCCCGCCTCTTGATGAAGTACGGCGAAGTGCTCGCCGTCGATCTCGAAGCGAAACGCGTATTGATGGAGAACGACGACCCGATCGAATACGATCTCTTGGTCATCGCCCTCGGCTGCGTCGATAAGTATCACGGCATCCCCGGCGCGGAGCAGTTCTCGTGCAGCATTCAGACGTTCTCGTCGAGCCGGAGAACGTATCAACAGATCAATGACGTGAAGCCGTACGGCCAAGTGTCGATCGTCGGCGGGGGCCTCAGCGGCGTCGAAGTCGCGGCCGAGCTGCGGGAAAGCCGCCCGGATCTGAACATCCGCATCCTCGACCGCGGACCGAGCGTGCTGTCGGCGTTCCCCGGCAAGGCGCAGGACTACGTCCGTTCCTGGTTCCTCGAGCACGACGTGGAGATGCGGGGCCATGTAGCCATCTCTCGCCTCGAGCAAGGCGTCCTCTACGACCGGGACGCCGTCATCGAGACGGACGTTACCGTATGGACCGCCGGCATCCAGCCGAGTCCGATCGTGCAGCGGCTGCCGGGCGCCAAGGATAACATCGGGCGTATGCTGCTGACCGAGCATTATTATTTGCCCGAAGACGACAGCGTGTTCGTCGTCGGCGATTGCGCGAGCCTGCCGTTCGCGCCGAGCGGACAAGCCGCGGAAGCGCAAGGCAAGCAGGTAGCCGAGATTATCCATGCCCGCCTGCGCGGGGAAGGAAACGTACGGCTGAAGCAGATCAAGCTGAAGGGCGTTCTCGGCTCGCTCGGCAAGAAGGCCGGCTTCGGCGTCATGGGCCGCACGACGTTGATGGGCCGCGTGCCGCGCCTCCTGAAGAGCGGCGTGCTCTGGATGTCCAAGGTGCATATCGGGTAAATTAATCGAGCGGAAGGTCGGCGAACGGGTCGATCGCCGCTTCGTTTAATTTTTGGACGATTTTCTCGTAGAGCGCTTCGGCGGTTTCGGCCGCGACGATCTCCCCGTCGACCAGAACGTACGGCTCCAGGTAACACATGCCGCAGTTGCCGAGACAGCCGTATTCGATCGTCTCGACGTCGGGCCGCTCTTCTTCGAGCCGGCGCAAGATCGTATCCGTCCCGTGATGCATGTTGTTCGTGCAAAATTCGACCAAACGATTCATATGAGGGCACGCTCCGTTTAACTTTCTTGCGTTTTGTAATATAATATAGGAGGAAAAGGAGATGATTTCAATGACGACGAACACCGATGAAAAAATGTACGACGAAGTGCTCGAGGTGTTGGATAAATTGCGTCCGTTCCTGCAGCGCGACGGCGGTGACGTAGAACTCGTAGAAATCGAGGACGGCATCGTGAAGCTTCGTTTGATGGGCGCTTGCGGCAGCTGCCCGAGCTCGACGATCACGTTGAAGGCGGGCATCGAGCGCGCTCTTACGGAAGAGATCGAAGGCGTCAAGGAAGTTATGCAAGTATTTTAACCCGATCTTATATCAAGAAAACCTGACGGCCCTCCCGGCGCGTCAGGTTTTTTTTCGTTAACGATAAGGACGGCGAAGCCGCTTATCCTTGCGGGATGTAGTTGCGGATCGGATCGAAGCCTCCGGTCACCTCGATCACGTTGCCGGTTACGTAATCCGACGCCGGATCGCACAGGAACGCCACGACGCGCGCGACGTCTTCTCCCGCCCCCGGACGCTGCCCCGGCGATTCCGGATCGGCGAGCCCTCGGACGTCCTCGATGCCCATCTCCTTATGCTCGCCGCGAATGTCTCCCGGACATACCATGTTCACCGTAATGCCGGAAGCCGCCTCCTCGACGGCGAGCGTCTTCGTCAGAGAGACGAGACCGACCTTCGCCGCGGCGTAAGCCGCTCGGTGTGGCCATCCTCTCGCTTCGCCGGCCCGGCCGAAGCCGAAGTGCACGATGCGTCCCCACCGGCGTTCCCGCATGCCAGGGATGACGAGCCGATCGAGCCGCATCGGGCCGAGCAGATTGCCCTGCATGAGCGCCTCGGCTTCATCCTCCGCGTATTCCGCGAAGCGCCGGCGCTCCCGGATGAACGGCCCGGCATTGTTCACGAGGATGTCGACGCCGGCGCCCAGCTCGCGCTCGACGTCGGCCACGAGCCGCTTCGGCGCCGCCGGGTCGGCCACGTCGGCGCGAATCGCGGCCGCGCGCACGCCCGCCGCGCGAAGCCGTTCGACGAGCTCCGCCGCGTCCGCCTCGCTTCGGACATAGTTGACGGCGACGTTGCAGCCGAGCGCCGCGAGCTCTAGCGCCGTCATGCGCCCAAGTCCCCGGGCGCTCCCCGTGACGAGCGCCGTCCTGCCTGCGAGCGGCTTCCCCGTTCGCGATTCCATTCACGATCCCCTCCCGCGGAGATAAGGTGGTAACGCGGCTCGCTTATGCGCGCTTATTGCAGTACTGCAGCACCGCGTGCAGCGATTCGCCGGCCATTGCGTAGCCCGCTTGGAGCATCGCCACGTTGCGGCGCAAATCCTCGATCGGCGTCCGCGGGTCGCGCGGACGAAGCCGCAGCCGCCCGTCTTCGTCGAGCAGCTCCGTGTTGATCGCGTGCACCTCGTGGTTCCGCATCAACCGAAGATCCTGGACCGGCTCGCGGTATTTGTTCCGCGTGTCGTCGAGCCGCCGAAGCAGCTCGGGCTCGGCGCGCGCTTCGCGCATGCACCGAAGCACCGTAAAATACGAATACCGCTCCTTCACCCGCTCCGCATGAAGTCCGAAGACGTCGTTCATGAACGAGCCGAGCTTGTCCAACACCGAGAAGACGCGGATGAACGCGTTCTTATAGAAATATAGATGCCTGCGGAAATCCGCCCGCTCCTCCGGACCCATCTCTTCCATGAAATCGTGTTGCACCCGCCCGGCGAACTGGATCGCGCAATGCACGCTTTGCTCCAGCTCGTCGAACGACGAAGCGAGGCTCTTCATCCAAGCGACCAGCGTCTGCGCCCGTCCGGCCTGTTCCCCGTCGCGGAGCTTGCCGTATTTGACCGCCAGCTCGTTCGTCAGCGCGAGAATGTTCCGCATTTGGGCGTCGTCGGTTCTTGGCGGTTCGTCGCACATTTTCCGAAGCATGCTCTTCCCGTTCTCCCCTTCCGCAACGTGATACCCGGGGGGCGTCCGGCGTCAGCGCCGATCCGCCCGTCCGGCTTCCCAAACCGTAATGCTTAAGTAGCTCAACACCGCGAACAACACCGATATGATCATCGTATGCAGCAACGTCCCGAGCACATAGCTGTTCGTGCCCGACAGTGCCATTAGCAGGCCGCCGCTAAGCACTTGCGCGACGACGAGGACGAGCGACCACATCGCGCCGTTCGAGATGTCCCGCCGCGACGCGTACGTCCGCCAGGTGTACAGCGCGAGCGCGAGGACGACCGCGAACAACAGGTAAGCGGCGGTCCGGTGGACGAACGCGACCGCCGTCGCCCCTTCGAGCGCGGACGGGACGACTTGTCCGTTGCACAGCGGGAACCCCGCGCAGCCGCCGCCCGAGTCGGTGTGGCTCGTGTACGCCCCCGTATAGACGACGACGTACGAGTACAGTGTCGTCAACCATACCGCGAGACGAAACCCGCCGGTCACCGGCTTGCCCGCTTCGATCGATCGGTCGCCTCTAAAGTATGCTCTTACCGACGTGACCGTCAGCAGCGTAAGCGTGAAGGCGAGCAGCGAAATACCGAAGTGCAGGGCGAGAATCGCGTCGGACTGCGGATTCATGACCTGCGCGGCGCCGAGTCCGGCTTGCAGCACCGTGAAGAAAAGCGCTCCTGCCGAATATAGTCTCGGAGCGCGGCGAGGGACGCGAAGGAACACCGCGATCGCCGCAGCCAGGATCAGCAGCCCGACGACGCCGCTGACGACCCGATGGCTGTATTCGATAATCGACGTAATCGTATAATCCGGCACGAATTTGCCGTTGCACAGCGGCCAGTCGTCGCCGCAGCCGCGGCCGGACTCCGTCTGCGTCACCGTGGCGCCCATCAACAACACGAGAAACATCCCGATACACGCCGCGAGCGCGAGCGCGCGAACCGCGCTTCCACCTTTTTTCATTATGCATAACTCCCGTATTAAGAAGATTGGC
The DNA here is from genome assembly GCF_005765165.1 of Paenibacillus antri. NCBI lineage: Bacteria > Bacillati > Bacillota > Bacilli > Caryophanales > Paenibacillaceae > Paenibacillus > Paenibacillus antri. Next base: position 100,080 of record NZ_VCIW01000002.1, on the reverse strand, counting down.
AAAGCGTTCCGCTTTGAGTTTTATCACTGCCAATTATATCGGTTCGACAGGCGAAACGCCATTTTCCGACTCTGAACATTGTATGAACTCCCGGACGGCGCTCGAAAGAAAGAACGCCCATGATCCCTATTGCGCTCCTTCCTTCGGATTAAGAAATACGCTTGACGGCGTCCTTTGAGTCCGAGCGTATGCATTATAGGAACTCCGAAGCGGCATGACCCATGGCGGAAGTTTCCCGCAACCGTTCAGCCGAGCGATGGTCAACCCAGGAGAAGGAGCCCGGGAACAAGCGCGCCTCCTCCCTCAACGAAAGGGATAAAAAAACCGCCCTCAAGGGCATAAAGCCCTCGAGGACGGTCTTCCTGCCGCGGGAGCCGGCTCTTATCGGCCGGAGCTCGCCAGCTCGTCGGACACCTGCACGACGCGATCGAGGAAGCCTTCGATCTCTTCGCGCGTCTTCCGCAGCTTGCTGATGAACGTGATCGTCTCGCGCCCTTCGCGGAACGCGACGAAGCTCGGAATGCCGAGAATGTTATACCGCTCCCCGAGCTCCGGGAACGCATCCCGGTCGACGACGAGGAACGTGATTTTGTCCGCGTACTTCTCGGCCACGTCCGGCATGAACGGGTCGATATAGACGCAATCCTTGCACCAATCCGCCTTGAACAGCGCCACCGTCGGCTTCGAGGACGCTATAGTCTCGTCGAACGCCGCGACGCTTTCGAGTTTCTTCAACATATCGATCAAAACTCCTTCGTAATGGTTACGGTACCCGATGCCGGGTCCCAGCCCTTCTCCCCGCCGAGCGCCACCGTGATGAATCCGATCGGCACGAACGTCGAGTTCGTCGACGCGACGATCTCCGGCGCTTCGGGCAGCGACTGAGCGACGCCGTTCACGGTAGCCGACTTGGAGCCGACCTTCATGACGATCGTGACCCCGTCGACGTCGTCCTTGATCGTAATCGTCGACGTCGCGCCGTCCCACGCCACCTTCGCGTCCAGCTGCTCGCTGACGTACCGGACCGGTACCATCGTCGTTCCCGCTCCTTTAATATATGGCGAAACGCCGTCCGGTACGCTCGCGTTCGCGCCCATGATCATATCGAACGAATGGCGCGTAATCCGGAGATCGTTCTTCAAGATATCGTACAACAGGGAGCCGCTTTCGACGTTGGCGAGCCGCTCGCGCGGTTTGACCTCGGTCGGGAACGGCGCCGCCGTCCCTTCGATCGTCTTCGCCTTCACCGCGCCGTTCGCGTTCCACCACCGGCTCTCGACGTCGATGCGAATCGCGCCGACTCCGTCGGCGGCATCCGTCGCCGGCTCGAGATAGAGGCCTACGTCCAAGCCGGCCGGCTTCGCCCCGTCGAGCAGCAACGCGAGCGTCGCCCCGCTCTCCGGCGTCAGGTCGGAGCCGAGCGCGCCGTCCGCTTCCAGTTCGGCCGCGAAGCCTTCGAGCGCCGCCGCGACCTGACCGTACAAGAACTCCACGGCCAGCGCTTTATTGTTCAGCGCGATCTTCAGAATCGGATCCGCGCTCTCCTTCGCCATCTCCGTAAGCGACGGCTTCAATGCGTCGTACAACGTTCCGATGAACGCCTTCAGCCCCGCCTCGTCCTCGAGCATCGCGGATACCGCCGTCGAGACGAGCTCCGTCAGCTCTTCGAAGCCGACTTCCGCCGTAACGGTCGCGAGCGACTTCGACTGCCCGTCGATCGTCGCCGTCGTCGATCCGAGCTTCGTGCGTTCCGGATTCGGCACATGGCCGAGGATGTACGTAACGATTTCCGATACCGCGGTCTGTCCGGCTTCCCCGGATAATGCCCCAGGCAGCATGTCGCCGCCGAGCATGCCGCTCGCGCCCGCTCCCGCGAATCCGTTCAGCTCCAGCTCGAACGGCTGCTTCGCGCCTTCGACGTCGAGCACCATCGACGCTTCGTCCACGAACATGCGGAACGGAATGTCGCCTTTCGACAGTTCGATCGTTCCTTCCATCGAAGCCGTTCCTTGCCCCTCTTGCAGCAGCTCCGTCACGACGATCGCGCCGCTGCCGAATACGTCCGCGAGCCGGTCCGCCTCCGCGTTCCCTTTCGACTCCGCTTCGATCTCCCATGCGAGCGATAACGTGCCTTCCGACGACTTCACGTCGAGCATGTCGGCGACCGCCCGATTCACGTCGACGCCGCCGACCGCTTCGCAGCCGATCAAGCCGAGCATCGAGCCTGCGGCCGCGATCGATAATAGTCCGCGTTTCCCGATCCGTATCACGATCCATTCCCCCTATCGAGTTCCCGGTTTCTCCCAAAACCCTATCTATGATTATAGCTCGTTCCTAAGGAAAATGCATGACAAAACCCTCGTCCCCCTGGAAAAAGTTCATGTCGCGCCGCGCCGATGGATACACTGTAGCAGGAGGCGAGCGAACATGCGAACGCGAGAAGAAGCGTTATGGAAGACGCTGCTGCGGCGAATGACCGCCTGGTTCGGCGCCGGCGCCGCGGAGACGGAGAGCGGTTCGCCCGCCGCCCACGCCGCCGACGCCGTCATTCGCGTCGATCCGAAGGAGCGCGAGCGGGTCCGGCGCGCGTTAGAGCGGCCGCCCGCGACGACCACGCTGGACGGCGAGGCGGCCCGGCTCGTCGAGCGGATCCGGAACGAGACGCGGGAACGCAATCGGGACAACGTGACGCGGACGAACGCATACCGAGAATTTTACATCCGGCGCCCCGAGGTGCACTGGGCGTTCCTCGCCCATATGGTGTCCCGCAACGGCGGCTGGAACATGACCGATCTGCAAGGCGAGCTGCTGCCTCGCCTTCTTGCGACGGCGACGCGCGGCCGGCTGTTCGACATGCTGGAGGACGCCAATTCGTTCATCTTCGGCGACGCGTTCCCCCAGTTGCTCCTGTACGAGGAGTGCCGGAAGCGCGGCGTGCCCCGCTTCTCGCTGCTGCCCGCCCTCGGCGTGTCCCGCTTCATGCAGCCGGTATGGGAGCGGTTTTGGGAGACGCGCGATTCGGCGCTGCTCACGACGGCGCTCATCGTGAACGAGCAGCATTACATCGAAGGCCGCATCGTTCGCGACCCCAAGGTGCAGGAGCAGGTGCTGTCGTCGCTGCCGTTCCAAGCGCAGGCGGCGCTGCAGCTCAATCAGGTGTACTTCCCTTACGGCGGCCGGGACGGCGAAGGACGACAGCGGCTGGCGGGGCTCATCTTGGAAAATTTCGGCGACCTCGCGGAGCGGATCGAGGTCGGCAAGACGCTGTACGCGATGCTGTTCGGCATCCAGGCCGTCGCCGACGGGGCGGAGGCGTTCGCTTCGAAGACGCCGCATACCGGCTCGCGGGCGGATTATTGGCCGGAGCTGTTCGCGCCTCTTCGAGCCCGTCCGCCCGGCGGCGCGTACGAAGCGCGCCTCGACGGCCCGAAGCTGCGCCCCGGCGCCGAGCGCTTCTACAGTCCGCGTCTCGAAGCCGCGTGGAAAAGAAGACCGCTCCGGGAGCCGGAGCGGTACGATTGGTTGCGCGACGCCGGGGAGGCGTGCGCGTATTTGACGGACGCGCGGGCGAAGCCGCCGTTCGAGATGGGCGCCGAAGCGTGCTACGGCCTGAACAAGCTCGAGCTCGCCGCGCTCGCGAACGCGGCGCTGCGCTAGCGGACGAGGCGCAGCTTCCGAAGCGCCGGGGCGGCGCGGTCCCACAGCTTGCGCGCCTTCGGCGGCAGCCCTTCGGCGTCCGCCGCGACGAACGCACCGGTGCGCAGCAGCAGCACCGGGTACAGCGCCGCGGTCGTCCCCGCCGCGAGCAACGTCTGCAGCATGGCGTCCCAGAACGTAACGCCGAACGGATGGACGTACGTGTATACGGCCCAGCCGACGGCCGCGCCGATCGACGCCTGCAGGGCGACCGTCGCGGCGAACGGCGCCGCCCGGCGGCCGAACGCCTCGTAACGGATGAGCTTCCGAAGCGATCGCAGGTTCAGCGCCATCGTAACGGCGAAGCAGAGCGCCGTGCCCGCGACGACGCCGTAAATCCCGATGAGCGGCGCGAGCGCAAGCGACAGCGCCAGCTTGACGACGATGCCGACGGCGATATGCTTCATCGGCAGCTCCGGCCGCCCGATCCCGAGCAGAATCGATCCGGAGATCATCATCAACACCTGGAACAGGACGGAGCACACCATCGCCACGATCACCCAGGACCCTTCGGCATCTTTGAAGAGGAACGTGTTGAGCGGAAACGCCGACGTCGCCATGACGACGACCGCCGGGACGCCGGAAAGGTAAGTCATCCGCAGCGCCAGCGACGTCTGCCGTTCGACCTCGGGCGTATCCCTCCGGACGAAAGCGGCCGAGATGATCGGCATAATCGACTGGCTCAGCGCGATCGCGAAGATGACCGGAATGCCCGCGAGCGACTGCGCTCGGCTCGTCAGCCAGCCCTGCATCTCTTGCGCGAGCGCATCCCCGTACTCTGCGATGAGCAGCGGCTTCGTCGCGAGCGAGTCGATAAGATAGATGGTCGGCACCGCCAGCGCCGTTATCGACACCGGGATCGACAGCTTCAGAATCGCCCGGAAGATCGAGCGGAACGAAGAAGCGTCCGCGCTTGCGACCGCCGAATCCGCCGTCAGCCCGGCCTCCGGAACGCCGGGCGCCGAGACGGCGACGACGGCGCCCCCGTCGCCGGCGGCCGCCGCCCGCGCCGGAGCGGGCTCGCGGCGCAGCTTCGCGCCGTAATACAGCATGACGGCCGCCGCCGCGACGGCGCCGAGCACGCCGCCGAACGACGCCCCGGCGGACGCCCATACGATGCCATAGCCGAGCTCCAATAAGAAATAGGCCAAGACGATCGAAGTGACGACGCGTAAAATCTGCTCCCAGATTTGGGACAGCCCGTTCGCCCCCATCCGCTGCCGCCCTTGGAAATATCCCCGCTCCACCGCGATCCATGGGAACAAAATCAGGGCCGGCGCCAGCGCCCGAATCGCGAGCGTCGCGTTCGGATCCTTATTCACCGCGGCGAGCGCCGGAGCAAGCGCGAACACGAGCGCCGCGGCGCCGACGCCCGCGACGAGCGCATACCGATTCGCCGCCCGGCGGATCGCCTCTCCCTCCTCCGGTCGGCCGAGCGCGTACTTCTCGGACACCAGCTTCGCGATCGCGCTCGGAAACCCGGCCGTCGCCAACACGAGCAGCCACATGTACACGTTGTACGACGTCACGTACGTCGACATCCCCGCGTCGTCCAACAGCCGCTGCAGCGGAATGCGCTGCACGACGCCGAGGACGCGCGCGACGAGCGCCGCTCCGGCCAAAATCAACGTCCCTCTCAACAACATCTTCCCGCTCAACCTTCAACGCCTCGTTTCCCTGAACGCAAAACGACGGCCCCACAGGGCCGCCCGTTTCGCCTTGCATGTTGAATGGATTTCTCGTTATTCCTTCGGACCTACCGGCTCGAGCGGCTTCGCGTTGCCGTACACCGGCTTCGCGCCGTGGACGGGCGCCGCCCAGCGAACGCCGTTGCGGATGACGCGCAGCACTTCTTCGTTATGATACGTCGGGTACGTCTCGTGTCCCGGGCGGAAGTAAAACACTTTGCCTTGACCGCGCCGGTACGTGCAGCCGCTGCGGAACACTTCGCCGCCCGTGAACCACGAGACGAAGACGAGTTCGTCCGGCGCCGGAATGTCGAAGTGCTCGCCGTACATCTCTTCCGCCGGCAGCTCGATGTAGGCGCCGAGTCCTTCCGCGATCGGGTGCGACGGATCGACGACCCAAATCCGTTCCTTGTCGGCCGCTTCGCGCCACTTCAAATCGCAAGTCGTTCCCATCAGCTTCTTGAAAATTTTCGAGAAATGGCCGGAGTGCAGCACGATCAGTCCCATGCCTTCCAATACGCGCTTATGTACGCGGTCGACGATGTCGTCCTGTACTTCCCCGTGCGCCATATGGCCCCACCAGATCAAGACGTCCGTATCGGCCAATACCGCTTCGGTCAAGCCGTGCTCCGGCTGGTCCAGCCACGCCGTGCGGATCTCCAAGCCGTTCTCCGCGATGCCTTCGGCGATCGCGCCGTGGATGCCGTTCGGATAGATGCTTCTCACTTTTTCGTTCTTGAACTCGTGTCTGTTCTCGTTCCATACCGTTACTCGAATGCTCACGAAGAAAGCCACCTTTGCCCAGAAATTTACTTGATACTAGATTAAATGATCCACACGACAAACACAACAATCATGGCCGCCTGAAGGACGAACTTCGCGACGGTGCTCGTGAACAAGCCGACCAGCGCGCCGACCCCCGCCTTCATCGCGGGCAGCGGCTTCGTCCCGACGAGCAGCTCCCCGAGCACCGCGCCGAGGAACGGACCGATCAGAAGGCCGAACGCCGGAATGACGAACGGTCCGACGATCAGGCCGATCGTGCTGCCCCAGACGGAGGCCCGCCCTCCGCCGAACTTCTTCACCCCGAGCGCGCCGACGGCATAGTCCGCCACCGTAATGACGATGACGACGATCGTCTGGATCGTCCAGAACCAAAACCCGAACTCCGACCAGCCGAAGAAGAAGCCGTACACGAAGAACGCCCCGTAAATCGCGAGCGCGCCCGGCAGCACCGGGTACACCGCCCCCGCCATGCCGACGAGGAACAAAACGACGACTAACGACCATCCCAGTATGTCCATCTTCGCCTTCCCCTTTCCAGGTTACAGCATGAAGGTTCGGATGACGTGCGCGACGCCGTCTTCGTTGTTCGTCAGCGTCACTTCGTCGGCGATCTTCTTCACCGCGTCCTGCGCGTTCCCCATCGCCACGCCGAGGCCCGCCTCGCGGATCATCGCGACGTCGTTCAAGCTGTCCCCGCAGGCGACGATCTCGTGCATGCCGATGCCGAGCATCTCGCACACTTGTCGAAGGCCCGAGGCCTTCGACACGCCGAGCGGATTCAGCTCGATGTTGCTCGGATGCGAGTTCGTCGTCTCGAACGTTCCGACGCCTCGAATCGCTTCCGCGACGGACGCGAGCGCCGACGCGTCTTCCGTATAATATCCGAACTTCAACCACTCCGTACGATACGGATCGTCGATCCAATCGTTTCGGTTATACACCCGCTCTACGCTGTACCCCCAGTACCAAGTGTCGTATCGCAGCGCGATGTCCCGAAGCGCGGCCACTTCGGACGCCGGCATCGTATGCCGGGAGCGAAGCTCCTTCGGCGAAGCCCACACTTCTCCCCCGTTCACGAGCACCATCGGCGACGCGAGACCGAGCTGCTCCGCATACGGCAGCGCGCTCGGGTATCCCCGTCCCGTGGCGAAGCAGACGACGATCCCTTCGGCGATCGCCTCGCGAATCCACCGTTCGTTTTCCCCGCTGATTTCGCTCTTCTCGTTCAACAGCGTCCCGTCCATGTCGAGCGCCAACAGCTTGTAAGATTTCCCCATGCTTTCTCGCTCCCTTGCGCGGTCAGTCGATTCCGTTCCATTGTAGCCGAAGACGAGTCGAATGCCAAAAAAAAGGTAGGCAATCGGAATAAAAAAAGGTAAAGTAATGATAGGTGTCATTTTCGACATATTACGACATATTTCATGTGGGTGTTTCGATATGCTGGACAAGATTTTAATGAGTCTTGAGATCGGTATTTTTTCTACGATTCCGCAGTCTGCCGCAGGCCTCTTTTTTACATTGATCTTCTGGGACATCCGAGTGGAGCGCCCTCGGCTTCGCATCGCGCAGTTCGCCGCGGCGAGCGCGATTCTCTTTATGATCGTTCTGTTGCTGCCGGAAACCGTCCGCCCGATCAGTCAGGTCCTGATTACAGCGCTCTTAATGTACATGTTTCGAGAGATCCCATGGCGGGATCGAGCGATCATGGCCTTCACCCTCGCGATCCTATATATCGGATTGGAGATTACGACGGCGTTCGCGGCCATCACGCTCGGTCTCGCGCGGCAGTCCGAGCTTGCGGACGATCCTCGCGCCGTCGTTCCGTACTTGATTTTAGGCAATGCGTTCGTCGCGCTCGTCGCGGCGCTGCTGCGCAGATCTCGATTATCGCCGGGGAAAGCGATCCGCCTCTTCTTCCATCAGAAGCAGAATCGATTGTTATTTTCCCTCGTCCTCTTGTTCTCCGGAAACATCTTCATTTCGTCGGTCGTGTTTTATTACGTGATGGACAGTCATCCGTTCGCTGCCTCATATACGCTTGTAGCGACGTCGCTCGTCAGCGTAGTCATTCTGATCGTGACGATCCGCTCGATCATCGCCGTGAAAAACCGGGAAATCCTGAACACCCAGGAGACGTACGTCGATGAGATCGACAATTTGTTTACGACCATCCGCGGGCAGCGTCACGACTTCTTGAACCATGTTCAGGTCATCCAGGCTTTCGTTCGGCGGAAAAAGTTCGACGAGCTCGATCGATACGTGTCCGAGCTCGTCGGCGAGATCGTCGAAATCAACGATCTCATCCAGATCGGCCACCCGGCGCTCGCCGCGCTTATCAAGTCGAAGATGGTGTACGCGCTCGATCGGAAGATCGATTTTCGTTATTCGTTCGAAGGGATGGATCGAATCGGCGACGGCGTCGCCTCCGTCGACTTCGTGAAGATCGCCGGCAATCTGCTCGACAACGCGTTGGAGGAGGTGCTGAACCGAGCTCCGGAGGACCGTTGGGTCGAGATCTCCGGTTGGACGGACGAACACCACTTCTATTTATCCGTCTCGAATCCGGCCTACTCCGTCACCGAAGAGCAGAAGGCGAACATGTTCCGCAGCGGCTTCACGACGAAGAAGAAGGGCGTACATTCCGGCCTCGGCCTGTCGATCGTGAAAGAGCGGGTCGGCCATTACCGCGGACAGCTCGACGTTGAAACCGAAGCGGATCATGTGCTGTCGTTCCGCGTCAAACTTCCGCTGCGACTGCACACGATCGCGCCGTAATCGCGATTTCCGCATAAACAGGGCTGCTTCGAAAGTCGCGATCGACTTTCCGAAGCAGCCCTGTTCGGTTTGCGGCAAGTTACGCGGCGCCGGTCGCCCGCTTCGTGCGTCTCGTTTTCCAAAGCAGTCCGTGAGTCGGCGACAGCAGCAGCGTCAAGACGAACAATACGCCGGCGACGGCCACCATCGTGCCGGTGATGGACGACTCGAGCCACGCGGCCACGGAATAGCCGAGCAGGACGCTGGCGACGCCGTACAGAATCGCATAGAAAATCATCGTCGACAGCTTCTCCGTCATCAGGTACGCGCTGGCCGGCGGGATGACGATCATGCCGAGCACGAGAATCGCGCCGACGCTCTCGAAGGAGGCGACCGTCGTCACGCTGACGAGGCCCATCAGCGCGTAATGGAACAGCGCCGCCGGAATGCCGACCGCCGCCGCCATGAACGGATCGAAGGCGCACAGCTTGAATTGCTTGTAGAACGCTCCGATGCAGCCGACGATCAGGAGCAGCGCGAGGCCGAGCGCCCAGAGCGACTTCGGGCCGATATCGACGCCGAACAGCTCCAGCTTCGTCCAAGGCACGTAATTGATTTCGCCGAACAAGACGCAATCGAGGTCGAGGTCCACTTGATCGGCGTACAAGCTGACCAACACGACGCCGATCGAAAACATCGCGGTGAAGATGACGCCGATCGACGCGTCGGATTGGACGCCTTGCCGGTGGAACCATTGAATGAGGAACACCGCCAGCAATCCGACGGCCGTAGCGGCCAGAAGCATCCAGAGCGAATCTCGCGAACCGCTCATCAGGAAGGCGACGACGATGCCCGGCAGCACCGCGTGCGAGATCGCGTCGCCGATCATCGCCATCTTGCGCAGCATAAGGAACGACCCGACGATCGCGCACGAGACGGCGACGAGAATGCCCGTGGCGAGGATGACCATTTCGTTCGAGCTCATACGGACACCCCTTTCTCCGGCGCTCCGACGCGGCTCGCTTGATCCCGCCGGACGTCGCGCCTTACCCGCGCTCGCTGCAGCCGCTTCGCGACGAGCCCGCGCCGCGGCGCGAACAGCACCGACAGGACGAAGATCGCCGTCGCCGCAAGCACGGCGAGCGGTCCCGTCGGCAGCTGGTTCGCGACCGTGCTGACGAGCGTGCCCAGCACGCCGCTCGCGGCGCCGAAGACGCCGGCGAGCACGACCATGACGCCGAGGCGGTCGGTCCAATAGCGCGCCGCCACCGCCGGCGTAATGAGCATCGCCGCCATCAAGACGACGCCCACCGCCTGGATGCCGACGACGACCGCTACGACGAGCAGCAGCATAAGGAATTGCTCCAACGCGGCCGTCGGATACCCGATCATTCGCGCGAAGCCCGCGTCGAAGCTGATCAGCTTGAAGTGCTTGAAGAACAAGGCGCAGGCCGCGATCAACACCAGGGCGAGCGCCGTCATCGTATACACGTCGGATTGAATCATCGCGGCCGCCTGCCCGAACAGGAACTTATCGAGCCCCGCTTGACTGCCGCTGCCCGATTGTTGAATTCTCGTCAAGAGCATAATGCCGAGGCCGAAGAACGCGGAGAGGACGATCGCGAGCGCGGCATCCTGCTTGATGCGGCTGTGCCTAGTGATGAAGCCGATGCCGAACGTCGCGATCGCCCCCGCGATCGCCGCGCCGATCATGAAAAACCAAAGCGACTTGATCCCGGTCAGCATGAACGCGATGCAGACGCCCGGCAGCGCCGCATGGGACAGCGCGTCGCCCATCAGGCTTTGCTTGCGTAAGTACGCGAAGCTGCCGAGCACGCCGCTGCTGACGCCGAGCAGCATCGTCGCGAGTAAAATCCAGCGGATGTTCGGATCCATCGCCAGTTCAAGAACGTTCATCGCCCGCTCACCTCGTTCCGACCAAGAACGGCGAGGAACGATCCCCGCCCAAGATCGCCAGTTTGCCTCCGTACGTATGCTGCAGCTTTTCCGCCGTGAACACGTCCTCCGTCGGACCGATGTCGATCAGCGTCTTGTTCAGCAGCATGACCCAATCGAAATACTCCGCCACCGTCGACAGATCGTGGTGGACGACCAGCACCGTCTTGCCTTCCTGCTTCAACGCCGTCAACAGCGCGACGATCGCCTTCTCCGTCGCCGCATCGACCCCTACGAACGGTTCATCCATGAAATACAGCTTCGCGTCCTGCGCGAGCGCCCGAGCGAGGAAGATCCGCTGCTGCTGTCCGCCGGACAATTGACTGATTTGCCGATCGGCGAACCCGGCCATCCCGACCTTCGCGAGCGCGTCCATCGCCGCCGCCCGTTCGCTGGCGCCCGGGCGCTGGAACCACCCGAGCCGGCCGTACGTCCCCATCGTCACGACGTCGAGGGCGTTCGTCGGGAAATCCCAATCGACCGATTCGCGCTGCGGCACGTAGCCGACGAGCTTGCGCTGCTCCTTGTACGGCTTGCCGTAAATGCGCACTTCGCCGGCCGCGCTCGGATGAAGCCCGAGGATCGATTTAATCAGCGTCGACTTGCCTGCGCCGTTCGGCCCCACGATGCCGATCAGCTTCCCTTCCGGGATCGAAAACGAGACGTTCTCGACGACCGGCTTTTTCTGATAAGCGATCGTGAGATCTTTCACTTCTAACGGAACTTGTGCGTTTGTCCTTGCGCTCATGCCGCTTTCCTCCTTATTGTAGCGCGTTAACGATCGTATCGACGTTATGGCGAACCATGCCGACGTACGTCCCCTCCGGCGTGCCTTCCTCGCCCATGGCGTCGGAGTACAACGTCCCGCCTTCCTTCAAGTCGTGTCCGAGCTTCTTCGCGCCTTCGATGACGGCCGTAATGGATCGGTTCGATACGCTCGTTTCCACGAAGACGGCTTTGATTTTCCGTTCCACCAGGAAGTCCCGGAGATCCGTCACGTCCTTGCTGCCGGCTTCCGAAGCGGTGCTGATGCCTTGCAAGCCGCGAACCTCGATGTCGTACGCTTTGCCGAAGTACCCGAACGCGTCGTGCGCCGTCACCAACACGCGCTGCCCTTCAGGGATCGTCGCGATCCGCTCCCTTGCGTACGCGTCCAGCGCCTCCAGCTCGGCCAGATACGCTTTCGCATTCGCCTCGTACGTCCCGGCGTTGTCCGGATCGAGCTTCGCCAACTCGCGCTGGACCGTCTCCGCCGCCTGCATCCAGAGCTTCACGTCGAACCAAATATGCGGATCGTACACCTGCGTCCCGTCCGCGTTCGCGACTTCGATGAGCGACGCCGGATCGATGGATTCGCCGACCGCGATCGTAGGCTTGTGTTCGGCCATCTCCTCGAACACTTCCGTCATCTTCCCTTCCAAGTGCAGACCGTTATAGAAAACGATATCCGCATCCTCGAACTTCGCGATGTCCCCTTGCGTCGCCTTATACAGGTGAGGGTCGACGCCGGACGGCATGATGCCGGCCACTTCGACGCGCTCGCCGCCGATATTCGTAACGATGTCGGTAATTTGCCCGATCGTCGTCGTCACCCGAACCGGCCCTTCCCCTTCGCCGGAATTCGATGGGGCCGCTCCGCATCCCGCCAACGCGACGGCGATCGCGGCGGCGATCGCTCCCGTCATCGCTGCCCGTAACATGTTCGTCCCCGCTTCTCTCCGCTTGCTTCTCATTGTTTCCACTCCTCATCGTTTGTGGGTCGTACCACTTATGTTGTTTGCATCCCTAATTGTTTTATATGTCTATAAGTGTTGTACTTATTACTTTTTATTTATAATACACAAATGTGTTGCACATGTGCAACATTTAATTTGCGATGTCCGTCCGCCCGCCGATCGCGCCGCGCAAAAAAAAAACCGCCCTCGGCCGATTGGCCGAGAGCGGTTCGCTCGCTTGCTGTTCCCTATACGGTTCCGGTTACTCCGTCGGCGGCGTTACGTCCCGCTCGGTCGAATCGTCCGCCGGCGGCGTCTCCGCATCGGCCGGCGGCGTAGACATCGGACCCGCCGGCTTGCCGTCGAAGCCGACGTATTCGTGGTACGCCTCGAAGATTTTCGCCGCGATCGGCGCGGCGCCCCATGCGCCGTAGCCGCCCCACGGCACGACGACCGCGACCGCGAGCTTCGGATCGTCCGCGGGCGCGAACGCGATGAATACCGAATTCTCGATCTTGCCCGCCGCGGTATCCTGCTGCGACGTACCCGTCTTCGACGACACCTCGAACGGGAGACGCCCGAACCATTGCGACAACGAATTGCTCTTCGTAACCGACTTCATGCCGTTATGCACGACGTCCCAATGCTTCGAATCGAACGTCTCCTCGTTCAAGACGACCGGTTCGATCGTCTCGACGATCTGGCCTTCGAAGTCGGTGATCTTGTCGACGAAATTCGGCTTCATCCGCTTGCCTCGGTTCGCCAGCATGGCCGTATACTGCGCCAGCTGCAACGTCGTATACCGGCCCTGCTGACCGAACGACGCCATGACCATGGCGTTCTGTACGCTGCCGCGCGTGTCCTTGCTGTTGTAGTCGAGCACGCCCGCGGTTTCCATCGGCAGGCCGCTGCCGGTCGGGACGCCGAGCCCGAACTTCTTCATATAGTCGTCCCATACGTCGATGGGTCCGCCGTTCTCCCCGCCGTATTTCTCGTACAGCTTCTCGCCGACCATCGCCGCCATGAACGTATTCGAAGACACGCGAATCGCTTCCGACGGCGTGATCTTGCCGTACGAGTGGCCCTCCGAGTTTCCGATCGACGCCGAATCGTTCCTCCCGTAGTAAAAGCGCCCCGTGTCGGTATACCGATCCGTCGACGAATAGAACCCCTCGTTCAACCCGATCAACACGGTGAGCGGCTTCAGCGTCGAGCCGAGCGGCACGATCGACGACGGGTAGCGGGCCCGGTTTTTCCCTTCCGGCACATCCGGATACACCGTCTTGATCGTCCCGTTCTGATAGAACGGTTCGATCGCTTGATATACCGACAGCGGCATCGTCGACCCCGACCATACGTTGGAGTCGTAGTCCGGCATCGACGCCATCGCCACCACGTTGCCGGTGTCGACCTCCATCGCCACCGCATACCCGGCGAGCGCGTTCTTGCCCATGGACGGGTACTTCTCGGTCGATTTCTGCATATGCTCGAGCTGATCCAGGATCGATTGCTCCGCGATCAGCTGCACGTCTTTGTCCAACGTCAAATACAGGAAATTCCCCTTCGTCGGCGGGATCGTCGTTACGGGCCCGACGATCTGATCGAGACTGTTGACCGGGTAATTGCGGGCGCCGCTCTTGCCGCGCAGCGTCTCCTGATATAGAAACTCTAACCCGTCGAAGCCGACCTGTTCCATGCGCAAGTAATCCTTGGTGTTCTCCGGGTCTTTGTAGTAGTCGAGATATTGCGCCTTCTGATTGTTCGAGCTGGAGAAGGGCTTCAAATATCCGATCAGCTGCGAAGCGATCGTGTTCGAATCGTAATGTCGCACGCTCTCCTCGGTCACCTCGATGCCGGGGAATTGCTCGGGATGCGCCATCAGGTAGGCGATTTCCTCTTTCGTCAGACCGGACTTCACCCGTCTCGGCTCGAACATCGTATTGAACATCGTCTTCCGCTCGCCGGACCAATCGTACCCGACGTCCATCGCTTCGAACACGTCCTCGACCTTCGGCGGCCCGTCCGGGTAATCGCCGTACCGCCGGAACAAGTCGGTCAGCGCCAGCGCGAGCGCCTGATGGTCTTCGAGCTTCTTCCCCGGCTCCATGCGGTAATACACCGATTGCGTCGAGGTCGAATACGCGATCGGATAACCGTTGCGGTCGTAAATATTGCCGCGGATCGGCGGGATGAGCACGGTCCGCGTCGTCCGTTCCGACTCCTGCGCGGACAGCGTCTTGCCTTCGACGAATTGGATGAACGCGAGTCTTACGATAAGTACGGAAAACAACAAGAAGACGGCGAAGAAAAACACGTTGATCCGAAACGTAAAATGACGCCGCTTGGCGATCTCGTTCTTCTGCGGATCGTCGTCGAGCGTAGTAAACCGATTCATGCGAATCTCCTTTCCTCGAAACCTGCGGACGCGGACGCCGCGATTATTGCTTCTGCTTCGCCTCGTTCAGGAACGCCTCGATCGTCGCGTCGATCTCGAACGTGCCGATCTTCACGCCCTTCCAGTAGACGATTACTTCGTTCGAGCCTTCCGCGCCTTCCACGCGGACCGACTCCGTATACACGGCGTACGTGCCGTCGGCGTTCGATTCGTACTGCGCGTCGAACGCGCCCGACACGAGCGCCTGGAACGCCTGAACCTTCGCTTCCTCGAGCATCTGGCCGCTCATCGCGGTGAGCTCTTCTTTATAATTCGCGCCGTAGACGAGCACCCCGGCGACGATCGCCAACACGAGCACCCACTTCAACACCGTCTTCACGACGCTTACGACGATCAAGAGCGCCACGACCGCCGCCAGAATGACCCACCATTTTTCTTGAACGAACGACAACCATTGCTCCGGCATTCCGCTTCCTCCCGCTTTTCGTCCCCATCGGACATCCTCGTTATTATTGTATGTTACATTATACATCATTTTGGTCTAGAGCGCCCCGGCATTCCATACATGTAGGAAAAAGACAAACCGTCCGGCAAGCGGACGCAACGGAGGGAAGAAACCGTGAAGACCGTCATGTGGCTGTACTTGTTCATCTTCATCGCATTCTTCGACCTGCATGCGCAATTCCCGATGCTGACGCCGTACGCGATTTCGCTCGGCGCCGCTCCGTCGTTCATCGGGTTCATCATGGGCATCTACTCGCTTACGCATCTCCCGGGCAACCTGCTGGCCGGCTACAGCGTCGACCGGTTCGGCAGCAAGCCGTTCATCGTCCTTAGCTTAATCGGCGCCGGAGCGCTCCTGATCGCCCAGGGCCATGTCGCCGACCCGTGGCAGCTGCTCGCCGTTCGGTCCGTCAGCGGCTTCGTGCTGGCGTTCCTGTCGCCGGCGTGCCTCGCTCTTCTTGCGAAGCTGGCAAGAGATCGTGTCCACCAGAGCAAGCTCATGTCCGGCAACGGCCTCGTCCATACGCTCGCCTCCGTCGTCTCCCCCGCCGCCGGCGCCCTGCTCGTGGCGAAGGTCGGCTTCACGGCCGCCTTCGTCGCGCTCGGTTGGGGGCTCATCGTAACGGGGATCTTGGCGGCGTTCGGCGTGAAGGAAGCGCCGGCGGCGTTGTCGAAGGACATCGCTCCGAAGGTCGAAGAAGCCGTCAACGTCTCCCGACCCGCGGAACGCGCCCGAAACTTGCCTTGGCTGTTCTACGGCGTGCCGCTGGCGTTATCGTGCTCGCAGGGCATTCTCTTCTTCGAGCTGCCGCTTTTATCCGAGTCCGCCGCGTCGGTCGTCGAGACCGGCGTGCTGTTCTCGATCGTCAGCGTCGGCGCGCTCATCACGCTCGCGATGGTGTTCTTCAACCGCGTGCCGCCGCTGTACCGTACGATGTTCGGCGCGTTGGCGCTCGCCTTCGTCTTCTTCGGTCTCGCGATGCGGTGGCCGGTGCCGCTCCCCGTCTCGCTTCTCCTGATCGGGATGGCGAAGGGCGTCATCTTCCCGGCGATCGCGGCCCTGCTCGCGTCCGTGACCGACCCGAGCAAATACGGCCGCGTCTTCTCCGTCCTATCGATCGCCTTCTCGCTCGGCGCGTTTTTCGGTCCGATCGTCGCCGGACAAGTGCGCGACCGTCTCTCGCCGTATTACGTCGCCTTCGTCGTATTAATGACCGCTCTCGCCCTGCTGCCTCCGCCGTTCAAGCGGGCGAACCCCGCTTCGGCGAAGACGTGATCGCGTATCATTCGACATTTCCCGGGGAATGTATACAATAAATTTATGGTACATGACTTGGAACGATGTCGAATGCGCCGGGAGGGAACCATGGATTTCGTGATCATCGTAGAAGGAAAGAACGACCGCAGCCGCCTCGCCCGTCTCTTGTCCCCCGACGTGCCGATCCTATGTACCTACGGAACGCCTGGATCGAAGAAGCTGCAGGAGCTCGTCAAGAAGGTCGGCGATCGGATGGTATATATTTATACGGATCACGACGCTTCCGGCAAGCGTATTCGCGGCATGCTGCGAGACCTGTTCCCCGACGCGGAGCAGCTCTACACGAAGTCAGGGTACGCCGGGGTGGAAGGAACGCCTGACGAGCATCTGATCCGACAATTGGAAAAGGCCGGGCTCGAGGAATACATCGTGTATCCCGAGCCCGACCTTCTTACTTGACGTTAAGGGTCAATCGAATCAACTGTTAATGAGCTTCATGATGTCCTTGGCGATCAACTCGTCGTCCAGATCGTCCGCGTTATACCGCTTGCGGATCTGGTTGTCCTGATCGATCATAATGACGGTGTTCGAATGAATGTAAAATCCGGATTCCTTATCCTGCTCGTAGAAGATGCCGTAATCCTCGGCGATCGACTTCGTCTCCTCGACTTCCCCGCGAAGGAACTTCCATCCGTTCGGATCCGCGTTCATGTTCGAGGCGTATTTCGTCAAGTTCTCGACCGTATCCCGTTCCGGGTCGATCGTCACTTGGAAGATTTGCGCTTTCGAGCCGAACACGCCTTCCTCGACCAATCGATCCTGCACCCGCGACAGCATATGGCTCGTCGGCGGGCAGACGTCCGGGCAATTCCCGAAGAAGAAATACAGCAGCTTGACTTGTCCGGTCGTCGTCTCCATCGTAACCGGCTGCCCCGTCGTATCGTTCAGGGTGAACGGCGACGCCGGCCCCTGCACCGGGAACGGAGGCTCTTTCTCCCCGCCCAAATACACGTACCCGATCGCCGCTAGCAGCACGACCGAGACGGCGACCATCGTCGCCTTATACCAATGCTTGCGCCAAACCCCCACGTAAACCGTTCCTCCTCGTTATGCCGGCAGATGCGGCGTGTCCGCGACCATCAGCAGAAACACGAACACCAGATAGTAAAGCGAATACTTGAAAGCGCCCATCGACCACTTGTTGTCGTCTTTCGCGGCGAACCCCTTGAGACACTGCCATGTCCAGATCGTAAGCAGCGCCAAGCCGCCGATCAGGAACACGATCCCGACGTAATCCAGCGTATACAGCAGCACCGTCGTCGGATAGAGCGCGATCAAGTAAGGCACCATCTGCCACTTCGTTCGCAGCACGCCCTTCACGACCGGCAGCACCTTATACCCTGCCTTCTGGTATTCGTCGCGCTTGCGAATGCCGAGCGCCCAGAAGTGCGGCGGCTGCCAGAAGAACATCAAGCCGAACAGCAAGATCGCGCCGAGATCGACCGCGTTCGTCACGGCGCAGTAGCCGATGACCGGCGGAACCGCCCCGGAGATGCCGCCTACGGAAGTGCTCCACGTCGACGTCGGCTTCAGCCAATACGTGTAGATGATCACGTAGGCGATATGGCCGACGATGCCGAGCAGCGCCGTCAGCGGGTTCACGAGGAAATACAGCGCCGCGAGCCCCGCGATGCCGAGCGCGGTTCCGTAAACGATCGCTCCGCTCAGCGGAATCTTGCCCGTCGGGATGGCGCGCTTCTTCGTTCGCTCCATCTTCTGGTCGTGTTCGCGGTCGAGCACGTTGTTGAACACGCAGCCCGAACCCATGATCAACCCCGAGCCTATGAGCATGAACGCCAGATCGAACCAATCGATGCTCCACTTCGACGCGACCCAGAAGCCGCCGAACGCGGTAATGAGATTGGTCATGATCATGCGCGGTTTCGCCAAGTTATAGTAGTCTCTCCAGGAGGCGCGTGTCGTCGGCGTCGCCGTCTCATCCGCGCGAGTGGCCGAGGCTTCGTTCATTATCGGTTGATCCACGTCTGGCCGTCCTCCTTAAGTGAATAAAATCATACCTTATGATACCGGAGCCGCATCTCTTTCGCAACGATTCGCGCGGGCCGTTCAACAATTTGTCGGTTTTTGCGTAGACACGCACGCCCGAGGCGAACGCCTAATACATTATACGGTAAAGTTTCCGTTGCCTAACGACCCGACACGAAGGATGTGAGAACAAATCCAAGATGGCTGTCATTAAGGCGAACAGCGAGCATGTGAAGCTGCTTGCGAGACTGATGCGAGCCGAAGCCGAGGGCGAAGGCGAGCTCGGCATGCTGATGGTCGGCAACGTCGGCGTGAATCGCGTGCGGGCCGACTGTCTCGACTTCAAGAACATTCGAAACCTCCAGGACATGGTATACCAGCGTCCGGGCGGATTCGAAGCGACGATCAAAGGCTACTTCTATCAAGCCGCGCGGGATCGGGATATCCGCCTCGCCCGGCGCGCCGTCAACGGCGAGCGCACGCATCCCGCCTCGAACGCGCTATGGTTTTTCCGACCGTCGGGCGATTGCCCCGCTCAATGGTACGACCAAGCGAACAGCGGACGCTTCAAAGCGCATTGCTTCTTCGTCCCGACAGGCGAAGATTGCCCGCGCGTGTTCGGCACGTTTTAAGTTCATTTACTTATGAGAGGAAAGTGTTAACCCGTATGATGATGAACCGTCAACAATTCCCGGTCGCCCCGCAGGGCACCGCTCCGTTCTCGTACCAAGGCGCTCCCGCATACCCGACGACGTATCAAGGCGCTGCTCCGCAGACGACGCCCCCGATGCCGAGCGGAGCGATGATTCCTACCGGCGGGATGGCGACGCCGCCTGCGGCGCAGCCCGTTTTCGAAGAATCGTATATCGAAAACATCCTTCGCCTCAACCTCGGCAAGATGGCCACCGTCTACATGACGTTCGAAAACAACAGTCAATGGAACGCGAAAATTTTCAAAGGCCGGCTCGAAGCCGCGGGCCGCGACCATATCATCATCAGCGACCCGGCGACCGGCATGCGTTACCTGCTGTTGATGATCAACCTCGACTACGTCACCTTCGAGGGCGAATTGAACTACGAGTATCCGGGGTTTACGTCCGGTATAGGTCGTTAACGAGAAGGAGCCTCCCGCATGGGAAGGCTCCTTTTGGTTGAAGCTATGGGTCGGGAACGTGTATGCTCGAACCAGAGACACAAGGAGGGAGACATCGAATGGATACCGCAACCCACTTCGCGTTCGGCTTCGGGCTCGCCGGCCTCGCCCAGATCGATCCGAACGTATCCGTCGACGCGTGGACGACCGCGGCGGTCATGATCGGCACCGTGGCGGGCTCGCAGGCGCCGGACTTCGACACATTGATCCGCTTCCGCGGGAACGAGCTGTACGTGCGCCATCATCGCGGCATGTCGCACTCGATACCGGCTTGGTTTTTCTGGACCGCGCTCATTAGTACGGCCGTCTGGCTCGCGATTCCGGCCGTCCCGTACCTGACCCTGGCCGCTTGGGTGTTCGCGGCGGTATTGCTGCACGTCGCGACGGACATGTTCAACACCTACGGCACGCAGGCGTTCCGTCCGATCACCCGGCATTGGGTCGCCTGGAACATTATTCACATCTTCGATCCGTTCCTGTTCGGGGCCCATCTTCTGGCGTTGGCGCTGTGGGCGCTGGACGCCGTTCCGGCCGTCGTCTTGTTCCCGACGCTGTACGGGGTCCTGTTGTTGTATTACGTCTGGCGAACGGTCGTCCACATCCTTACGGAGCGGACGCTGCCGAAGCGCGATCCGACGGGACGCGAGGGCGACGAGTATACGGCCATCCCGACGGTGAATTGGAGCGTGTGGAACGTCGTCCGGAAAAATCGGGAAGGCAACTATACGATCGGCGTATGGAGGAGCGGCCGGCTGAAGTGGACCGACGAGTATGTGTGCGAGTCGTCGCCGCTCATCGAGAAGTCCAAACGCCATCCCGCCGTCGCCTCGTTCCTGTCGTTCAGCTCTCACCCCTGCCCCCATGAGGAGCGCCGCGGCAGCGAAACGATCGTCCGTTGGCTGGACGCCAGGTACCAGCATCGAAAACAGTATCCATTCCTTGCCGTCGTAAAGTACAATGCTAACAAGGAGCCCGTCTTCAGCTACGTCGGCTGGATCAGCGAGGAGAAGCTCGAGCGCAAGCTGCAGGACGCTCCGTCAAAACCGATGCTCGTCGGCACCAGGTAGGTGATTTTCTATGAGCAAGCCGCTTTCTCTGTTGTTCGCGTCCCTCAGCCTCGTCTGCCTCATCGCGGCCGGGGCGTCGCTCAGCTATTTCCGCACCGGCTGGGCGATCTTCTTCCTGCTCGCGAGCTTCGCCGTCACCGGAGCCGGCATGGCGCTGAAGCGACGGCTGCAGCGGAAGTGATCCGCCGCCGCCGTCGACCTTCTCCTCGTTACGGGAGTACGAAGCCCATGCGTTCCATCGCCCGGCGCAGCGTCGCGTCGGCGACTGCGGACGCCTTCTCCGCGCCGCGCTTCAGCATCGTTTGCAATTCCCCTGAAGCGCGAATGTCGCGGTATCGGGTCTGGATCGGCTCCAGCACCTCTACGACCGCCTCCGCCAACTCCTTCTTGAACGCTCCGTAGCCTTGCCCCTCGTATTGCTTCTCGAGCTCCTTGATCGTCTTGCCCGAGAAGACGGAGTAAATTTCCAACAAGTTGCTGACCTCCGGCTTGTTCGCGCGGTCGAATACGATCTCGCGGCCGGAATCGGTCGTCGCCCGGCTGAATTTCTTACGGATGACGTCCGGCTCGTCGAGCAGCGAGATGAAGGCGCCGGGATTCGGATCGCTCTTGCTCATCTTCTTCGTGCCGTCGAGCAGCGACATGATGCGCGCGCCGACCTCGGTGTAATGGCCTTCCGGCACGACGAACGTATCGCCGAACCGCCCGTTGAATCGATTCGCCAGATCGCGCGTCAGCTCGAGATGCTGCGTCTGATCGTCGCCGACCGGGACCAGGTCCGAATCGTACAACAAGATGTCCGCCGCCATGAGCGACGGGTAGACGAACAAACCCGTGCCGATCGATTCCTTGCCGGCCGATTTATCCTTGAACTGCGTCATCCGCTCGAGCTCGCCCATATACGTCAGCGTCGTCATCATCCAGCCGAGCATCGCGTGCGCCGGCACCTGCGACTGCAGGAACAGCGTCGCTTTCTCCGGATCGATGCCGCAGGCGAGATACACCGCCGCGAGCGACTCCGTCTGTTCCCGCAGCTTCTCCGGATCCTGCGGCACCGTGATCGCATGCATATCGACGACCATGAAGTAGCTGTCGTACTCGTGCTGCATGTCGACGAACTGCCGAATCGCTCCGATATAATTGCCGATCGTCATGAGCCCGCTGGGCTGTATGCCCGAGAGCACCCGTTTCTTTTTCATCCTTCGACACCCTCCTTGATTTTTCCGAAAATGAACGCAAAAAAGGCCCCGTCCGCAAGGGACGTGAGCCGTGGTGCCACCCTTCTTCGCCGAAACGGCAAGCTTCGCTTGCGCCTTCGGCCTTGCGAGCTCGATATCGGGAGCCGTCCGCTTCCCCTAGCGCGCCGTTACGCGCGGTTCGGTTCCGTTCTCGGGGACCCATTCCCATCGCCGTTCAAGTCCGGCTTCTCAGCAATCCGCCGGCTCTCTGCGCTTGAACCCCCGCCATGGTACTTGTTCCCGTCATCGATTCGTAAATTTGCGTTTCGATTTTCCACATTATAGCGGAAAGGCGCCCGCCGCACAAGACCCCCGCGTCATTCGCCGTCCGCTCGGCGCAGCCGCTCCGTCCACGCCCGTATGAGCTTCACGGTGTCCGGCTGCAGCGGCCGGTAGTCGAGCGGCTCCGCGAACGCGAGGAACGCTTCGCCGAGGCGTCGGAGCGCGCGTCGATAATCCGTCAGCGGGATGCGGTACTCTCCCAGCACGCGGGCGCCCGACGGCGACTGATCGAGCTCCGTCCAGACGACCTCGCCGGCTTCGTGGCGGACGGCGAACGGCATCGCCCGGCAGTCCGGGTCGCCGCAGCCGCAGACGAAGAACGGCATCCGCTCCCAAGCGACCGCCGCGTCCGCGAACCGGTCCGGCCGCGTCTCCTCGAACGCGCTCGCGAGCAGCGCCGGCAAGCCGACGTCGATGCAGAGCGGCTCCTCGACGAGCGTCTCCCCTTCGGCGACGACGCGCACGTCCGCCTGGACGATCTGCAGCTCTTCGTTATGCGTCAAGCCTTCGTATCGAATGTCGAACACGCGTTGTCCCCCTTGCGTCGCCGTGCAAAAATTACCAGTTTTTCGCATGCGTATAATGTTTGGTTTGGCTCATACTACCTTCCAAGAGGGAGGTGATCACTCATGGGTACAGGTTCTAAATCCAATACGTTGGTAGTGCCTCAAGCGAACCAAGCGTTGGAACAACTGAAGTTTGAAGTCGCTCAGGAACTCGGCATCTCGATTCCGCAAGACGGCTACTACGGTTTCATGGCGACCCGCGACACCGGTGCGATCGGGGGTCACATTACTCGCCGCCTCGTGCAAATCGCCGAGCAGTCCTTGGCCGGTCAAAGCCAATCCCGCCGCTAATCCGGCGGAAGTACTTACGAAAGAAAGTGACTATGGAGACATAGTCACTTTTTTTCTTGACGATTCAGGTAAACGGCGCCGTCCGTAGAGGACGGCGAAGCCCTTTATCCTTGTTCTTCCGTAAACTTGATCACTTGCTGCACGACCGACAACGGAATGTTCAAGTCGACGTGCACGTCCCATAACGTGCGATTCGGATGAGTCCGCAAGTAGTCTCTGATTTCCCCGTACGTATCCGCGAACCATTTGGTACACTCCGCGCAAAATTGCGACTTTTGCCGTACATACAACGTTCCGCAGCGTCCGCAGTTTTGCAGATCCACTCGTCTTTCCACCTCCGATGATGTCGCCGCCGGCCCTCTACAGCGCCAAGAAATCCTCGACGTCCTTCTTCATTAACGCCACCGAACGTTCCCAGAAGTCCGGCTTCGTCAAGTCGACGTTCAGATGTTTCTTCGCGAGCGATTCGACGCTCATGCGTCCGGTATCCTGAAGCAGCGCGACGTACCGATCCTCGAAGTTCGCGCCCTCTCCCGAAGCCGTCGCGTAGATGCCCGTGCTGAACAAATAACCGAACGTATACGGAAAATTATAAAACGGAACTTCCGTAATGTAAAAGTGTAACTTGGACGCCCAGAAATGCGGGTGATACGAGGCTAGCGAATCGTGGAACGCTTGTTTCTGCGCGTCGACCATAAGCGCGTTCAGGCGCTCGGCGCCGACGGTGCCGCGCTTGCGCTCCTCGTAGAAGTTCGTCTCGAACAGAAACCTTGCGTGAATGTTCATCAGGAACGCGACCGAGCGCTGGATTTTGTCGTCCAGGAGCGCGAGCTTCGTCTCGCGGTCGCTCGCGTTCCGAATCGTCGCGTCGGAAACGATCATCTCCGCGAACGTCGACGCCGTCTCCGCGACGCCCATGGCGTAGTTCTGGGTCAGCTGCGGCTGATCGTACATGACGTGCGTGTGGAACCCGTGCCCGAGCTCGTGCGCCAGCGTCGAGACGTTCGTCATCGAGCCTTCGTACGTCATGAAGATGCGGGACTGCTTCTTCAGCGGGAACGACGTGCAGAAGCCTCCCGGCCGCTTGCCGGGGCGATCCTCCGCCTCGATCCAGCGATCCCGGAACGTCATGGCCGCGAAGTCGGCCAGCTTCGGCCCGAATCGGCGGAACTGGTCGACGATGAGCGCCGCGCCGTCGTCGAAGCCGATCTTCTCGCCCGCCTTGCCGATCGGCGCGTCGAGATCCGTCCATCCGAGCTTGTCGATGCCGAGCAGCTCCGCCTTCTTGGCGAAATAGTCGAGCAGGAACGAACGGTTGCGTTCGATCGCGCTCCACATGCTGCCGAGCGTCTCGGGGGACATCCGGTTCAAATCCAAGGGCTCCTTGTGGACGGAGTCCCATCCGCGATGCTTATAGGTCTGCAGGCGGAAGCCGCCGAGATGATTCAGCGCCTGCGCGCAATAGTCGGCATGCTTCTCCCAAGCGTTCTCCCAGGCTACGAACGTCCGGTCTCGCACTTCCTTCGACGGATGGTACAGCTTGTTCTGCGCCTGGCCGGCGGAGAGCATCGTCGTGTCTCCGTTCTCTTCCTGGAACGGCACTTCCAGCAGGCTGACCGTCGTGTCGTACAGCTCGGACCAGCCGTGATAGCCGTCGACGGCGAGATCGTTCAGCAGCGTCTCGAGCTCCGGACTCATCTTCTCGAGCGCTTGCGCCCTTCGTTCGGTGAGCGGGAACGCGACGGGCGCGAGCGTCGGACGCCGCATCCACTCGTCCCAAGCATCCTGCGGCGTCGCCGTGAGCACGAGATCGAACCGCGTCAGCCGCGATTCGAACGCGGCCGCGAGCGACCGGATCGCCGAGCCGAGCGCGACGGCTTTCTTGTCCTTCTGGTTGGCCGACGCGAGGCAGCTCGCGAACGCTTCGGCTTCGATCAAGCGGGCCTGCAGCGATTCGAGCTCGCCCGTAAGCGACTCCAACGCCTCGGCGCCCGGCGGCTTCGCATCCGCCGCAAGACGCACCCGCTCGCCGAAGCCGTCGATATCCTGTTCCAGCGCTCTGAGAAATTCGGCGAACTCCGGAGAGTCGCTTCCTCCCGGAAAGATGACGTCCAAGTCCCACGTATCGGGAAGCCGGTTCGCATTCGACATATGACATATGCTCCTTCGCACGGAATTCATTTGATATTACACTGGTCAATACGTAAACTAAAGCTAACTATATCATGATTGGGAAAGGATTGGTATTCATGCGTCCGCTGCAAATTTCGCCCGATACCGCCGTCAAGCTGGCGGCCAAGCTGAACGTTCCGTTGGAGCATCTTATGCATATGCCGCAGCACATACTGCTCGCGAAGCTCGCCGAGCTGGCCAAGTCCGAGGCGGCGGAAGACTCGGAAGATTCGGCAGCCTCGGAAAAGAAAGAAGAGCGCAAGGGAGAGTAACTACCTCTTCCCTGCGCTCTGACGCATCTCTTCCGGCAACTCCATCTTCGCGGCCAGCATATCGTCCCGGACGGTCGCCCATCCTTCCCGGCATGCCCGAATCATTCCCGCGTCCATGATCCGCTTATCGTTGATCACTCTCGAAAACCACTTCACCGCGTCCGGATACTCCTTGAGGCGCCGGTGAAGCTCGCCGATCAAGTACATCAGTCTCGCGCCGTTCATCTCGGCCCCTTCGCTCTCGTACACCTTCACGTATTGCTCCAGCGCGTACCGGAGAAACCGCTGCTCCCCGTCTTCGTCGCCTTGGTATCGGTACAACCAGGCGATGTGATGCAGAATGCCCGCCACGACGCGCGGCCGCTCGCCGACGACCTGCGCGCTGAGCAGCGCCAGCTTATAGACGAACATCGCGTCCGTCAGCGTCCGCTTGCCGCCGTAGTCCTTCACCGACCACGTCGCCGTCACCTTCTCGCCGAACGCGGCGCGCTGCCGCTCGTTCATCGACGGCCCGAAGCTGTCCGTCGAAGCGAAGCCGCAGGTCGGGCAGACGCATACGACGTAAAACTCGGGATTCTCGTGACCTTCTTTATAATAAGTGCAGAAATCGGTATCGGTCTTTACTGCTTTCTTAAAGCTAGGCCGGACGCGCGACGTCTGGAATTCTCGCCGGCAATGCAAGCATACGACGGCTTTCCGGTATAAGGGCTCCATACGGTTCGTCGCCTCCGTTCATCAGCTTTCTACTGTGCCGCTAATACTTGTATTCTTCCTCGGATGGTTCTTTCAGCGCCTCACGAATGACCCATATAAAGAGACAAGCCAGACAACCTGCCACGACTCCGGTCACACGAACCACTCCCATCGATGGCGATCAGTAGGTACATTATACCACGCAGCAGCCGAAAAATCACCGAATATTTGGGGATTTCCCGCCGACGGGACGCGTCATCGCGGCAGGGTCGTCCGCATATATTGAGGTACGGAGGTGAGCCGTTCCCATGCGCTCCGATACGATCCGACTGCGTTCCATCGTTCCGCCGGCCGCGATGTCCGTCGCCGTCCTCGCCCTCGTGCTGGCTTTCCCGCGGGAGAGCGTCGAGGCGGGTCTGACGGGCGTCGCCATCTGGTGGGACGTGTTGTTTCCGTCGCTGTTTCCGTTCTTCGTCGTCTCCGAACTCATGCTCGGCTTCGGCATCGTGCACTTCTTCGGCAAGCTGCTCGACCCGATGATGCGCCCGCTCTTCCGTCTGCCGGGACCGGGCGGCTTCGTCATGGCCATGGGCTTCGCCTCCGGTTACCCCGTCGGCGCGCGTCTGACCAGTCAACTCTGGGACGCCCGGCTCGTCAACCGCGGCGAGAGCGAGCGTCTCGTCGCCTTCACGACGACGGCGGACCCGATCTTCCTGATCGGCGCCGTCGCGGTCGGCTTCTTCCACGACGCGACGCTCGCGCCGCTGCTCGCCGCGGCGCATTACGGCGGCGCCGTGCTGCTCGGCTTGCTGCTGCGGCTGCAAAGCCGCGGCGAACCGTCGGGCGAGGCGTCCGCCGCGGCGGACGACGGGCGGAAGCGGCCGCTGCTGCTGCGCGCCTTCGACGCGATGCACGACGCCCGTCTCAGCGACGGGCGTCCGTTCGGCGAGCTGCTGCTGGACGGCATCCGCTCGGGGCTTCGCTTGATCGTCGTGGTGGGGGGACTCGTCGTCTTTTTCTCCGTCGTAATCGAGGTGCTTACGCTCGCCCGCGTCGTGACCGTTATGCAAGGGGTCGTCGCGTTCGCGCTCGGCCTGTTCGCCATTCCCGCGCCGCTCGCCGAAGCCGTCGTGAACGGCCTGTTCGAGGTGACGCTCGGCGCGAAGACGGCGGGCGCGGCGACCGGCATCTCCTTGCAGGCGCAGGTGGCGATCGCTTCGTTCGGCCTCTCGTGGGCTGGCTTGTCCGTGCACGCCCAAATCATGAGCATCGTGTCGCATATGCCCGTCCGATACGGCAAGTATGCGGCCGCGAAAGCCCTTCAAGGCCTGTTCTCCGGCGCGATCGCGTACTTCGCCTGGCCGTTGTTCGCGCCGTTCCGGGAATCGGCGGCCGCTTGGATCCCGGCCGCGTCCCCGTCCGGGTGGAGCGCCGCCGCCGCGTATGCGCCGTTCGCCGGACTCGCCTTCTTGGTCTCGCTCGCCGCGGTGCCGGCCGTCTACGTCCTCTACCGGCTGCTGCGCCCGCTCGTCCGCCCTCGTTGAGTTCCTTCGCCGCATCCATTATGATGGAGGGGAAGAGAGGTCCGCCGCCGGCTCGCCGCGGTTCTCGCCTCTCTCGTGTCATCTGGAGGTGCGCCTTGAACTACTGCGTAATGGATCGCGGCGACGAGCTGTCCCGCGAATTGACGGAAACCTTCGAGCGTCTCGCCTCGGAACGAGGACTTCGCCGCGACGAGACGACGCCCGACGTCGTGCTCTCGATCGGCGGCGACGGCACGATGCTGCACGCGTTCCATCGGTTCCGGGAGCGCCTCGACGACATCGCGTTCGTCGGCATTCACACCGGGCATCTCGGCTTCTACGCCGACTGGAAGCCGAACGAGGTCGCCGAGCTCGTGCGGCTGATGGCCGACGGCGGGGGCCTCGCGGACCGCGTCGTGAAATATCCGCTGCTGAAGATCGAAATCGCCACGAGCGCCGGGACCGATTCGTATCTCGCGCTCAACGAGTTTACGCTGAAGGGCGCGGACGCGACCCTCGTCGCTCAGCTGAATATCAACGACAAGCCGTTCGAGATGTTCCGCGGCGACGGCATTTGCATCTCGACGCCTTCCGGCAGTACGGCCTACAATAAGAGCTTGAACGGCGCGCTGCTGCACCCGTCGCTCGAGGCGATCCAGATCGCCGAGATCGCGTCGATCAACAACCGCGTCTACCGGACGGTCGGCTCCTCGCTCGTCCTGCCGAAGCACCATCATTGCGACATCCTGCCGCGCAAGGAGCAGAAGCTGCTCATCACGGTCGACCACCTCGCGATCCCGTACGATTCGGTGCTTTCCGTTCGCGGCACGGTGTCCGAGCAGAAGGTGACGTTCGCGCGGTACCGCCCTTTCCCGTTCTGGAACCGGGTGAAGGAAGCGTTCGTCGGCGACACGGTGAAATAACTCGATCACGCAGGAAAAAAACCTCCCCCGAGCTCTTCGTCGCGGGGGAGGTTTTTGGCGTGTCGCGGTCGTGTCAGCTCAGGCGTTGCGCCCGCAGCGCCCCGCTGCTTTCGAAGAACGCTTCCAGCCGCGACCGTTCTTCGGGCGTGAAACGTCTCAGCGGCTGCCGAGCCGTCGGCGTTCGCACGATGCCTTGAAGATAGAGCATATACTTCTCGTACGGAATAACGTCGTATCCGACCATGTGGGCGATCACCCGGTTCGCTTCGGCTTGCATCGCTTGCACCGTCCGGCCGCTCTTCCACCCGTCCTCGGACAGAAGCCGATGCATTCCGACGAAGAGCCCCGGCATTATATTGAAGGTGCTGCCGATCGCGCCGTCCGCCCCGGCGAGGGCGCCGCTCGCGTACACTTCGTCATGCCCGTTGAAGATGAGGAAATCCTCGCCGCAGCGCGCGCGGATTTGCTGCATCTCGAACAGGTTGAGCGACGTGAACTTGACGCCGATACACTGCGGGTTGCGGCTAAGCCCTTCGTAGAAATCTAACGAAAGACTGACACCGGTCGCGCCGGGAAAATGGTACACGATCATCGGCGCGGCGACGGACGCCATAATAGCCTCGTAGTGCCCTTGGATTTCTCTCGGCGAGAGCTTATAGTAGAAAGGCACGACGGCCGAAATCGCATCTACGCCTTGTCGTTCGGCATGCTTCGCGAGCGCGATCGAATCCATCGTTCCGATGCAGCCGATATGCGCCAAGACGACGGCCCGCCCGGCGGCGGCGCCGACGACCGTCTCCAACACCCGCTGGCGCTCCTCGCCGGTCAACAGAAAGCCTTCCCCCGTGCTCCCCCCGACATAAAACCCTTTGACCCCTTGATCGATCTGGTGCGTCGTCAATCGAACCAACGAGTCGTAATCGATGCTCCCGTCCTCGTGCATCGGAGTGACCAACGCGGTATAGATACCGCCGAACGTCTCTTTCCGCTGGCTTGCGCTCATTCGGTTTTCTCTCCGTTTCTTCTGTCTTATTCATTCCTGAGTACGAAATCTTCTTCGCGAATACTATATCCCCGGATCTGACCTTTCGGAGCGTCGTCCACGATATACTGCACGACGTAAATTTCCCCGTCCTCGAATTGAACCCAACCCGAGTATCCTAAGTCGGCGGCGGGGCTGCGATCGAAATCGATCGGCAAGATCCGGGTCCACTGCTCGCGACGTTCCGTCGCCCGAGCCGACGCTTGATCCGTCAGCGCCGCGAAAAAATTTTGCGTCCACGTGCCGAGCCAGCCCTTCCCGCCCTGCATAAACCGGTAAGTAATCAGAACGCTGCCGCTGTTCAGCAATCCGGCGACCGGCCGATGGCAGCCCGGCAGCGGCATCCGGTACACGCCGCTCCAGCTTTCCCCTTGATCGTGCGAAATCGCCTTGTAGCAATCCAGACCCGATCCGGAATTTTCCCGCAGGAAGGCGACCAACGTGCCGTCCGCGAGCGGCAGGATGCTGGCTTCGCAAAGCTTCAGTTCCGGATCCGAAGCCACGATGATGGGCTCCGACCAGCGCTTTCCTTGATCGTCTGAGTAGATCAGCCGCTGCGCGCCTTTCGTATGAGCGGACAGCAGCCACCGGCCGGAAGGGAGCTCGCAAAGCTTATCGGGTACGATGCCATCGAGCGGCGTCTCGATCGGTCCCGACCAATTCGTCCCTTCGGCGTCCCCGATCCATAAGAAATTTCGCCCTCCGTTCTCCTTCTTTTCCGAAATGCGATCTCCGACGATCACCAGCCTTCCGTCGCGGAGCCGGGAAATCCGGGCGCAGTTCCAGTACGGCAGCCCGTTCGTCAGCTCGGTCAGCGGTCGCTTATTCTCCCATGTTCGCCCCCGGTCCGCGCTCTCGACGAGCATGAAGCGGGTCTGCGAACGATCCCCGTGGTGCGTGCATTGCGAGAAGACGCAGACGAGCTTGCCGCCCTCCGTCAGCGCCGCGTCCGGCCACGCTTCGTACCAATCGTCGTCGCGGCTCACCGCGAATTTCCGTATCATGGGCTCCTCATTCCTTTCCGTTCGTCGATGACGGAGATCGATCATGCGTCACGAACACTTCCACCGTCGCCTCCGCGACATGGCCCGCCCGATCCGTCGCCATATATTTGATCGTATACGTGCGCCCCGCGCCGTCCCCGTTCCTCTCGGCTCGCAGCGAAAACTCCCGATCGTCCGCGCCGAACTCGGCATCCTCGATATCTTCCTCTCTGCTCTCGACTCCCGGAGAGGATCCGCCGTCGTCGTCGACCTGAATCGAATCGAGAACGATTCGTTCGATGCCCGACGCGTCGTCCTCGGCCTCTACCTCCGTCCGGATCGGCGTCAGCTCGCCGTTCGGCGCCCACAGCTCGGACGGGTTCGCCGAGACGCGAAGCGCGGGAGCCGTCTTATCGATGCGAACGGCCATGCTCCGCGCCTCCTCGACGTTGCCGGCCGCGTCCTCGCTCCGGTACTCGAGCGTATGCTCGCCTTCCTCGGCTAGGAGAACGGGACCCGCATAGGCGGTCCAGCTCCCGCCGTTCACGCGGTATTCGGTACGGGCGACGCCGGAGAGGTCGTCGGCGGCGGACAGCGTCACCGTCACGTCGGACGTATACCATCCGCTCGCGCCGTTCGGCTCGCCGGGCGATGCCGCGGCCGCGGTCGTCGGCTTCGTCCGATCGCCGTGCCAATACAGCTTCCGGACGTCCGCGTCGTTCAGAGCATGCTTATAGATGCGCAGCTCGTCCATGTATCCCAACCAATCCCGGTTGGCGGCGACCCCCTTATCGAAGCCGACGAGCGGCGGGACGGTCCGATTCGTCAGGTCCATCGCCTCCCCGTCGTATTTGACGGAGGTGGCGGAGAGCTCGCCGTTTACGTAAATTTTGTTGACGGAATCGTCCCGAACGGCGGCGAGATGCGTCCACTGCCCGGGTTTCACGAGACCGGGCGCGGTAGCGACGCCGATTTCCCTGTCCGCGGGCAGCCCGTACATATTCATGCGGACCGCGCCGTTCCTTTCCACGGAAAACCACCATTGCGGAACTTTCCCGTTCGAGCCGTACCAATACAGTAGATGCCGCTGTTGAACGAGCGCATCTGGATTCACCCATACCGAATACGTGAAGTTCTCCTTCCCGGGATGCAGCTCTTCCGCGTTCGAAATTTCCGCGTAAGCGCGTCGTCCGTCCAAATACAACGCATCCCCGTCCATCCCCGGGCGGATGTGCGCGCCGCCGTTCAAGATTCCGACATGTCCGCGGCCGGTTTCGTCCGGAATGCCGTTTTCATCCGCTCCGTCGAAGCTCCAATGCGTCAGCAGCTCCGGCGCCGCTCTCGTCCGATCCAGCGCGATCGCGTACGACCGGGTTCGTTCTCCGAGCCTCGTCTCCACTTCGATCGTCTCGGCGTTATTCAAGTCGATCGTCCGCGGCACGCCGGACGACGCCGGGGTCCCGTCGATCGAAATCTCGACCGCATTATCGGATGCTACGGGCGTGATCGTCACTCGATCCGTTCCACGGTACAACGCAAGCGTATACGCTTCGACGTCGCCGCGGAAAGCGGGGGTCAAGCTGCCGTCGGAGAAGACGAGGCGATCCAAATCCGCTTCCGGAGTTTGGAACCAAGCGAGATTGAACGTTGCGAACATAATTTTGTCATAAGGCGTATATTCCCCGCCCTCGAATAACAAGGAGACGTTCCCGTCCGGCTGCACCGTCAGCGACGAATACGCGGAAGGCCCCTTGTACGCCGTCTTGGCGACCGCCCACGTAAGGCCGTCGTCGTAGCTGATGCGCACCGTCATGTTCTCGCGGCGCTCCGTGTGGGCCGGATTCGCGAAAAGCAGCGTCCGGTCGCCTTCGGCGTTGTCGGAAGGCCGGTATCGAACGATGCTGGCTTCGCAGATCGGGTCGATCAAAGCGTCGACGTATTCGATTCCCGACCAAGTCGCGCCTTGGTCCGAGCTGGTCGAGACCGCCCGCCGCTTCAGATGCTGATTGGCGGACAGCCGATCGTTGCGCATGAGCGTTCCGTCCGTCAGCTCCACTACGGTCGCTTCGTTCAAGCCTCCCGGCAACCGACCGCTCTCGTACCACGTCGCGCCGTGGTCATCGCTTTGCAGATTGCGTCCGATCGCCGGGATCACGAGCCTTCCTCGGGCCGGTCCGTGCCGAAGCTGGATGCCGATCCCCGGCCCGGTCGCGTCCCACCGCGTATCCGGGCGTTGCACCTCCGAGAAGCGGTCGACCGGCTCCGACCAGGTCGCGCCCTCATCGTCGCTGTAGGCGCTCCAGATCGTGCGCACGCCGCGGCTCGTGCCGGCGTTGATTTCCGCGATCGTGTCTTCTCCGTAATTGCGGGTCATGAACAGCCAGATGCGTCCCGTCGTTTCGTCCTGCACGGGCGTCGGGTTCCCACATGTATCCGGGCCCGCGTCGCAGACGAGCTGCAGCGGCTGCCAGGTACGCCCCCCGTCGAAGCTGCGCTTCAGCACGAGATCGATATCGCCGGTATCCGAAGCGCCGTTGACGCGGCCTTCGGCGAAGGCGAGCAGCGTGCCCGCCGCGGTCGTCAAGACGGACGGGATGCGGAACGTGTGGTAGCCCTCCGTCCCGGACACGAACAAGTCGATATTCCGGAAGTACGACGCTTCGTCGGACACCGGCGCCGCGCCGCCGTTTTCTTCGGCGAAAGCCGAAGCGGCCGGAACGCCGATCAGCGCGGCGATCCACAATGCGATCCATAGCCTTTTCACCCTAATCCCCCCTTCCATCATTGTTGCTTCGGGAGAAGCGGGCTAATGTCATACGTTCGTAAGGTCTCTCTTCGCCGCATTCGTAGAAGCATAATACGTTGCCGTCCTTCGCGACGGCCAAGTCGGAGTATGCGGCGGGACCGGCGTGCAGCACCGCCTCCGTCGTCCAGCTCCGGCCGTCGTCCGCGCTGGACCGGACCGTCAGCCGCTCCCGCTTCTCGCTGGCCGGATTGGAAAACAGGAATCCTCCTGCGCCGTCCTCGACCACGCTGCCTTGACATACCGGCTCGACCAGCGCTTCGTCGAGCGCGACGTCCGACCACGTCAGGCCCCCGTCGCGGCTCCGCGCCGCGGCACGCCGATGTCGTCCGCGATAGCTCCGCATGTTCATATACACCGATCCGTCCCGCGCCTCCGCAAGCGCGCATTCGTTCGTATATTCCCCGACCGTGCCGCCGATGCGCCAGGTCGCCCCATGATCGTCGCTATAGATCACGTGGGCGGCATACGGCCCCGACGTGCCCGATTCCCGGTTCAAGACGGCATGATTGCAGGGCACGATCAAGCGACCGTTTCGCAGCTGCGCCGCATGGCACGGCCCCGTGGCGTACCAAGTCCACTCCGGAAGCTTTACGTCCCCGGTAATGTCCTTCGGCTCCGACCACGTGACGCCGTCGTCGTCGCTGTACATCGCGAGGACGTCCCGTCCCACCTTCCCGGCCAAAATATCCTTCTCATGGCCGTCTTCCGCGTTGCGGCATAACAGCAGCCAGATCCTCCCCGTGTCACGGTCCTGCACCGGACACGGGTTTCCGATCGTATTCGCGCCGTCGTCGGCGACGATGCGCATCGGCTCCCAGGTCGCGCCGTGATCCAGGCTTCTCCGCAGCGCCACGTCGATATCTCCGGCGTCGCCGCCCCCGTTTCTTCTCGCTTCGCAGAACGCCAGCACCGTCCCGCTCCGCGCGACGAGCAGCGACGGGATGCGATACGTGTGAACCCCTTGCTCTCCGGAGACGAACAGGTCGATCTTGGACATCATAGCTATTTCTCCTCCTCATCCTTTGACGGAGCCCACCAGCATACCTTTCACGAAATATTTCTGGATAAACGGATAGACGAGCAAGATCGGCAGCGTACTGATGATGATGACGGCGGACTTCAAGGTCGCCGCCGGCGGCGGATCTTTAATGAACTCCAACTGCGTTTCGTCGTGAACGACGCCGGTGAGCAGAATGTTCCGCATAATGACTTGAATCGGCTGCTTGCTCTGCGAATTGATATAGATCGAAGCGCCGAACCAATCGTTCCAATGGTGAACGGCATAGAACAATCCGATCGTGGCGATGGCCGGCATCGAAAGCGGAACGATGATCTTCAGCAAGATGACGGCCGGCGTCGCTCCGTCGATGACGGCGGATTCTTCCAGCTCCTCCGGGAGCGTCAGGAAGAAGTTCCGCATGATAAACAAATTCCATGCGCTGATCAGCCCCGGGATCACCAGCACCCAGAGCGAATCCTTCAAGCCGACGGCATCGATCAGCATGTAATTCGGAATAAGGCCGCCGTGGAAAATCATCGTAAGGAAAACGATCAAAACCAAGACGTTCCTCCCGGGAAGCGTCCGTCGCGCCAAGCCGTACGCCAGCGTCGCGGTGAACGCCAGATTGAGGAACGTACCGACGACGACGCGAAACAGGGTGACTTTATACGCGTTGTAGATAATCATGCCGCGGCTTAGCAGCATGTCGTAAGCGCCGAAGTCGACCCGCTCCGGAATGAGGACGAAGGCTCCTCTGCGCATCGACTCCTCGGCGCTGATGAACGAGGTGGATAACACCGCTAGGAACGGGATCAGAAACAGCAGGGATAAAACGGCGAGCAGGACGATATTGAACAGGTCGAAGACGCGCTCTCCCGCGGTAGGCTTCCATGCGCTCATCGGATTCCCTCCTACCAGATGCCCGTCTGGTTCATTCGTTTGGCGATATAATTAGCTCCCAGGATCAAGATCATGGCGATGACGTTTTTGAACAGGCCGACGGCCGTGGCGAAGGAATAATTCAGCTGCGTCAAGCCTTCGCGATATACGTACGTGTCGATAATGTCCGCCACTTCGTAAACCGCCGGGGAATATAACAGCAGCACCTTCTCGAAACCCGCGTTCAACAGGCCGCCGATCGACAAAATCAGCATGATGGCGATGACGGGGGTAATGCCGGGCAGCGTAATATGCCAGGCCTGCCGCAAGCGGCCTGCCCCGTCCATCCGGGCCGCCTCGTACAAACCCGGGTCGATTCCCGTCATCGCGGCCAAATACAGGATGCTCCCCCACCCGATCGACTGCCATACGTGGGAGATGACCAAGACGCTCCGAAAATGGTCGGGGCTGCCCAGGAAATGAATCGGCTCGCCGCCGAAATGAACGATGACGGCATTGATCAACCCTCCGTCGGTGGAGAGGATCATCATCGCCAGCCCGGCCACGACGACCGTGGAAATAAAATGCGGCAAATAGGAAATCGTCTGCACGACCCGTTTGAACATGACGTGTCGCAGCTCGTTCAAGAGCAGCGCCAACGCAATCGACGCGGGAAAGCCGAATAACAGTTTATAACCGCTGATGAGCAACGTGTTCCGCATGACGTTCCAGAAGTAATACGAATTCCAGAACCGGACGAAATGCTTGAACCCGACCCAGTCGCCGGTAAAGATGCCTCTGACGCCCTCGAACGGAGACAGGTCCTTGAAGGCGATGACGATGCCGAACATCGGAATGTAATCGAATACGACGAAATAGAGCATGCCGGGCAGGATCAAGTAA
This sequence comes from Paenibacillus antri, assembly GCF_005765165.1. Lineage (NCBI taxonomy): Bacteria > Bacillati > Bacillota > Bacilli > Caryophanales > Paenibacillaceae > Paenibacillus > Paenibacillus antri. The sequence continues at coordinate 63,489 of NZ_VCIW01000002.1, read as the reverse complement.
TAGTAAAACCGGTGCAGTCTGACGGCCGGCCATAACTTCAACGGAAGCCCTCCTTTCCGCGACATCGGGCGACTCTCGTTCTCCCGTTACTTCTTCAGCTCGTTATATTGGCGGGTATGCTCGGCGATCCACTGATCGAGCCCTACCTTCTGCAGCTGGTCGATAAACTGATCGAACTCGGAGAGCGGCCTTGCGCCCGTCACGAACTTCACCAGCTCTTCGTTGCGGAGCCGATCGATGTCCCCGAGCGTCGGGATGTTGTCCTGCAGCTTCTGCTTGTCGTACATGATCGTGGCGTCCACCGGCATCTTCGCGACGTCCAGCTTGCCTAATTCTTTATTTAAGTAATCCGCGTGCATCTTCTTGATCGGATCTTGGAACGCGTACTTCGTCTCCGTCGCCGTTCCCAGAGAAACCATATATTCCCCCGCGTATTGGATTTCCGGTTCGATCAATTCGATTTCGAAGTTGCTGTCCCCGATGAACCGCCAGTTGTCGCCGAACGCCGCGGTGAGCGAATGGGCCGGGATGTCCTGATATTGATGATTGATGAATTTCATCACCGCGTCCGGATGCTTCGCCTTCTTCGTAATGACCATCGACGCCGTGCTGCCGCGGGAAGCCGTCATCGGCTTGCCCATCGGGCCTTCGATGCCGCGGACGATTTCGTAATTCGCGCCTTCCGGCAAGTTCCCCTTGATTTGCGGGAACAGGAGCGTGATGCGGGAATACCACATCGACGAGGTGCCGACCCGGTTCGTCTTGAGCAGCTCGAGCGCATCGAACTTGGCGAACGATTCCTTGTAGATGTATCCCTTCTGATACCAATCCGCCATCTTCGCCACGAACTCCTTGTAGCCCGGGGCAAGCTCGAACGGTTTAACTTTCTGATCCGCCGGGTCGATCCAGTTACTGTTGCCGTGCTCCGTATATCCGCCCAGCAGCGCATTCTTGATCCCGTTCAAATCCGTCATCATCGGAATCGTGTCGTCCTTGCCGTTCCCGTCCGGATCTTGCTCCTTGAACGCCTTCATGACGGCCTCCAGCTCGTCGAGCGTCTTCGGCATATCCAGGTTCAGCTTCGCCAGCCAGTCCGTTCGAATCCAGATCGGGTAATGAACGGCCGGCGTGCCCCGGGGAATGCCCCAGATGTTTCCTTCCTTATCCGTCATATACTCCCAAGCTTCCTCGGGCCATGCGTTCTTGATGTCTTGGCCGTACTGATCCAACAGGTCGTTCAGAGGAATGATCGCGCCCTTAGAGGCGTACTCGTCCCAGTTGCCTTGGAACGTATCGATTTCGTCGCTCGATCCGAGCATCAGGTTCAGCTTCTCTTCCGCGGCGCCGTTCGGGGGAACGATCGCGATCGGTTCGATGCCGAGCTCCTCGATATACATCCGCTTCATCTCTTCCAGCTTTGCCGGCAAGCTGCCTTCCGGCTTCTGATTTAACGCGCCGGTGTTTTGGTAAATGTAAATCTTGGGGATTTCCTTCGGTTCCGCTTCGTTCGTCTTCGGCGTCTCGTTCGCCGTGCCCGGCGTTTCGTCGGCGCCCTGTCCTTCCCCGCCGCTCGAGGTTCCCGCGGAGCATGCCGCGAGCATTGCTGCGAGCGCAAAGCTTAACGCCCTTTTCCACTTGTACATGATTCCGATTCCTCCCTTAGGTACCGACGCATCGTGCAGTCCGGTTCGGTATTCGATGCCATCATAACCGCGGAATGTAAGCGTTTAAAATAATAATGATTCTACATTCGTAGTACGATCTTTACATATCAAGATTGTATTATCGAAGCAAAAACCCGGCCTTCGCTCGAACGAGGGGAGGCCGGGGACCGATCAGGAGCCGTATAGCTTCTTGTATTCGCCGGGGGTGAGGCCGATCATCTCTTTGAACACTTTGATGAAATAATACGCATTGCCGTAGCCGACCAGCCTGCTGATCTCGTTCACCTTCATGCCGCTTCGAGAAAGCAGCTCCTTGCTGCGTTCGATCCGAACGAATTTCAGGTAATCCACGAAGGATTGGCCCGTAATTTGTTTGAACAAACGGCTGATGTAGGCGGGGTTCAAGTTCAGCTGTTCGGCTACCGAATGCAGCGACAAATCCCGGGCGTACTCGCGCTCGACGATGTCGATCACTTTGGAAATATGCTGATTCCCCTTCGAATTCATCTCGCGTTCGATGTATGCGGTCGCCTGTCCGATCAATTCGTGAAACCAACCGTGAATCGCGTCGAGGGAATCCAGGTTCAGCAGCTCCCGGTAGGGGTCGGCTTCCAGTCCGCACGCCGTTCGCAGGTCCGTCCCGAGCTGATGGAATGCAGTCGTCAGCTCCGTCAACAGCCGCATGAAGATCGGTTGAATTTGATTGTAGTGCAGCTTATTCTTGCGCGCGACGACATCCTCCATCAGATCGTCGAACGCTTGCCGGGCTTCGGCTTCGCGCGCGGTTTTCACGTGCGAGAGGAGCAGCTCCTCCTTCTCTTTCGGATAGACGAATTCGATCTCGGCTTCGTTCCGGATATCCTCGATGGAGATGACGTCGCCCTTCCCGAACAGGATGCGATACTTCAGCGCTTCGACCGCCTCGTCGTACGCGCGCGGGAGCTCCCCGATCGTCGGACAGACGCGCCCCACGCCGATCGTGAACGCGATGCCGAATTCGGAGGAGACGCGGTCCAGGAGGCGTTGTCCCAATTGAAAAGCGTATTGCCGATCCGCCTCTCCGCAGTTCAGAACGATACCGAGCCGATTCTTATCGGTGTCGACCAGGAAATGCTTCCTCCCGATCACATTCGACTGTTTGATCGTCTCCGTCACGCGGATTCGAAAAAGATCGCTGCGAATCATCTCCTGTTCGGAAGCGACGGGATCGCCGTTATCCCAATCGAGCAGCATTAAGGTAAGATCGCGGGAATCGATCGTAAGCCCCAAGTATTTTTTCTTTTCCTCGATTTCCTCCGGACGCAAAGCATGCCGATGCAGCAGCGAGGTTTTGAACTGCTCCCGATAGAAGGGCAGGCTTTCCTCCAACTTTTCCTTGTAGAAATCTCTCTCATGCATCGTCGATTCCATAAAGCTTCCGATATCGCGAATTTCGTCCGAGCCCCCCGGCCCCGCCCCCCCTCTCCCTTGAACGATCGCGCTGAGCCTCGAAATCGGCTTATAGATCCTTCTTGAAGAAAGATAGGCCAGCGTAAAAGAGAGCAAGACGAGCGCGGCCGCGGAGATTAGAATCGTTTGTTTGATCGACGCGGTCCCCTTCGCCAGCGCCTGCATATCGGCGACGTTGACGAACGTCCATCGCAGCTGAGGGGACGCGGCATAGCTGACCAGCTTCAGGCCTTCGTCGGTCTCGGCGACGAACGATCCCGTTCCGCCCAAGAGCCGCTCGCTTTCCCGGATCAACCGCGCCGCCGTCTGGGATTCGTTCTCCCGTCGGCTGTGGAACAACAGGTCGGCCTCGGGGGACAGGACATAGATTTCGTCTCTGTCGTTCAATTTGTTTACGATGCCGCTATACATTTTGGAAGCGTCCAGATTGACGACGAACGCGTTGCCGCCCTTCTCCGACTTGTGAATGACCGATAAGACGCTGATCTGGCCGGAGTGGAACCGCTTGGCGACCCGGGTATCCATTAGAATCGGATCGGCTTCCGGTTCGACGAGCGCTTCGAGCCAACCCGTATCGTAAAACGACTCGACCGGGAACTGTCGATTCGACCCGTCGCTCTCCGACGTAATGACGAGCCGCTTCGAAGCGTCGTAGAAATACACGGAATCGACGAACGCGTTGGACAGCTTGAACGCGTTCAGCGTCAAGAACGCGTTCGTCTTCTCTTCCAAATACGAATAGAGCGCCGGCAGATCTTCCTTCGGAAGCTCCCCTTGCAGGCTTTCGTAGTAGCTTCCGTTCGGGAAGCTTTCGAAATCTTGGAACGCCCGGCTTAACGCCAGTTGTCTTGCATTTTCCTGGATGCGTCCCAAGATGATTTCCATGGCGTTGATCGTCTGGTTCAAGTATTGCAGCTTCGTATTGCCGGTTTCCCGCTCCAGCGTCTTCGACACCTTATGGTAAGCGATAAAATCGGAGATCAGGTTCGGAATGACGGCGATCAATGCCGTGGTGACGATCAGCTTCATAAGGAAAGTTCTTCGCTTCCATCGGTACAACCTGGAAATCCATGAAATTCCGTTCGTCATGCTGCGGACGCCTCCTTTGCGATCTCGAATTGTAAACGCTTGCAATTTGTTCTAGCGAACCGGCTTGCGCCGGCCGCTCGACGGCTTTACGTCGAAGTCAGGTCCGTTCCGGCACGGAGTCCGGCCCATTCGGCCCGCTCGCGGACGGCGACGCTATCCCGCCGGATCAGCTCCGGCTGCAATACGACGGGTCGACCGCCCGAATTCGCACCTCCCTCGATCAGGATCCGAGCGGCAAGCCTGCCCGCCTGATAGGTCGGAAAGGCGATCGAAGAAAGCTTCGGTCGAAGCGTCTCGCAGATGTTCGTATTGTCGCAGCTGACGATGCCGACATCGGCGCCGATGCGCAGTCCGAGCTCGGCGGCGGCGTCGTACGCTCCCTTGGCGATCCCGTCGTTGAAGCAAAAGATCGCATCCGGTCGATCCTCCTCCTCCAGCATGCGCCGGGCGCTGAAATACCCTTCCCCGTCCGACTCGAAGGACGATTCGAACGCGATCCATCGGCTCCTCGACGCGAGGCCCGCCTCCGACAACGCGCAGGAATACCCTTGGAAGCGATCCGCGGACGCCGAATAAGCCGGCCGGGAAATATACCCGATTTTCGTGTATCCCGATTGAATCAGATGCTTGGCGGCTAAATACCCTGCATGAAAATTGTTGGATATGACCCTCGGCGCCTGGATCCCTTCCAAGCTTCTGTGGCAAAACACGAAGGGGATTCCGGCTTCCTGAAGTCTGTAAAAAGGTTCGAGGTCGACGATTCCGTTGATGGCGGGCACGATAATGACGCCTTGGACTTCGCTGTCGATCAGCTTATGTAAGTGTTTGGTTTGCTTCTCGAACCGGTTATCCGTATTGCAGATCATCAGGTTGACGTCATGATCGCTCGCCACGTCGCTCACTCCGCGTACGATCCCGGGGTAAATGTAATGCAAAATATCGGGCACGAGAAGTCCCCAGTTCGCGATTCCCCGGTTGTCCCTTCCTCCCGTTCTTCGCCCCGCCGTCGCCTCGGAAACATACGTTCCGCTGCCGTCCTTCGCGTACAGCAGCCCTTCTCCGATCAATTCCGACACGGCTCTCTCGATGGTCGTTCGGGCGACCTGATACGTCTTGGACAAATCCGTTCTCGAAGGCAGCCGCTCATGCGGACTCATGTCCGAAATATGCCTCGCCAGCCGTTGCTTAACTTCGATATAGCGGAGCGAATTGTCGCTCATCGGTATCCCCCGCGATCTGCACTTCAGATTTATAACCATACATACTGATTATTGTAATGCAGGATGGTTCGTTTTTCCATCCGTTTTTGGCCCTTCGATGAAAAAAACCTTGCACCGGCCGGAAGAACGCCGTGTGCAAGGCTTTTCTGCTTACGTTTGATTTTGCTGCGGCTTGTGGTGATGGCGCTGCTGCGCCCGATCCCGGCCGCCGCCTTGGTTCGCGTGCGCGTGACGTCCGCCGCCCGCGCCTTCCGGCCGGCCGGCATGCTGCTCTCTCGGCGCGCCGCCTTCCGGGCGACCGCCGCGGCCGCCGGGTCCGCCCTTCGCATGTGGACCCCCTTGCCCGCCGCCGGGACCGCCGCCGGGACCGCCGCCGGGACGCGGCCCCTTCGGAAATTTCCGCCCCCCGCCGTGCTGCGGCCGTCCCCCGGGACCGCCGCGGCCGTCCTCCGCGCGCTCCTGATACCGCGGCTTATCGAAAGGTCGTCCGCCGCCGGACGGCCGCCCGTCGCCGCGGCGCGAATCGCCGCCGCCTTGCCGGTTGTCGCGGCGCGGGCCGCCCGCGCCTTGCTCGGCGCGGCCGCCGGCTTCGCCCTTCTCCGCGGCGGCCGCGGCGGCCGCGCGTTCGGCGTTCCGCGCCGCGCGCGACGTCGATTGATGCTCCCGCCACGAATACGGCTTCCGGTCGCTGAACGCCATGCCCCCGGCGACGCCGGCGATGCGCTGCACCCCCTCCGGCCGATCCTCGGCGCCGTCTTCGCCCGGCGCGGCCGAAACGGCCTCCGCCTCGGCGACCGGCTCCTCCGGGCTCGTCCCTTCCGGCGCTCCGGGTTTCGCGGGCAGACGTTCCAAAATGAAATACGCGCATCCGAAATTGCAATACTCCTGCAAGTAATCTTGTACCGAAGCGAACGCGGCTTCCTTCGGCCCCTTGTTGCTGCCTTCCTTAAAGAAACCCTTCAGCCGCAATTGGTTGTATCCCCAATCGCCGACGATATAATCGTACCGGTCCAGCACCTCGCTGTATCGTTCCTTGAACGCATCCGGCTTCCATGCATCCTTATATTCTTGCACCAATTCGTATGCTTTGCCGCCGATCAATATCACGTTACGTCCCCCTCGCCGACTCCACCTGTTCGTGCGCATGGTACGAGCTGCGGACGAGCGGTCCCGACTCGACGTGCGCAAATCCTCGTTTCTTGCCCTCTTCCTTCAGCATCGCGAACTCGTCAGGCGTGTAGTACTTTTCTACATACAAATGCTGTTTCGTAGGCTGCAAATATTGCCCGATCGTCATAATGTCGCAGCCGACGCTCCGCAGATCGTCCATCGTCGCCAGCACCTCGTCGACCGTCTCCCCGACGCCGATCATTATCGATGACTTCGTCCGGATGTTCGGCGCGTACGCCTTGGACCGCTCCAGCAGCTCGAGCGAGCGGCGGTATTTCGCCTTGGAGCGGACCCGGTCGCTGAGCCGTTCCACGGTTTCCACATTGTGATTCAGGATGTCCGGCTTCGCGTCCAGCACCGCGTAGAGCGATTCGGCGCGGCCCATGAAGTCCGGGATCAGCACCTCGACGCCGCACATCGGCAGCCGCTTTCGCAGCGCCAGAATCGTATCCGCGAAAATCGACGCCCCGCCGTCCGCGAGATCGTCGCGCGCCACGCTCGTCACGACGCAGTGACGCAATCCCATCTGTTCCGCCGCTTCGGCCACCCGCTCCGGCTCCGCCCGATCGAGCTCCGTCGGCAGCCCCGTCTTCACCGCGCAAAACCGGCACGCCCTCGTGCAAATATCGCCCAAAATCATGAACGTCGCCGTTCGATTCGCCCAGCACTCGTGAATGTTCGGACATTTGGCTTCCTCGCATACCGTATGCAGCGTCTTGGAGCGCATCATGCTCTTGATTTCTTTGAAGTTCTCGAATTTATCCCCCGACACGAGGTCGATTTTCAGCCATTCGGGTTTTCTCTGGATCGTCTTCGCCATTGGGTCCCACCCTTTCTCTTTTCGCCGGCGGCGCCGCCGGGGTAGCGGGCGCGAATCCTTTTCAATAGGAAATTTGTTTACATTATAACATGAACTGTGGTTCATTCCACTTCCGCGTTCGGTTTGTGATATGATGAGTTACAGTTGAACGCACGCTCATGGAGGGGAACTCATGGACAACAGCTTAACCTTGGAGCAGAAGGATGCGCGATTGGGCGAAATCTTGCGGGACATGGGGCGGATCTTGGTAGCGTTCTCAGGCGGCGTGGACAGCACGTTCGTGTTGAAGCGCGCCTTCCAAGAGCTCGGAGACGATTGTACGGCCGTTACGGCCGCCTCGGAGACGTTCCCGACGCGGGAATTCGACGCCGCCGTGCGCATCGCGGAAGAGATGGGCGTCCGCTTGCTCAAGACCGAAGTATCGGAGCTCGACAACGCCGATTTCGTCGCCAACAACCCCGATCGGTGCTACCACTGCAAGACGGGACTTTATTCGCATCTTCGCCGCATTACCGCCGAACAGGGGTATGGCTTTATCGTGGACGGTTCGAATATGGACGACTTAGGGGATTACAGACCCGGACTCCAAGCGAAGAAGGAACAAGGCGTCCGCAGCCCGCTGCAGGAAGCCGGCATGACGAAGGACGACATTCGCGAGCTGTCGAAGCGGCTCGGCTTGCCGACGTGGAATAAGCCTTCTTTCGCGTGTCTGTCTTCCCGTATTCCGTACGGGACGCGAATCGAGAAGGAGAAGATCGATCAATTGGACGAAGCGGAAAATTTCCTCCTGCGCCTCGGCCTCTGGCAGGTGCGCGTACGCCACCACGACGAGATCGCCCGGATCGAAGTGATGCCGCAGGAGATGGCGAAGGTCGTGGAGCATAGCGAAGCGATCCACGCGAAGTTCGCGGAGATCGGGTTCAAATACGTGACGCTCGACCTGCGGGGATATCGAACCGGCAGCATGAACGAGGTGCTCTCGGCCGATACGCGGAAGAAGGCCGCCGCGCAATGAACGAAGAGTTGCAAGCCATATTAGGGCGCGTAGCGGACGGCTCGCTGGCGCCCGCCGACGCGGAGCGGATGATCGCGGCGAACGTCGCCCGCGCGTCCGTCGCCGAGCTCGGCTACGCTTCGCTCGACCTGCACCGCGAGAAGCGGACCGGCTTCCCGGAGGTCGTCTACGGCGAAGGCAAGACGGCGGAGCAGATCGCGGGCATTATGAGGAAGCTTTCGGAAAATGCCGACCGCGTCCTCGCCACCCGCGTCTCCGCCGAGAAAGCGGCGCTCGTCGCCGCCGAGCTGCCCGGCGTCACGTATCACGAGACGGCGCGGGCGCTCACTTTGTTTAAGAAGCCGATCCTGCGCGTGCGGGACGGCTACGTCGCCGTCGTCTGCGCCGGCACGTCGGACCTCCCCGTCGCGGAGGAGGCCGCCGTCACGCTGGAGTGCATGGGCTCGCACGTCGAGCGCGTGTACGACGTCGGCGTCGCCGGCATTCACCGGCTGTTCGCGCGTCTCGATACGATCCGAGACGCGTCGGTCATCGTCGTCGTCGCCGGCATGGAAGGCGCGCTCGCCAGCGTCGTCGGCGGCCTCGTCGACAAGCCCATTCTCGCCGTGCCGACCAGCGTCGGATACGGCGCCAACTTCGGCGGCGTCTCGGCGCTGCTGACGATGCTAAACTCCTGCGCCCCGGGCGTCTCCGTCGTCAACATCGACAACGGCTTCGGCGCCGGGTACAACGCAGGCATCATTCACTCCCATATCGCGAAGAGGTAGGAATCGACGACATGCGAATTTTATATTTCGACTGCTTCTCCGGGCTGTCCGGCGACATGACGCTGGCATCCTTGGTCGACTTGGGCGCGGATCGAGCGTATATCGAACGGGAGCTCGCCAAGCTGAACGTCGGCGGGTATACGCTGTCCTGGCACCGCGTGAATAAGAAGGGCATCTCCGCGCTGAAAGCGGACGTGCTGCTCGAGGACGAATCGCCGCCGGTGAGGGTGCCTTTCAAGGTGGTGCATACGCACGATCATGGTCACTCGCACTCGCACTCGCACTCGCATTCGCACGAACATGATCACGGGCATGGGCATACGCACAGCCATGACCATAGCCACGACCACGGCCATAGCCATGACCATAGCCACGATCATGGGCATAGTCACAGCCACGGGCACGATCATAACCACGGCCACAGTCACGATCACGATCATGCGCACGGACATCACCACCATGATCAACGCGGGTACGCGGATATCGTGAAGCTGATCGAAGACGCGGGCCTCAGCGAGCGCGCGACGCAGCTAAGCCTCGCGATCTTCGCCAAGATCGGCGCCGCCGAATCGAAAATTCACGGCATTCCGCTCGAGACGGTACACTTCCACGAGGTCGGCGCCGTCGACTCCATCGTCGACATCGTCGGCGTGGCGCTCGCGGTCGACAGCCTGAATCCCGATCGCGTCATGTCGGCGCCCGTCCCGCTCGGCGCCGGGACGATCCACATCGATCACGGTCTCTACCCCGTGCCGGCGCCCGCCACGCTCGAGATGATGCGCGGACTGCCGATCGCCCCGTCGACGCATCGCCTCGAGCTGACGACCCCGACCGGCGCGGCCATCGTCGCCGCGCTCGTGGACGAGTTCAGCTCGAGCTTGCCGCCGATGATCGTCGAGGCCGTCGGGTACGGCGCCGGCACGCGCGAGCTGCCGAACCAGCCGAACGTGCTGCGCACGGTGCTCGGCTTCGCGGAGAAGCGGCTCCACGTCTGGCCGGGGGCGCAGCAAGCGGAAGCGGTGACCGCCCAGCACCACGATCAGGAACGCCACCACAGCGGCCAGTAAGTCGCAAGCCTCCCTCGAAACGCGAGGGAGGCTTTCTTTGTGTTGGTAAGGTGCGCGAGGCAGGCTTCCGGAGGCTTTGTCGTCCCGGGACAATCGCCTCCGTACATGTAGTCGGACAAACTCCGACTATTCGCCTCCATCCCCCCGCCGCAGCTCGAATAGTCGGACAAACTCCGACTATTCGCCTCCATACCCCCGCCGCAGCTCGAATAGTCGGACAAACTCCGACTATTCGCCCCCAATACCCCCGCCGCAGCTCGAATAGTCGGACAAACTCCGACTATTCGCCTCCAATACCCCCGCCGCAGCTCGAATAGTCGGACAAACTCCGACTACGCAAGCAAGTTAGTTCCGATCCGCACACGCTTCTCCCCATATCCCACTGGTCCGCCGCCTGCCAAATCCCCCGCACGCGGTCTCCCCTTCAACTTAAATTTTTCCGTGCGAGCTCGTCTGCAACGGCAACATTCCCGCAATCGGCATCGTCAATGTAATTGGTATCGATTGTCAAAATATACAGACAATTAGGGGGACGATTTCATGAGAAGGAAACGGATTGCCTATGTCGCCGCAACCGCGGCCCTCGCCGTCGCCTGCTTCGCGCTCGCGGGATGCAGCAGCGACGCTCGCAACGACTCCGCCGTCGGCACGAGCGGAGAGACCGCAACGAAGGAAGAGCGAAGCCTTGCCGAGTCGCCGGCGCCGGCGGCCGATCGCGCGGCGACCGAAGGCGAAGCCTCGCCAGCCTCCGAGGAGCCCATGGCGCCGCCTTACGGGAAGCCGTCGCGCCCGGCGCCGCCGCCGAACGGCCAAGACGACATGTACTTCGACCATGCCGGCACGAACCCGTTCGTGGCGACCGAAGACGATCCGCTCTCCACGTTCGCCATCGACGTCGACACGGGATCCTACACCGTCGTCCGCAATTACGTCGCCGGCGGGTCGCTGCCGCCCGAAGACGCCGTTCGCGTCGAGGAATTCGTCAACTACTTCGAGCCGGATTACGCGCCGCCGAAAGACCAAGCGTTCGCGGTGCACGTCGACGGCGGCCCCTCCCCGTTCGGCGAAGGCTACGAGCTTCTGCGCATCGGGCTGAAAGGGCGCGAGGTCGCGGACGAAGACCGCAAGCCCGCCAACCTGACGTTCGTCATCGACGTCTCCGGTTCGATGGACCGCGACAACAAGCTCGGTCTCGTGAAGCAAAGCCTGCGCTTGCTGGTCGACAGCCTGAAGTCGAGCGATCAGATCGCCATCGTCGCGTACGGCTCCGACGCGAGGATCGTTCTCGATCCCGTATCCCTCGAAGACAAGCGCGACATCGAGGACGCCATCGACGCGCTCGCCTCGAGCGGCTCGACGAACGCCGAGGAAGGCCTCAGACTCGCCTACGAAGTGGCGGAACGCCAATATAGCCGCGACGCCGTCAACCGCGTGATCTTGCTGTCGGACGGCGTCGCGAACGTCGGCGAGACGAGCGCGGAAGGCATTCTCGAGACGATCGACGAGTACGCGAACACGAAGCGCATCACGCTCACGACGGTCGGCTTCGGCATGGGCAACTATAACGACGCGTTGATGGAGCAGTTGGCCGATCAAGGAGACGGCGTATACGCCTACGTCGATTCATTCACCGAAGCGCGCCGCCTGTTCGTCGAGAACGTCGCCGGGACGCTGGAGACGATCGCGCGAGACGCGAAAATTCAAGTGGAGTTCGACCCCGAAGCGGTCGACCGCTACCGCCTGCTCGGCTACGAAAACCGCGACATTCGCGACGAGGATTTCCGCGACGACGAGACCGACGCGGGCGAGGTCGGCGCCGGACATACGGTCACCGCGCTGTACGAGGTGAAGCTGAAGTCCCCGGAGGCCCGCAAAGCCATCGGAACGGCACGCGTCCGGTACGTCGACGAGAAGACGAACCGCACGGAGGAATGGACCGTCCCGCTCCGCACGGAAGGGGAATTGTCCGAAGATTTGAAGTTTCTGGCGGCGGTCGCCGAATACGCGGAAATTCTGAGAGGAAGCTACTGGGCGAAGGAAAGCTCGATCGAAGCGGTCCTCGACCTCGCCGAACGCGCGGCGGAGGACGAACGGGAGCAGCAATTCGTCACGATGGTCAAGGACACCGCGGCGTTGCGAAGGTAATAAAGGAAAGCCGACCGGTCACCCCCGGTCGGCTTTCTCCTGATACGCGCGCCTCACTTCGTCGTACACCGCCTTCAGCGGCATCCCTTCCCGCTCCGCGATCGCCGCGCACTCCCGATATTCAGGCGCGTACTGCACCGCCTCGCCGCCGGCGTACCCGACCTTCACGGTCACCGGTCCCCATTGCGTGTCCACCGCGACCATCCGCCGGCCGAGCCGATGCACGCTCGCTTCGATGCGCCGAATGCCGAGCGTCGTCGTCTCCCGGAAGACGATGCCCTCCATCCGCGGCGCCGCTTCCCGCGACGCGAGAACGTTCAGCATGACGCCCGGCCGCCCCCGCTTCATGACGATCGGAATCCAATAGACGTCGTTCGCCCCCGCCGCGAACAGCAGCTCGGCCACGTACGTCGTCCACTCCGGGTTCATATCGTCCAGGTTCGCTTGCAGGATCACCATCCCGTCGTCCACATGTTCCTCGCCGTGCGCCCCTACGAACAACCTTACTCGCCCCTTTTTCCCTGTTTCCGTTATTTTTTCGAAAACTTGCACACATTAAAAATGATACCGCATCAGCGGAAAATGGCAACGTACAGTGGAGGAAAACTATGGCTCTCGCTAAAAATTTCGTCACCGGGGCGCTGGCGGCCGCCGTCGCCGTCGCCGCCGCGAGCGCGGCCGCGCCGGCCTCTCGCGCCGCGCCCGCGGATCAATCGGCGATGTATCGTTCCGAAGCCGAGTCCGCAAGACAAGCCCGCCAGTCGATGTTGGACACCTTCACGGAACGGAAGGCGCTCTACGACAGCGTCAGCGCGGTCACCGGCATTCCTTGGTTCAATCTCGCGGCCGTCGACCAATACGAGCGCACGCTCAGCCTCGCGCACCCGAAGACGAGACCGCTGCGGGACGGGCTCGTCGCCATTCATCTGACCGAATACCGATGGGTCGGCTTTCTGAACCCGAATCACCAGGATACGAATTTGCGTTCGATCCGGTTCTTCGACGGCTTCGGCCGCGACGGCGACGGCGACGGGAAGGCCGATCGCAACAACGACGCCGACGTCCTGTACAGCATGGCCGACTTTCTGCTTCGTTACGGCACCTCGCCGGCCGACTTCGACATCGGCATCTGGGAGTATTACCAGAACGACCGCAGCGTGAAGCGGATTAAGCAATTCGCGAAAATTTACAGCTTGTTCGGCACGCTCGATCTGCACCGGCACGCGTTCATCCTGCCGCTCGGAGGCGATTACTCGTACCGCAGCACGTGGGGCGCGGCCCGCAGCTACGGCGGGTATCGCATCCACGAGGGCACGGATCTGTTCGCCCATTACGGCATGCCGGTCCGCAGCGCCGCGTACGGCGTCGTCGAGGTCATGGGATGGAACCGGTACGGCGGGTGGCGGGTCGGCATTCGCGACCTGAACAACGTGTACCACTACTACGCGCATCTTTCGGGATTCAACAAGAAGATCAAGGAGGGGGACGTCGTGCAGCCCGGCGACGTCGTCGGATGGGTCGGCAGCTCCGGCTACGGCAAGCCCGGAACGCAAGGGAAGTTTCCTCCGCACCTGCATTACGGGCTGTACCGAGACAACGGGCTGACGGAGTGGTCGTTCGATCCGTACCCGCACCTGAGGAAGTGGGAACGGGAGGAGCGGAACCGCAAGCGATCCGGAAAATAGTTACGGCTCAGGCGTCTCCGACACGGACGACGCCTCTTCTCCTGCCGAGGCCGCGGCGCCCGCGGGATTCGCGTTCGGCAGCGCGAGCGGCGGCACCATCCCGGCAGCCCCGTCGTTCCCCATGGGGTTGCCGTTCGCGTCGAAGTAATACATCGGCACGTCGCCCTTCACGAGAATGTACGAAATCGGAATTTCCGTCGTCACGAGCTCCGGCTCCGTGGCGAACGGGATATAAATCATGACCTCCGCCGTGATGCGAACGAAGACGGTGATGAGCAGCATATTGATGCCGGCGTCCTCCCGTCGAGTACCGACGTCTACCTGCGGCGCTCCCGCCGATTCGAACGTAAGCGGAATCTTGGGACCGAAGGAGGACAAGATCGCGCTGTCGAACGCCTGCCCGATCGGAATGCGTTCCACGAGGTGCACGTTCGCGTCCAGCGCCCCGTTGACGATATCGACGATCTGGGACGAAATTTTCATATGCTCCCCGTACTTCAACGAGAGGCCCGTGATGTCGCCGCTTTCGTTCGTCCATCGGTCGACGAGCTCTTCCATCTCCGCGCTGTTCGCCACTTGATTCGCGATCGCCTGGTTGATCGCGTCCGTCGCGATCTGCTTGACGCGGATGCGCGCCACGTCCATGAGCGGCTCGCGAATGTTATGCTCGATGAACAAGAACGTCTGGATCGTCAGCACGAAGCTGACGATCAAGGTAATGAGGAAGATCGACCGCTTGCTGAACGGCTTCTTCGACTGCGCTCGGAATCGGCGGTTGGACAAGGGCGGCCCCCCTTTCGTCTGGCTTCCAGCGGTTCCGTCCTTGTCATATATATGAGCCATGCTCGGGAAAAAGAATCCTCCCCGTCCTCCCCTACTGCTCCCAGAACGCCATCAGCGCCCGGTTCGCGACGACGATCGCCCCGTAGATCCAGCCCCAGCCGGGCTTGCCTACGGCGAATAACAGCGCGGCCGGCAAGCCGAAGACGACCAGCTCGAGCAGCAGATGGACTGCGGGAGACACCGGATAGGCCGCGTTCGGCGAGCCGAACGTTCCCCAAAGGACCGCCGCCGCCAAGGGAGCCCCGAGCCCGAGCGCGGTCTTCGCCCACCCTGCGGATCCCGTCCGGACGCCCCAATACGCGTAAATCGCCAAGGCGCACAGCTCCAAGCCGAACCGGACGATCAAGTTCGCGGTCATGAAGACCGGCAGCAAGGCGCTCATGCTTCTCCTCCGCTCGTCGCCCGCAAGCCGGCGAGGAACGTGTCGAGCAGCAGGCGGAAGCTGACGTTCGGGTCGAGCTTCAGACCGAAGCCGCCCGCTTGCTCGATCGAAGCGAAGCCGTGCAGGATGCTTCGCAGCCCGCGGATCATGTGAAGCGTCCGCTCTTCTCCGAGTCCGTACGCCTCAAGCACCCGCATCACGACCTGTACGACGGCATACGACGCCTGAGCCAGCTCCTCGTCGTTCGGGTCCGTCGCGCGGAACGTCGCTTCGTATACGCCCGGGTGCATTCTGGCGAAGCCGACGTACGCTTCGCTCGTCGCCAGCACGGCGGCATCGCCCGACTTGCCGACGGCGGCCGACGCCATGGCGTCCCGCAGCCGCTCCAGTCCGTACAAGGCCAGCTTTCGCTTCAGCGCCGGCAGCCCCTCCACATGGTTATAGAGCGAAGGCGTGCGAACGTTCAACCGCGCGGCCAGCTCTCCGAGCGACAATCGATCGAGTCCTTGCTCGTCGGCCAACTCGGAAGCCGCGCGCAGCACCGTCGGTAAATCCAATCCAACTCTCGGCGACATGGTATCCTCTTCCTCCCTTATCCAAGTCTCGTTTCGGCTTCCGCGATCGCTCTGCGCATGGCCGCGCCGGGCGATTGCAGCATCGTCCCATGACCGACGGCGAGCAGGCGAGGGTTCAGCTCCGCAAGCTTCTTGGCGCTGCCGAGCGCCGTCCGGGCATCCCATGTACCGAACGCCGGGAACGGAAACCACGGCACGACCGTTCCCGCTACCGCCGTTCTGCCGCGAGTCTGGAAGGCGTCCCCGGCGATCAACGTCCCATCCCGTTCGTCCAAGAACGCGAGCGAGCCCGGGGTATGTCCCGGCGCGGCGATCGCCGTCAGCGAACCGATCCGTTCGCCTTCGCGCAGCAGCCGATCGGGCCGGGACGCAAGCTTCTTCGGCACGCCGCCGCGAATCGGCGACGCCGGCTCGCCCGGCAGCAGCGTCAGATCGCGGTCGAAAAATCGGACGTCCCGCTCCGATACGGCGATCGGCACATGCGGAAGCGCACGCTTCAATTCGTCCAAGGCGCCCACATGGTCTTCGTGCGGGTGAGTCAGAACGATCGTCTCGATCGGCTTGCCGATGCGCCGCGCGGCGTCCAGAATGCCCCGCGCGGAATACGGCAGCGCCGCGTCCACGAGCGTCAGCGAGTCCTTCTCCTCCACGAGATAACAGTTGACGGGGAATACCCCAGGCAAAAACGTAAGTTGATGGACGGCGCCCCGATTCGTTCGTTTCATATCCAAAACCTCCCGATAAACTACTTATAATAGCATATTAACTAATTTGATTAGTTTTTGCAAACCTTTTTTTCTTTGCGCCTGCGACATACCGCCGCCGCTTCCCGCTTCAAGGGACTCCGGCGGCGGCGCCGTTCCGAACCTCTCTTATTCCAACACGAACTGGATATCCGGACCCGTCGCGTCGATCGTTACCTTCTTGTCCTGCACGAACCACATGTCCCCTTCCTCGATGAAGAACGTCATGCCGCCCGCTACGGTACTCTCCTGCCGTCCGTCGCCTCGCGGCCGCTCCTTTTGGATCCCGAGCACATACGGCTCGGCGCCGCCCCCCGCATACCTCGCGTACACCCGGATGAACTCGCCGGGCTCGAAGCCCCACTCTCCTTGCAAGCAAGCCACGGCCCGCTCGGTCACTTCCAATTTCATATCGACACCCTCTCCGGCTTAGTTCTTCGCATATTTTCGCCCTCTTCGGAAAATATAACCAAAGCAAAGCCAAAACACAAAAGGAGACGGTACGGGTGGCGCAACTGAAATTCGCGATCGTATATTACAGCTCGACGGGAACGAACTATAATCTTTCGAAAATGGCGGAAGCCGCCGCGAAAGCGAACGGCGCCGAGGTCAAGCTCATGAAGGTGCAAGAGCTTGCGCCGGAAGCCGCGATCAACGGAAATCCGCTCTGGAAGGCTCATGTCGAAGCGACGAAGGACGTGCCCGTGGTCACGCTGGCCGATCTAGAATGGGCGGACGCGGTCTTGTTCAGCATGCCGACTCGATTCGGGAACGTCCCGGCGCAGATGAAGCAGTTCCTCGACACGACCGGCGGACTGTGGTTCCAAGGGAAGCTCGTCAACAAGGTCGTCAGCGCGATGACGTCCGCGCAGAACGACCATGGCGGCCAAGAAGCGACGATTCTGTCGCTGTACACGACGATGTACCATTGGGGCGCCATCATCGCCGCTCCCGGCTACACGGATCCGGTCATCTTCTCCACCGGCGGCAACCCGTACGGGACGAGCGTGAAGGTCGATCAGGAAGGCAAGATGACGCAGGACGTCCAACCGGCCGTGGCGCACCAGGTCAAGCGCATGTTGGACATCGCGGCCAAGCTGAACGCGTAAAGCGACAAGAAAGAAAGCGGCGAACCGCTCCCGTCATGCGGACGGGTACGGTTCGCCGTTTGTTTTGGACGCAGGGCGTTCCGAGGTGATCATGCTCCAATCGATGGACATCGACCGCCCCGACGCCATGGACCGATCGGCCCGAAACCCGATCAAGTGCCCGACGATCGAATGGTCCAACGAGGTGGAGAAGCTCGCCTCCCCATCCCCCCGCACCACGCGGACGAAGTCCTCTACGAGACGGTGATCGCCGCCGCCGTGCATATCGTTGCTTACGCTGATTTCCACGCGCTCCTCGCGGAACGTGCCGCCGCCGTCCGTCAGCGACGGGCGGCGAACGACGAAGGCGCCGTCTTCGAGCACGCCTTGGATTTCGCCCTTCGTTCCCGTGATATGAACGGTTCGGCACGCTTTCGCCGTCGCTCCGACGAGATTATGCACGGCCGTGCTGCCGTCCTCGAATTCGAGCATGACCGCCTGATGATCGACGATATCGTTATCGCAGCGCCAGACGCAGCGTCCGAACGGATTGTCCGATCCGAGGCTCTCCAGCTTCTCAGCGTCGCTCAGCCGCACGCCGTCCAAATACCGCGGCCATACGTACGCCCCCCACAGCGGGCGGTCGACGTACAGCTTCTTCGCCGAGTAGACGCATTCCGCCTCGATCTCGCAATCGGTCAAGCATCGGGTGCCCGATCCGGCCGGCGCGCGGGACTCGCGAAACTGCAGGAGGCTTCCGTAGCTCGACACTCGAACGGGACGCGTCCCGGATTGGAACCAAGCGATCAGATCGAGATCGTGGCAGCACTTCTGCATAAGGAAGGAGGACCCGCTTCTGGCTTGATTCGCGAACTTCCCGCGAACGAACGCCGTGGCCATGTGATGGAAGTCGACGTTCTCCTCCGTCTGGATATGGACGATCTCCCCGATCGCTCCCGACTCGATCGCGCGCTTGAGTTCAATATAAAAAGGGGCGTATCGAAGGACATGGCATATCATGACTTTGTTGCCGTGCTCCCGCGCCGTGCGGTACAGCTCCATCACTTCGTCCTCCGAGACGCCGATCGGCTTCTCCAGCAGCATGTCGTACCCGTTGCGGAGCAAGGGCAAGCTCGTCGATACATGGAGATCGTCCATCGTCCCGTTCAACACCGCGTCCGCGAGCTTCGGCCGGAGCGCCAGCTCTTCCACGGACGAGAACGTCATCGCCTCGGGGATGTCGTACGTCTTCGCCGTATGCTCCCGCCGCTGCGAATTCGGCTCTACGACCCCGACGATCCGCATCCGCTCCGGATGCTTCCGCGAGTAGCTCGCATAATTCATGCTGCGGCTGCCCGCGCCGACGATGATGACGGAGACCGGTCGTTCCCGAACGCCGCTCGCTGCCTCGTTACGATTCATAGCGTTTTCCATCCCCCAGCGATTAGTTTGTCGTTTCCCTCAGCTCATCGTATCCGGCCCCGAACGCGAAAGAAAGGGCAAAATCCGCGCTTTTCTCGACAAGGGCGATGATCAATTCGTATTTTTATGAACCTCGGGAACCGGCGGCGGATCCGTGAGCGATTTCTTGATCCGGTAATCTTTCGGCGTCGTGCCGAAGCGCTTCTTGAACAGCTTGAAGAAGTAACTCGGCGAGCTGAAGCCCACCTTTTCTGAAATTTCGTTCACTTGGAGGTTGTGATTTTCCAGCAGCAATACCGATTTCAACAAGCGGATTTCGTTAATATAGTCGGCCACGGAGACCGTCTCCTGCCGCTTGAAGATACGGCCGACGTACGCGGAGGACATCTTCAGCCGATCGGAAATTTCCTGCAGACCCAAATTCGGATTCGTGTAATTCGCTTGGATGACTTCCTTGATCGTATCGACGATCACGTGATCTTTGTTCTCGACGCCCCGCTTCCGATCGACGAAGAGCTCGTTCAGCATTCTGCCGATTTCCGCGAAGATGTCGTCGAGCGTCTCCTTCTCGAACACGAGGCGGTCGACGGAGCGAAGGTCGACCGACAGCGGCGCCAGCTTGTTCTGATTGATTTCCCGCACCGTTTGCTTCAGGATGATGCCGAGATGAATGACCGACTGAATGACGGCGTCGGAGCTCATGCAGGCGATGGCGCGGCGAATGTGCTCCAGTTCTTGAAAGACGTTCTCCTGCCGATTCGACTTTATCGCTTCGATGAACTTCCGCTCGAGCTCCGGCGGAATTTGCGTCTCCGGATTGTCCAGATTCGGCCGTACCATCGCAGGCGTAATGACCGCGCCTAAGCCGAAATTCATCTTGTACGTTACGTAATCGAGCGCCTGCTCGTACCTTGCGGTCAGCTCACGAGAATCGGTCGTCGGCTCGGCGAGCGCGACCGTGAACGTCACTTGGTAATAATCGCGCACGATGGACTGGGCGCGGCGCAGCAGCTGCACGAAACGCGAGATGCGGTCTTCGTCCATCCGCTCGGCTTCGAGAATCAATACCAGATGCTCGCTCCGCATATCGACGACGTCGCAGTCCGTCTCCTCCGAGAGCACTTCCTGAACGATGTTGCCGACCGCGAAGCGAAGCAAATTCACGTCGACGCCCAGCGTCTTCGCCTTCAGCTTCGCGTAGTCGTCCAGCTTGATCGCTCCGAGAACGATATCCTTCGTAAGGCTCGTTCGCAGGTACCCCTTTTCGATACATTCCTGTCGGTCTTCTTCCGAAAACTCGGAGCTGTCGGTGATGAGCTTCCTGATGTAATAAGAGCGGAGGATCGCTTCGTCTCCCTCTTGCTTAACCTGCTCCTGCATGAGCGTCTCGATCAGGCGATTGTAGATTTGCGAGATGTAGCTGATCTCGTCCTTCTCTTCGAACCGGTCCGGATCGTTCCCCGGGAACCGCTTCGTCTGCTTCAGCAATCCGTTAATCGGAGAGTAGAGCTTGCTCGTGACGAACAAGGAGGCGATGACAGCAAGCACGAGACAGACGGCGGCGACGGTCAGGAAGACGAGCTTGAGCTTGTCGACCGCGGCCCATACGACGGCGTAAGGCTCTATGTCCACAATGATCCAATCGACGGAGGGATTTACCATGTAATTGACGATGTGCTTGTCGTCGCCGACCGCGTACGTGAACTGCGCCACTTGATTTCCGCTGACGGCATAATGGCGGTACACTTCGTCCTTGAGCGCTTCCAAATCCAAATCCGTCCGCGCGGAAGCACTGTATATTTCTTGATTTTGGTCCAAAATGAACATTCGGTTGGAGCCGTTCCCGGATTGCCCGTTCGCCAGCTCCAGCTTCTCCAACAGCCATTCCGGCTTCACGTTAATGATCAGCGCGCTCTCCGTCCTCGTATATTCGTCCAACGAATCGTACAGGAAGAGCGAAAATACGTCTTGCTTGCGCTCGGGCTCTCTGACGTCGGGCGTAAATTCGATCGGCATCAGCTGCATCTTGTAGATCGGGTCGCTGCCGTTCAAGTAGCCCTCGATGCGGTTGATCAAGGTGCTGTTCGGCGCGGTGATCGCGTTGTCGCCCCCGGTGAAAAAGACGCCTCGCTTGCTGTTGTAGAATACTACCGAATGGACGAAGGAGTTGTATGCGATCGTCTTATTCAGCTTAATGACGCGGGTCGTATCCTCGAAGCGGTCGATCCCGCCGCTGTACAGCAGATGCGCCATATCGTTATCGTAGAACAGCGAGATGGCGAAGTTTTTCACGGTTTCGTTCATGTACGTGATGTTATAGTTGATCTGGGAAAGCACCTTCTCGTTGGCTTCCTGCTGCGAGTCCAAGCTGATTTTCTTGGAATACCAAAAGGCCGACAGCAACGATGCCAGCATAAAAGAGACGATCAGCAAATTGATCGATAATACGATACGCATGAAATATCTACGTTCTCTGTACTTTCGCAGGTAGTTATTCATAGGTACCCTCTCATCCTGCCAGTCTTGGGAATCACGCCGTCGTGAGCCTATTTTAACATGGCCGTCCCTTAGGGGACAGGCCGAATGTCGCCGAGAGCGAAGACGCCCCCGCTCTGTTCGTAGAAGTCCGACCCGAGGCGGAAGATGCCGCGTTCCTCCGGGATCCAGCCGCCGTCCGGCGCCGGATGCCTGCGCTTCATCGCTTCCCACTCCCGGTAATTTTGTCTGCCGTTCGTCTCGATGAGACCCATAGTCAAACCGGGCAGCGGCGGCAGCAAGGCGGCCAAATTTTTGTTCCAGTCGACCATGACCGGGCTTCCGGTCAAATCGGCGCAGAAGCACGGGATGCCCCGCTCGCCGGCCAGCTTCGCGATCTTCAGGCTCAGGCTCATCGTCTTCGCGACGGGCTTCAACGCGAACGCGCCGTAGCCCAGCCGGATGCGCTCCAGCGCGTCTTCCTCCCCGTGCACGCTCTCGTCGGCGACGACCCGTACGGGAATGTCGGCGACGCTCTCCCGCACCTCCTCGGGGAACGGTTCCTCGAGGAGCAGGATGCGTTCGAGCGCTCCCATGCGGTCCGCCGCTTCGACCAACCGCCACAGCTGCTCCTTCGTGCCGTACCGGCCGTTGATGTCGAGGTAATAGGCGATGGATCCGTTCGCCGTGTGCGGGCATTCCCGCTCGCCGGCGAGGCGGTGAACCGCGCGAAGCCGCTCGATGTCCCACGCCAACATCTTCTCCGGATCGCCGTCGGCTTCGGGATCGGAGCCCAGCTTGATCTTCAGCACGAAGGATCCGTCGTCCAGCAGCGCCTCGACGTCGGCGTCGGTCATCCCGTACGAAACGACAGGCGCCGAAGCGATTCGTTCGTGGCGCCAGGTCAAGCCGGCGCGGTACGCCTCCGGGATCAGTTCGACGAACCGCTCGCCCGGACGCCGCCGGCTGAGCAGCGCCCAAGCGGCATGATCCGCCGCGACCAGCGCGTTCAGCGCGAAGGTTCCCCGCAGCGGCTTCCCGGTCCACTGCCGGGTCGCGTACGCGCGGGCGGAGCCCGTAAGCGCGTCCAACAAGTCGAGAGGGGTTTCATAGCGAACGCCTGCGACCGCCGACAGCGCATGCAGCGCGATGTCCCTCATGAAAGCATTGCCTCGCTCGTGCCCCCACTCGGCGTACACCCGCGGATCGGACCATAGGACGCTCTGGACGGACAGTCCTTCTCCGACGCGCCCCTCCTCGTCCTCCATGGCGACGGTCGTCTGCCACAGTTCGTCCACGAAGCCGCCCTTGAACCCGAACGGCGCGAGCAGCGGCTCCCGCTTCACCGTAAGCTTCGTCTTTTTGATCGTAATCATGGCTGCCGTCCTCCTTCGTTATTCCGAGACCATCCGACCCGGCCGAAGCCGCTCGGCTTCCGCCCGCCGGAAGTAATCGTCCATCCGCTCCAAGCCGAACTCCGCGATCACGTCGTCGACGGTGCATTCCTCGGTTTCGCTCGTCATCAACACGCAGCCGAGGTAGCCGGGATCGTGAATTTTGATATTCGGTCCGTATTTTTGTTTGATGTCGCGGAAATGCGCCCCGTTCTCGTCGATATGCAGCACCGCGTAATCCAAATTGATCCGCGCGGTGACGAACGGATAGTAGTTCGTGCTATGTGCCGCGGTCTCGCCGAGCGGCGTCACCACCGTGCAAGGCAGTCCCGCGATCGCTCCCGCGAAATACGCTCTGCACGAATACGCCCAGTAGCCCTGCATCGCACCGCCATGATACATGGAAGGGAAAACGATGAGGTCGAGGTTCTCCTTCGCGTAGCGCAGCCGCAGCTCGTCGAAGTTCAGATCGAAGCAGATCGCCGCGCCGACTCTGCCGAAGTCGCACTCGAACACGGCGGCGTCCGCCCCGTACAAAATATTCGTCTTCGAGAATTCGTCGGGCACCAAATAATTCTTGATGTACGCCCCCATGACGAGCCCCTCCCGATCGATCAGCTGCATGGAGTTACGCCAGCTGCCGTCTTCGGCCTCCGTATGCGAAGGGTAGGCGATGTAGCAGCGATGCCGCTTCGCGATGTCCGAGAGGAAATCCCGGAATCGATCGCCCCGCGCGTGGTAATACGCGAGGCGCCGCTCCAACGGGTACGCCGTCACGTCCGGGCGGTCGCACGCTTCTGGCAGCACGATCAGGTCCGGGCGGTCGGGCAGGACGTTGTCCAAATGATGCTTCCAATGTATGATCATGCGTTCCAGCGCCTCTTCGGGCGGCACATCCGCTTCGATGCGATACGGCCTCGGCCCGACGCAAGCGATCGTCACGTAGTTAGCCATTCCGGAACCTCCTTACGAGTTTGGAAAAGGATACGTACACCCCTCGATTCGCCGAAGGGTGTACGCGCTGTGCGCCTTAGTAGTTCCGCGTAACCTCTAAATCCGTAATGACGGCTTTCGCTTCGGGCTTCCCGGAGCCGGTTCGCAATGCGACGCCCGCAAGCAGATTGGCGCCGGTAAAGCTGACGGTCGTCTCGTCGAATAAGATGTACTTGGAATCGTCCAAATAAAACGCTTTTACGTTAGTCCCCGTCTTGACGAGCATAATCGGCAGCGCGCGCTTCCCGGTCGCGCCGGGAATTTGCTCGACGCCCGTCTTGAAATTTTGGCCCGTGGTGATCGTAGCGCCCGCCGTCTGGCTTCTGGAATCGAACCGCGGATAGTCGCCGATGCCGTCCATGCGGAACTGAACATGCTTCGAGGAGGCGGAGTCCTGCTCCCGGAGCATCAAGCCAATCGTCCCGGGGTCCATATAACTGAACTCGATGTTCGCCTTCAGGATTAGCGTCGACGTAGGCGCATTCGAATTGGGTACGGATTTGTTTAGAAATACGAAGTCGTCCGACGAGCCGGTAATCGCGACGCCCTTGCCGATGAGCGTGTACGCGCCGTTACTTAACGTCGCGAAGCCGCTCGCGTTCGAGCCGTACGCCTTCGCCATGTATTCCGTCGTCGCCGGCGTTCCTACCGGATAGACGGTAACGACGTGGTAGACGCCCTTCTTGACGCCGCCGGCGCCCGAGGCTACCGCAGCGATCGTCGTCTGGCCCGGTCCCGTCGCCGTATACGACACTGTTCCGCCGTTCGCGCTATTGATCTGTACGACGTTCGGGTCGGCGGACGTATACTGCACCGATCCGACCGGGAAGCTCGCGCTCGCCCCGTTCCGCAGCGTGCCGGACAACGTCAGCGTACCGGTCTGGCCCGCGGTCTTCGCGGTCGTCTGCGTCGGGAACTTGACTTCCTTAAGCCACGTGCCGTCGTTCAAGCCGGACGCGAACGGCGTCGCCTCGATCAACCCTACGTTGTCCGCGTAAGAGTAATGGTTCGCGTAAGACTTGTTTTTGAATAGTTGCACGCGAGTCGGGATCGTCGATCCGTCCGGCGCCGCGAGCGACCCGGTCGTGAACGAAAGCGCTTCGCGGGTATACGTCTGCGCCGTCGAGGCGATCGACAGCCTCGGCGGCGTCGAAGCGTAATAATAATTTTCGATGCCGAGATGCACCGTCTCCGAAGGCTCGTTATGCACCCAGGCGGTGAGCGTGTAGCTCGTATTCGGCTTCAGTCCGGCGACCGCCTGCTCGACGCCGTCTCCTTTCGCCGAGCCGGTGGACGTGCTGCTTGGATCGCCGAGCCGCAATTTCGAACTGAGGCCCCGTTCCAACCACGGCCCGGTATCTTTCGTGTACGTAAGGGAGGATTTCCAGTCCACCTTCGCGGCCGTCGCTTCCCATGGCAGCCAGTGGTTCGAGGCGCCGATGCCTCGTTCGAAGCCGCCGTTCCGGATGAGATTCATATACGGTGTGTCGACCGCGGCGTATACCGGATTCGGCGGGTTCATAAAGTTAACGGAAGGGATCCAGTTCCCGCTGTTTCCGCCGCCGCCCAACTCGTAAGCGCCTGCGTCCGGAGCGTTGCCTCCCAGCGAGTATTTATCGGTAATGCCGGGGAGCTTCGCCCCCGCGTCGATCGCGGTAGATCCCGCCTGCGGGACATAATTCGCGCCGAACGTCAATCCGGCCCCCGAGACGACGTTGTACCCATGCGTCACGGTATTTAGGAACAAATTGCGGTCCGCCTCCAAGGAGAACGCCTTATCCGTCATAATATTATTGAAGATGCGCGTCCCGTAATTTTCGTCCGTATACGCATCCGTCCAATGATATCCGATGCTTTTGTCGTTATCGACGATCGTGTTATTGTAGATCAGCCGGAAATTTCCCGGGCCTCCCAACTGAATGCCCGTATCGTTGTTGAAGATGACATTGTGGTGCACGATCGCGTTATCCGCGAAATTATCCAGGTAGACGCCTACGCTCGTGCCGTTCCCCTTACTGTCGTGAATCCAGTTGTGATGGATTTCGGTATTGTTCATGTCGCTGCCCCAGCTATAAATCAAGCCGCCGTCCCGGGACAACCTCATTCCCCAATAGATATCGTTATAGGCGATCTCGCCGCTGCCTTGGGTAATGAGGATGTTTTGTCGTCCGGAATCCCGGATTTCGTTATGGCTGATCAGGTTGCGGCTGCCGCTCGACAAGCGGATCAACGCGTCGGACGAAGCCATATACGTCCCGTCGTGAATCCGGTTGTTGACCACCCGGTTGTCGTTCCCCGCGATATGAATCAACGTGCCGGACGAATACGCGATCGTGCTGTTCTTGATTTCGTTATGATTGCCGGCGATGTTGATGCCGCGCTCGCGCTGATGCTCCATCGAAGTGCCTTGGTTGAAGTCGGAGAAGTACACGTAATTCGCCGTCATGTCGTTCACAACGTTGTACTCGGAAGGAACGCCGTTCTTCGTATTCATGAGCACGTTCGCCGCGAACACGTCGATGCCGGAAATATGAATATGCGACTTCCCCGATAGATCGAAGGCGGTTTGCCGCGTCTTCGCTTCGACTTGGGTGGGCACCGTCTCGCTCGGGTGCAATAAGTAGAGATTCGTCCCGTCCGCGTACCATTCGCTCGGCTCATCCAACGCGCCAAGCACGCCGCTCAGGAAATAAGGATTCCCTTGCCTTAGCCAGTAATAATCATGATCGCCCGCAAAGGTTGGCATCGTCAACGTGCGTGTCGCCGCGTCGAACGCCGTGACCGTGTTCGTCTGGCCGGTGTAGGCATCGCCGCCGCGCGCCCAAACCAACGCTCCGGTCCAGTTGACGTTCGTCGGCAGCTCGTAATCCACGATTT
Source organism: Paenibacillus antri (assembly GCF_005765165.1). Lineage (NCBI taxonomy): Bacteria > Bacillati > Bacillota > Bacilli > Caryophanales > Paenibacillaceae > Paenibacillus > Paenibacillus antri. Next base: position 36,606 of record NZ_VCIW01000002.1, on the reverse strand, counting down.
TATGATTGATGACTGCGTTGCCGGACATCGTCTGCGTGGTGCCGGACTTCATATACGCCATCCCCTGCTCGAGACTCGGCAAGTTGTAGGCGGCTTCGTCCGGCAGGTTCGGCCACCTAGCCTCCCACAGCAGGGTAGGCGTGCCCGTCATGTGATTCCCGCTAATGTCCTTCGGCACGACGAAGAATTGCTGCTGCGTCTCGTCGATCTGCGAGCTCCGGGTATACGGCGTCTTATAGATGCCCGGATAACCCGAGATGCCCGCCGACGACCAAACGGTCGTGATCAGGTTGGCGCCGCTGACGACGACGGTTTCGTTCGGCGCGGCCTGGAACGTGATCGGATTGCCGGACGTCCCGCTGTTCGTCGGAGCGACCGTCTCCCGATAGATGCCGCCGGAGACGATGCACGTATCCCCGGGCTGCGCGATGCCGGCGCACTTCTGAATCGAACGGAACGGCGCCGATGCCGAGCCGTTGTTCGTGTCGCTCGCGTTGCTCGCTTTGGACACGTAATACGTCATGCCCGCAGCCTGCGCGGGCGGAGCCTGGAATGACATCGTTCCGAGCGAAAGTGCGAATACCATACCTGTGATAAGTCCGTGTCGAAGCTTCGTCTTTGCGTACATAACCGGCCTCCTTCGAAATGGGGGTCGTGCCTTTATGTCTCGCTTTCCGATGCTACCCACCATGCCTTAGCGGAATGGGGGCCCATGACGATGTCACCTCCTTCCAGCATGTCGACACGCTCCCGAGTCCAGAATTCCTCATGCGCGCCCTTGAGCCCGGCATAGGCCGCTGGCAGCCTCGCGCTTCGGTAATCGTCGCTCAGGTTGAACAATACGAGAAGCTTGCGTCCCTTCCCTTGCGCCTCGACGATCGGCAGATCGTCCCCGTCCCAGTCGAACAAGTTGAGCGGGACGCCCCGGTCGACCGGCTCCTGAAGCATGGCGTCCAACAGCCCGAGCCCGCGCTCGTTGAGCAGAGGCAGCGCGTCGCTGAACACCATATCGCCGCCGCCCGCATAGCAAGCGAGAAGCAGCGTCTTCGCTTCCTCCTCGTTCATCTCCCGACCGGTGTAGAAATTTCCGCCTCTCCGCCACGGCGACTTCGCGAGGCGCCGGCTCAGGCGGCGATCGTCCGTCGTGCTCTCGCATCGAACGATCGCGAAGTCGGGGTCGGCGTTGCCGACCGAACCTTGCATCCACCAGCGCGCCAGCATCGAGCGAATGTTTTGCCGAATGTGGCTCCAATAGTGATGGGTGTCTCCGGTCGTCCGATGCGCGTTCGCGATGCCGACGACCGATTCGTACGGCGCGCCGCAAGCGAGCAAATACGCGTCTTCCCCGATCGTCTCGCGAATGAGCACGAACAGCTCGCGAATCATCCCCGCGGGCGTGACGTCGTCTCGGTAAAATCGGGAGGCGCCCATCAGATACTGGGCGAAATCGCATTTGAAATACGTAAAGCCGGCCGCTCGCAGCTCCGCGAACGTCGAGCGCAGATGCGCGCGTACGTCGGGGTGCGTAATGTCGAGCAGAACCATGGAACCGTACCCCATGCTGGCCACGTACGGATTTCCGTCCGCGTCGCCGACGAACCAATCCGGGTGATCCCGGTACAAGGGCGTGTAGACATTGACGAGCAGCGGCGCCGTCCAGATGCCGGGCTCGGACCCGGTTTCGCGAATTCGATCGCAGAACGTCTTCAGTCCGCTCGGGAATTTCCAGCCCGCTTCCCATACGCCCCATTGTCGCTCGTACCCTTCGTCGATCACGATATAGTCGAGCGCCCCGGCTCCCCACCGATCGCGCGCCGCTCGCGCGTTGACGACGAGATCCTCCTCCGCGACGGCCCCGGCGTAATAATCCCAGGAGTTCCATCCGGTCATGCGCCGCTCGGGGAAGAGCGAAGCAGGCAGCCGCTCCCGAAGCAGCGACGCGTACCGGTCGAGCAGCGCGACGCCGTCCGTCCCGTGCAGCGCGATCAAGTGCGCCAACGTAAGCGATTCTCCCGCCGCAAGACGGCGAGGAACGTTGAGACGCGCAGCGATCCCGAATGCGCCGTCTCGATGCGTGTGCTCATGCAATATCGGAAAGCCGACGAAGCAATCGCCGTACGGGGGAAGGGCGCCGAGCAACAGCGCTTCGCCGGGACGCCGGCGCGACAGCACGGTCACCATGCCGGATTCGTCCGCGGGATCCGACCAATCGTTCGGACGGTGGATCGGGCGTACGCCCGCCAACCCCTCGAACGTAGAGGGATGCTGCAGCTGCACGTATTCTCGCGCATCCAGATTCGGCCCTCCCCGGACCGGACGCCACTCCAGACTGAACGACTTCAGCCGGATGTCCTTCCCGCCGCCGTTATGTACCGTTACGGTATGGATCCCGTCGGCGCCGACCGTAAGGGACAACGTCAATCCGGACCATCTCCAGGATCGACTGCCGTCCGTCCGCTCCTCGGCGGCGTCGGCCGCTTCCCCTGCGAATGTCCCGCCGTCGAACGCGACCTGCGCCGAGGCCCGATCGAATACAATTTCATCAAGATGCTGCATGGTTGGCAGCCCTCCGTTCTTCATAAGACTTCGTACTCTCCCGTTACGCGAGCAGGTGCATCTGCTCCGCTCGCACTTCGCCGGACAAAGGCCGGCCTTCGGTATACGCTTTCAAGTCGTCGACGACCGCCTGCGCGATCCGCCCCATCCCGTTGTTGACGGCGCCGGCGATATGCGGCGTCAGCGTGACGTTCGGCAGCCTTCGGAACGGATGATCCTCCGCCGGCGGCTCCGGTTCGGTGACGTCGAGGCAAGCGTATAATCTGCCCTTGCTCAGCTCGGCGACGAGCGCGTCCTCGTCGATGACGGATCCCCTCGCCGTGTTGATCAGTACGCAGTCGTCCTTCATCGTCGCGAGACGCGCCGCATCGAACATGTGATGCGTCTCGGGAAGCGAAGGCAGATGGATCGAGACGACGTCGCTTTCCCGCAGCAGCGTCTCCAGCTCGACCTTCTCGGCTCCCATATCCCTGGCCCGTTCCGGGCTGACGAACGGGTCGTACAAGACGATCCGCACGTCGAAGTTCCGCATCAGCTTAATATAATGAGAGCCCGCTCGACCGGCGCCGACGACGCCGATCGTGAGGCCGTATACCTCCCGCACGCGCGGACCGGGGTCCCAGCCGCCTTCGCGGGTGTCTCGGCTCAGCCGCCACATATCCTTCAAGGATACGATCGTAAAGCCGAGCGCCGTCTCGGCGACGCCCTTGCCGAGCGCTTCCGTCGCGTTGGATACCCGGACGCCTCGGCTCCACATCGCGTCCGTGACGATCGGCTTCACCGTTCCCGCCGCATGAAGCACCAGCTTCAAATTCGGAGCGGCGTCCAACACCCGCTCCGTGAGCGGCCCGCATCCCCACGACGTAATCGCGACGTCCGCGCCCGCGATGAGCGAGCGCGCTTCCTCCTCGGTCGGGTTCGCGCTTCCTTCGTTCAGCGCGACCTCCCCCCATTCGCGCAATAACGCAAGATGATGCGCGCCGAACACCTTTTCCCGAACGTCCTTCCTTTGCAGCACCGCGATTTTCACGCTGATTTCCCCCCGAAAGTGAAGGGGAATCGATCGGATGTCCTATCGATTCCCGCCTCTGGATTCATTTTGCTAACCGTCGATCTCGGCGGTTCTTACTTCTTGCCGTTCGCCGCGAGCCACTCGTTCAGCTGCTTCTGCATCTCGGCTCGGATGACCTCGGCGCCGGCCTTCTCCAACTTCTCTTCGTAAATCGGCAAGTACTCTTCCGGATCGAGCGTGCCGGTCGCGAGCGCGGCATAATACTCGTCGTTGACGGCCTTCACGTTCGCCGTTTCCGTCTTGACCGGATCGGTGTTGAATACGAAACCGTTGTACGGCGACACTTCCGCCTCGTCGTTGATCGCGGCCGTCTGCTCCAACTTATCGGCAGGAGCGCCTTCCGGCAAATATTCGTTGCGGATGTTGCCGAATACCCAGTCCGTGTTCGTGAAGTAACCCGATTCCGGGTTCGTCTTAATGAATTCGCCCGTCGTCTTCTGATAATGCTTCCCTTCAATGCCGTACACGAGCAAGTTGTACAACTCTTTATCCGTATTGACGAGCTCGAGGAACATCATCGCGCGCTCCGGATTTTTGGACGTGCGGCTGATCGCGTTCATCGTGCTGCCCGCGCCGGTGAATACCGCCTTCGCGAGCGGATGGAGAACGACTTGTTCGCCGCCGATCGCCGCGCTGAACTCCACCTCGGAGCCCGGCTTGCCCGTGAAGTCGAACCAAACCGCCGTATTCCCTTTGTTGTAGGCGTCCGCGGCGGACTTCAGCGTAGCGGCATCCTCGTTGATCAGGCCTTGAGAATACCAGGAATGCGCCAGCTTGAAGTTTTCCCGCTTTTCCTTCGTCACTTCCGGCAGCACGGTGTGCGTCGGATCGTTCTTGTACACTGGCACCTTCGTGTCGATGCCGTAAATCAATGCGGAATAGAAGCCTCTCGTCGTGCCGAACGGTACGATGCCCGGCTCGTTCTCTTTAATTTGCTTCAGGAACGGCTCGATATCTTCGATTTTCTTGATCGTGCTCAGGTCGAGGTTGTATTTGTCCACGAACCGCTTCTGCAGCACCAAGCCCGCGCGGCTGGCGGAAATTTGGTAGTTCGGCACGGCGTAAATTTGGCCGTCGATCTTCGCGTCGTTCCAGAACTTCTCCTGCATCGAATCGTACAATTTCTGGCCGTGGCTCTTCAGCAGATCGTCCAGGGGCTGGAATACGCCCTTCCGCTGATTGTTGGCGAAGGGGAACAGCCAGCTCGACGTCCAGATGATGTCGATCGCTTCGTTCGACGCTACGATCGTGTTCAGCTTCTGCTCGTACGTGCCGAAGTCGACCGGCATGAGCTTAATCGTCGCGTTCAGCTTTTCTTTCGTAATTTTGTTGACGGCTTCGTTGACTTCCGCCTGATCGACATGCGCTTGGTTTTGCGGATAATACCATGTCAGCTCGACCGGCTCCAGCTCCGGCTCGGCGTCGGCCGGCGGGTCAGCCGGCTTGTCGGCAGGGGCGGCCGCGTCGGCCGGCTTGTCGGCCGGCGTGTCCGTCGTACCCGCCGTCGAACCCGAGCACCCGGCGAGTCCCGCCGCGAGCGCCGTGCAAAGCGCGAGCATCGTCGACCAGGTTACTTTCTTTTTCTTCTCGATCGCCTGTTTCATTGAAATAACCCTCCTTAGAATTCATTGTGAATGAGCTTTATAAAAAGTAAAGTATGACACGCTGTTTTTCCGTTCACCGTCCTTCCCGCGTTTCATACGTTATCGATTGCCCTAGTTTCGTTATCCCTTGATCGCGCCGATCGTCAAGCCCTTCACGAAGAAGCGTTGGAAGAACGGAAAGACGAGCAGCATCGGCCCGGCCGACAACACGACGACCGCGAACTTGGCCGACGTCTTCGGGAACTGCGACATATCGAACGACACCATCGCGGTAGCGAACTCGGGACGCGACGTAATGAAGTCGAGCGTATTCATCGTTCGCACGAGCAGCAGCTGCAACGGCACGAGGTCTTGCGTGTTGATGAAGAGCATCGCGTTGAACCACTCGTTCCAATAGTTAAACATGATGAACAACCCGAGCGTCGCGAGCGCCGGCTTCGAGAGCGGCAGGATGAGTTGGAGGTAAATCCGCCACTCCCGCGCCCCCTCCACCTTCGCCGACTCGATAATTTCGGTCGGAATCTTGGACATGAATCCCTTCATAATGAGCACGTAGAACGGACTGAGCAGGCCCGGCACGATCAGCGCCCAGATCGTATCCTTCAGCTGCAGGTACTGGGTCATCAGGATGTAAAACGGGACGAGTCCCCCGTTGAACAGCATCGTGAAGAATACGTAGAACGACGTGATTCGATTCAGACCGTAGTCTTTCCTCGACAAGGTGTACCCCAAGATCGACGTGAGCACCAAGGAGATGACCGTGCCGACGACGCTGACCGTGATCGTCACGCCATAAGCCCTTAGAATCGTGTCCGGCGTCTTCAGAAAATACTCGTACGCCGAGGTCGTAATGATTTCCGGGATCAGCTGGAACCCGTTGTGCAGAATCGATTGCTCGTCGGATAACGAAATCATAATGACCAAGGCGAAGGGGACGAGCATCGAAATCGTAATCGCGACGAATACGGCATGGATCGCGAGCGAAAACCAACGGTTGGTACTCACTTGCTTCTCTCCTTCCTAGAACAACGAGTTGTCTTCGTTTATTTTCCGAACGATGAAGTTCGCCGTCACGACCAGTACGAAGCCGACGAACGATTGATAGAGGCCGACCGCCGAAGCCATGCTGACGTCGCCGATTTCGCTGAGCGCGCGGTAGATGTACGTGTCGATAATGTCCGTCGTCGCGTACGTCATGCCGTTATTGTTCGGAACGAAATAGTGCAGACCGAAGTCCCCGCGGAACATGCTCCCGATGCTTAGGATCAACAAGATGATGATCAACGGCGTCAGCTGCGGAAGCGTAATGTTCGTGATCAGCTGCCAGCGCTTCGCCCCGTCGATCTTGGCGGCTTCGTACAGCTCGCCGTCGATGCCGAGAATGCCGGCATAATACACCAGCGCCGAAAATCCGATCGCCTTCCACAGATGTACCAAATTCAGAATGTAAGGCCAGTATTTCGCCTCGAAATACCACTTGATCTTCTCGAGCCCGGCCGCCGCCAGCCAGTTATTGATGAATCCGTTCTGATGATCGAGGAACGCCATGACGATGTAGCTCATCACGACCCACGATAAGAAGTAAGGCAGGATCATCGACGTTTGGTACAACCTCAGCCACTTCTTGGAAATTTCGTTAAGCAGAATCGCTACCGCCAAGGCGGCGACCGTCGTAAGCAGCATGTACCCGAGGTTATAGAGCACCGTGTTGCGGGTAATGCGGAACGCGGTCTCGCTCGCGAACAGAAACTCGAAGTTTTTGAAGCCGATCCATTCGCTCCCGAGAATGCCCTTGTCGTACACGTAATTTTTGAACGCGATGATGACGCCGAACATCGGAAGATAAGCCATTACGAAAATGTAAAGGATGGAAGGAAACGAGAGGGTAAACAACTCGATGTTCCTGCCGAAAAAACGCACTGTCTTCGAACGCTGCATGCTGCGTATTCCTCCCAGCTCCGGCCGTGGTTGCCTGTTTGACTCCACGATAGCTAGAAATCGGCCTCTCGGGTAGTGAAAAAACTGTACTTTTGTCTCCGTTTCAAGTGGAGGATCTGTATTTTTCTAACTCCGGCTTAGGATTGGGGAGACGTAACGGAGGTTACGCTTCGATCGTGCCTCGGCGGTCGTGTTCCGGTACCGCAACCGATGACGCTTCCACTGCGTTAGGAATGTATCCCGGAAGAAGGGGGCATTAGATGAGAATCGTCAAAGTCGCTCTGGTATTCATGCTGTTTTCCGTCGTTATCGCCTGTACGGGGGTTCCGAACCGCTCCCCCGTCGCTTCGAACGCTTTACACGCAAAGGTGAAAATGAACTACGATCAGGCGAACGTGGAGGAGGCGATGCAAGTAAAAGGAATCTCCTTCGTATCCAAGCCTCCCCGGAAAGATTGGGTCCTGTCGGGCGTGGAACCGCTGCTGTACGCCGTCGGCAGCGCAAGGGAGCGGACCGCTCCGGAGGAGGAAGCGTCGATCTATATTTTCGATTCCGCCAGACACCGCCAAGAGGGAGTAGACGACTTCCGCCGACAGGCTGAAAAGTATAACATGATCGTTCCGCGCATGTACGAAAAACGGAATGTCCTGATTCTATACTGGGCGGGCGGAGACCGGAACAAGCCGGCGAAATTGGACGAGAAGTTTACGAACGCCATCCGCAGTCTTTACGCGATGACAGAATTCAGTGGCGTGACGACGGGCGTCAGGGAAGTCCCCTACTCGATCTTTATCGGCGGGAAACGTTATGGGGGGCTTGCTTTCGAAAAAGGGGCGGCGATCCATTCGATCGACACGCATATGAACGGAAGGGTCCATACCGTTCAAATTCGAGGCTGGCGGCTTCCCTCGGACATTACCGTCGAGCATCGGGGCGACAACGTACTAATCGACTATTCGGAGAGTTCCTCTTCGTCGAAGGAACATGTGGTCGTCCGGTTCCGCGAAGACGATGTGGAGCCGGCCGACATCCGCGTCTCTTTGAATGGGCGCAAACAACGGCTCGCCGGGATCGAATTCGGAATCGAATAAAAAAAACATGACGCGGCCGAATCGCGTCATGTTTCGCCTTGTCCGTTCTAGGGGAGGCTCTTCTTATTCGACCCCATCGTCAAATACAACCGCCCTTCCTCTTCCACGACCTCGAAGCTTCGCAAACGGATGCTCTCGTCCGCCAAATGGCGTCCGTTCTTCAGATCGAATTCCCAGCCGTGCCAGGGGCATCGAAGCACCTGTCCCTCCAAGCCTACTTGATATTCGTACACCTGCGACGGCAGCCTCGTGTCGGTCACGTGCCCGACGCAGACCGGGGCGCCCGCATGGGGACACATATTGCGATACGCGTAAAATCGACCGTCTACGTAGAAAATCCCGATCTCCATCCCGTTCGCCGCGACGATCGATCGGCCCTCGCGGCGAACCGCCTCCGCATCGGCCGCGTACACCTTCTCCTTCTCAGCCATGCGCCGTCCCTCCCGTCTCCGCCGGACGGGGTAAACCGTACAGCTCCATCGCGGTTTCCCCCATGATGCGGCGCTTCAGTTCCTTCGGCATCGGCGGCAGCGCCATCATCGGGTTGTCGTAGTCCCAGTGCGGGTAATCGGTGGAAAACATAACGCATCGCTCCGCGCCGATCATATCGAAGACTTGCAGCAGATGCTTATGATCCTTCGGCTCCTCGATCGGCTGCGTCGTCAAGAAGACGTGTTCCGCGATGTACTCCGACGGATGCTTCTTCAGCCACGGCACCGAGGAACGGAGCGCCTTGTAGTTTTTGTCCATACGCCACATCATCGCCGGCAGCCAGGAGATGCCGCCCTCGATGGCGACGAACTTCAGCTTCGGAAACTTCTCGAAGACGCCCTCGCAAATGATGCTGTTCAGATGCCCGATATAGCTGACCGGCAGCACGTTATGCCATTCGAAGTACCGCGTCGGGTAGCCGGCGTTGGTCGGCGACGGCGCGATGCCTCGGCCCTCGCCGCCGGGGTGAATGGCGATCGGCAGACCGTTGCGTTCCGCGGCTTCGTAGATCGGGTGATAGAATCGCTGACCGTACAGCATACGCGAAGCGCTGCTCATGATCACCTGCGCCATGCCGGGATGGGAGCCCATGCGGTCGATCTCGCGCGCGGCCGCCTGCGGATCGGTATTGTTGATCGCGATCGAGCCTCGGAACGCCGGACTCCGATTCAGCCAATGCTCGACCGTCCAGTCGTTCCACGCGCTGGCCAAGGCGTTGGCATAGTCCGGATCGGGGTATAACGATATTTCGATGCCGGACGTCAAGATCGCGTAATCGATGCCGTTCGGTTCGATCAAGTGGCGGATCATGAAGTCCGGGTCGGTGCCCGGACCGCCTCCCGTGTCCGGGTTCGCATCCTTCCGCGCGCCGCCGACGACCGAATAATACTGCCTGGCGATGCCCATCCCCATCTCGAGCCATTCCTCATGCCATGCCTTGGGGAGATAAGGCAAGATGTCGTATTTGGTTTTCATTGCGTTGTGCACGTCCGTATCGACGACGACCATTCCGTTCAGCAATTGCTGCAACCTCCTTGACGTTGATGTCTACGCGTCTCGCTTCGAAATACGGTTTCGTACTCGCGCAGCCGGACCTTGTCGTTCGACCGGAACGCTCAGGTCGATAGATCGAGTGCTTGTTATTAGCATACCGTAAGCGCTGCCATATCTGTATTATCCATTCTTTACTTTTCGTTGTCCGATCTTTACCTTTTTGCCGCGCTTTTTTCAGCGAACGTTCAACCTGCTTTCAAGCTGCCTTCAGGGACGAGGATTACACTGGTTTCATGACGAGGAGGTGAAGCTATTGAAACGAACGGGATCGATTCGCTGGATCGTCGCGGGCGCCGTCCTGCTCCTGCTGTCGCTCATCGCTTGGAAGCTGTTGCATACCGCGTGGAACGCCGCCTCCTTCGGCGCGGGCTCCGCGCACGGACACGGGGTCCGCGGCGGCGGCTTCGGCCATGCCGGACCCGCCGGCTTCCGCCGGGGAGCGGGACCGCTTGCGGAAGGCAATGCGCCGCCTTGGGCGGGTTGGGGGATGTTCGCTGCGCTCTTGAAGCTTGGCGTCACGGCGGCCGCGATCGCGCTATGGGCGAAGACGACGGGATTTTTGCGATGGGCGGGCGCCTGTCTAGCCGTCCTGGGAGCGATCAGTCTACTTTCCCCGTGGTGGGCCGCGGCGTTGACGATCGCGGTGTTCTGGTTCGCGACGCGGAAGTCGGACGAGCCGGCCGCGGTAACCGCGTCCCCCGTATCGTCCGTCGTTCCGGACGTCGCGATCGACCGAGGTACGCTGCTTGACGAATGGGAACGAAAACAGCATAAGGAGGAACATTGACAATGGGGATGTTCAAGAGGATCAAACAAATCGCGGCGGCCGACCTTCACGGCGTACTGGACCGATTCGAGGACCCGATCGCTATGGTGAAGCAGTACATTCGGGAGATCGAGGAAGAGATGGAGAGCGCTCGAGAGGCGATCGCTCGTCAGCTCGCGGCCGAGCAAAACTACGGTTTGCTGATTGTTCGGACGAAGGAGATCGTCGCGAAGCGTTCGCGGCAGGCGGAACTCGCCGTGGATAAAGAGGACGACGCGATCGCGGAGCTGGCGCTGGAGGACAAGCTGCAGCAAAGCAGGCTGCTTGCCGGATACGAAGAGCAGCAAGCCGCGATCCGGGGCCAGCTCGAGGCGTTGAAGACCGAGCTGGCCCGATTGGCTCAACTGCATCGAGGGCTGACGACGAAGCTGGACGCGCTTCTGATCCGCGCCCATGCGGCGCAAGCCGTCGGAGCGGCCGCTTCGGCCGCGCCTTCGTTCCGCACCGACGAGATCGTGCGGAACGTCTCTCGGATGGAAGCGAAGGTGCGGCGGATGGAGGCCGGAGCGAACGCGTCCCGTCAGCTGTCCGCGGCGCTCGATCCGTTAAAGCAATGGGAGCGTCGGGACGAGGTGCGGGCGGAGCTGGAGATGCTGAAGGTCGCGAGAAACAAATAATCGTCGAAGGACCGTCGGAGGAAGAGAGCCCCCGGCGGTCTTCTTATCGCGGATCTATATTATGGACGGCCGTCGAGCTCTACTTTTATTTTGTAGAGAAGCACCGTTTGATCGATGATACCGAAGCCTAAGGAACCTCCCGCGTCGGCCCCCGGGCTCCGCCCATACGCAAGTTCGGTCAATCGAGATCGCTCCGTCGGTTTTCCGTCGCGATACCCTTCGACCCACAACGTCACCCACGTTCGATCGGCATGCGTTTGCCTGAAGTTGAAATCGTATAAGATGCCGAGATGCAATTCTTTGAATGTCTTTTCTTAGTCCGAGCGTTGATTCGCCGAAATATAAGCGATGCTCCCATCCTCCTCGGGAGTCGCTCCGCAACCGACCGACAAAATAAGTAGTAAACTAACCGCCGATATCGAAATGATTCGAAGATAGGAGTTCATTCCATAAACACTTCCTTCCCTTCTCCGTTCACGATCATCTCCACGCCGAAGGACATCGCGGTTCCGCTAACGCCGGTCGAACGCAATCGCTCCTCGGGTTTCGTCGTGAAGGAGATGCCGTACACCTGGTTCGATCGAGGATCCAATGTCAGATGGACGAACTCCACTTCTACGTAAGACCAGATCCCTTCCGAGCCGAACTCCCGAAACAAGGGTCGTATTTGTACCTGTTCCGCTGCGCCGCCGTAATTGACGAGCCGGATCGAGCATTGAATCGGAACCGTATCGTCCACCGTCGCGTAGCTGCACCTCGAGTCCTTCTTCAGAACGTCGACGACGTCGATCCCCGTGTCGTTTCGATGCATTAGTACTAACGCTTGCTCCGTCACGTAGGGGAAGGTTGCGAAGAACGCGACGCAGACGAGGAACACCGTTCGGCCGACGAGACGATGCCGCTGTCTGAAATAACGGATCGTAAGATTCGCGCTATAGACAAGGAGGATGAACCCGGCAATGACGGAGTAATGGAAGCCTTGCCTCTTCTCCATGTCGCTCCACGCCGAGAGGCCAATCGCTTGGAACAGTTGATCCCCGAGAATCGTACCGCGATGCGTTACGCCGAGTAACAGTAAAGAGCACAACAAGAGGAGAACGGCTCCCCATCCTTGCTTCCTGCTCATGCTCCACCCCTTTCCAATACCCGCTAGGGGACCGCTTCCCATAATACCACATTTTGGGTTAAGTGATGCTGAAAAAACTATAGCTATTTGCTCTCCCGCTTCCTTAGCCGTTACTGTGCCCCACCTCCGTACAACTGCTCAAAAATTGACACCATTCATGCGAACTGCTCAACTTTTGACACCATTCCAGCGTTCGAGCCCCCGATCGAGCAAGCCTTCACCCGCCTTCCCCGTTTCCGTCGCGTTGTCGCACCCTGCCCCCTTACAACTACTCAAAATTTGATACTTTTCTCGCGAACTGCTCAACTTTTGACGCCATTTCGGCGTTCGAGCCCCCGATCTAGCACGCCTTCACCCGCCTTCCCCGCTTCCGACGCCATTGCCGCACTTCGCCCCCATAAAACTACTCAAAATTTGATACCTTTCTCGCGAACTGCTCAACTTTTGACGCCATTTCGGCGATCAAGCCCCCGATCGAGCACGCCTTCACCCGCCTTCCCCGCTTCCGACGCCGTTGCCGCACTTCGCCCCCATAAAACTACTCAAAATTTGATACCTTTCTCGCGAACTGCTCAACTTTTGACACCATTCCGGCGTTCAAGCCCCCGATCGAGCACGCCTTCACCCGCCTTCCCCGCTTCCGACGCCATTGCCGCACTTCGCCCCCATACAACTGCTCAAAATTTGATACCTTTCTCGCGAACTGCTCAACTTTTGACACCATTTCGGCGCGCTTGCCCTCCTGAAGCCACGACGAAGGGGCCGCCGATGCGCTCGGCGGCCCCTCCTTGAACTGCGACTTACCCGGCAACCAATTCCGGATGCTCGAATTGGCTGTTGTACAGATTCGCGTAGAATCCGCCCTTCTTCATCAATTCCTCGTGCGTGCCCTGCTCGACGATATCTCCTTCGTTCATGCACAGAATGAGATCCGCGTTCCGGATCGTCGACAGCCGATGCGCGATAATGAAGCTGGTGCGCCCCTGCATCAAGCGATCCATCGCCTTCTGGATCAACACTTCCGTGCGCGTATCGACCGAGCTCGTCGCCTCGTCCAGAATGAGCACCCGCGGATCGGCCAGAATCGCTCGCGCGATCGTCAGCAGCTGCTTCTGCCCCTGCGAGACGTTGCTCGTCTCCTCGTTCAATTCCATCCGGTATCCGTCGGGCAGCGTGCGCACGAAGGGATCGACCTGCGCCTCTTTGGCCGCTTCGACGACCTCCTCGTCGGACGCGTCCAGTCGGCCGTACCGAATATTTTCCATGATCGTGCCGTTGAACAACCAGGTATCCTGCAGCACCATGCCGAACTTGCTTCGAATGTCCTGCCGCGAGAAGTCCGTCAAATCGTGGCCGTCGATGAAGATCGCGCCGCCGTCGAGCTCGTGAAATCGCATCAACAGCTTCACGATCGTCGTCTTGCCCGCGCCGGTCGGCCCGACGATCGCGACGCGCTGCCCCGGCTTCACGTCTAACGTGAAGTCCCTTATGATCGGCTTCTCCGGATCGTAACCGAACTTTACATGCTCAAATCGGATATGGCCTTGAAGCGCCGCCTCGTCCGCGACCGCGACGACCTTGCCTTCCGCTTCCTCGGTCTCGTTCAGAAATTCGAACACCCGCTCCGAAGCGGCGACCATCCGCTGGAGTTGGCTCGACATGTTCGCGATCTGCGTGATCGGATGCGTGAAGTTCCGCACGTATTGGATGAACGCTTGGATATCGCCGATGCTGACTCTGCCGTTCGCCGCCATGGACGCGCCGACGATACAAATTACGACGTACCCGAGGTTGCCCACGAACATCATGACCGGCATCATGAGCCCCGAGAAAAACTCGGCCTTCTTCGCGCTCTCCGCCAGCTTTTCGTTCTCCGCGTCGAATAAAGCCAGCGCCTTCTTCTCGCCGTTGAACGCCTTCATGACGATGTGACCGCCGTACGTCTCCTCCACCTGTCCGTTCACCTTGCCGAGATATTGCTGCTGATTGCGGAAGTGCTTCTGCGACATCCCTACCAACGCAATGACGAAAAACAGCGACACCGGCACCATCACGACGGCGATGAGCGTCAGCTGCCAGCTGATCGTCAGCATCATCACCAAGACGCCGACGACCATCGCCAGCGACGAGAGCAGCTGCGTTATGCTCTGGCTGAGCGTCTGCTCCATCGTATCGACGTCGTTCGTAATGCGGGACAGCACGTCGCCTTGGCTGTTCCGATGGAAGTAGCCGAGCGGCATGCGATTGAGCTTGCTCATGATCGCGTTCCGAAGATTGTACGATATCTTCGTCGCGACGTCGGCCATGACATGCCCTTGCACGTACCCGAACGCGGTGCCGAGCAGGTACAATCCGACTAACGTCATCGCGATCGTGCCGATGAAGCCGAAGTCGATGCCGCTCGCTTCGCCCCGCATCATGCTGGCGATGCCGTCCGCGAGCTCGTCGGTCGCCATGGCGAGAATCTTCGGCCCTACGATCGTAAATATCGTCGCGCCGATGGCGAGGAACGCCACGGCGATCAGCTTCCAGCGGAAGGGCGCCAGGTAAGCGAGCAGCTTCTTCATGCCGCCCTTGAAGTCCTTCGCCTTCTCGAGCCGCCCCATGCCGGGCGGACCTCCCGCAGGACCTCCCGGACCCGGCGGCCGGCCTCGTTTCGGTTTCCGTTCGCTCATCCCAGTTCCTCCTTCGTCAGCTGCGACTCGGCGATGTCCCGGTACGTCGGGCAGCTCTCAAGCAGCTTTTCGTGCGTGCCCTTGCCGACGATGCGCCCGTGGTCCAGCACGATAATCTGCTCCGCGTTTTTGATCGTGCTCACCCGCTGCGCCACGACGAGGACGGTCGCGTTCGACGTGAACTGCTTCAGCGCTCTGCGCAGCGCCGCATCCGTCTTCAAATCCAAGGCCGAGAAGCTGTCGTCGAAAATGTACACCGGCGCCTTCCGAATGAGCGCCCGCGCGATGGCCAAGCGCTGCCGTTGGCCGCCGCTGACGTTCGTGCCGCCTTGCGAGATGGGCGAGGCGACGCCCTGCTCCATTTTCTCGATAAATCCGCTCGCCTGCGCGACCTCCAGCGCCTCCCGCACCTCCGTCTCGTCCGCCGTCTCGTACCCGTACCGAACGTTCGAAGCGATGTCGCCCGTGAACAGAATGCCCTTCTGCGGCACGTACCCGATCGTCTCCCGCAGCTCCTTCTGGGAAAGCTCTCGGATATCGATGCCGTTCAACGTAATCCGCCCCGCCGTCACGTCGTAGAAGCGAGGAACGAGATTGACGAGCGTCGACTTCCTGGCCCCCGTCGTGCCGATGAACGCCGTCGTCTGACCCGGCTTCGCCGTAAAGCTGATGTCCTCGAGGACGGCCTCTTCGGCGTTCCCGTACCGGAACGATACGCGGTCGAACTCGACCGTCACCCCATCGCCGCGCTCGAACGTCTTCGCATCCGCCGGCTCCCGAATCGTCAGCTCCGTGTTCAACACCTCTTGAATCCGCTCCGCCGAGGCGATGGCCCGCGGCACCATAAGAAACATCATCGACATGAACAAGAACGACATAATGATTTGCATCGCGTATTGCATGAACGCCATCATATTGCCGATCTGCAGCTCGGACGCCGCGATCTGATGCGCCCCTACCCAAATAATGAGCAGGGTGATCAAGTTCATGACGAGCGTCATCGCCGGGAACAGGAACGCCATCGTCCGCTGGACGAACCGGTTCGTCCTCCGCAAATTATCGTTCGCCTGCTCGAACCGCCCTTCCTCGTACCGTTCGTTCCCGAACGCGCGTATGACCATCATGCCGGATAAGTTTTCTCGGCTGACCAGGTTCAGCTTGTCGATCAGCTTCTGCAGCGTCTTAAACTTCGGTACCGCCAAGGCGAACATGATAAGAATAATGCCTACGATCGCGATGACCGCGACCGCGATGATCCAGCTCATCGACGCGCTGCTGCGGATCGCGAGGATGATGCCCCCGACGCCCATGATCGGCGCGAACAGCAACAGGCGGATGCCCATCAAGATCAACGTCTGGATTTGCTGCACGTCGTTCGTGGTACGGGTAATCAGCGACGCGGTCGAGAACTTGTCGTACTCCGCGTTCGAGAACCGGCCAACTTTCTCGAACACGTCGCGGCGCATCCGCATCGCGACCGACGTGCCGATCTTCGAGGCGTACCAGCCGACGACGATCGCGGCGACGCCGCCGAGCAGCGCCACGCCGAGCATCTTCAGGCCGATGCCGACGATGTAATCGCGCTGGAACTGCTTCAGATCGACGCCCAGCTCGCCGTAGAACAGGCGGGTGAACATGACCGCGATCTGCGAGCCGGCCATCGACTCGTCGCCCGCCGCCGCGGCGATATACGCGTCGAGTCCGCCGGAAGCTTTCAGCTCCGCGAACATCGGCGCCATCGCGTACAGCTGCGACAGCTCGAGACTTCCCGTATCGCCTTGACCGGCGGCGCCCTCCGGCGAAGCCTGTTGCAGGCTTTGCATCGTAAGCGCCATCGCATAGGCCGCCCGGGTGTAGACTTCGTCTACGGCTTCGGACCGTTCGCCGTCCCGCTCCGTCAGCCGGTAGACGTCTTGGGTACCTGCGGCCGGAAACCGTTCCGCGATCGCTCCGCCCTCTCCCGCCGGCGTCGACGCATAACCGTTCGCCAGCGTCTCCGCGTCCTGCTCGCTTAAGAACGTCTTCAGCAGGTCGACCCCTTCGGCGCTGATCGCCTCCGGCGCTCCCTGTTCGATGCCGCCGGCCTGAATGCCGGTGTCGACCATATCGCTCATCAGTCTCGGCAGCCCTAAGTCGCACAGCACTTGTACGAACAGGAAGACGATGCTGACCGTCAACGCGGCCGCGAACGGCTTCAAGTAGCGAAATACGAGTTTCATAAAACACTCCCTCTGTCTTTGACAGGTATTTGTTCAGGCCCTTACAGTTAGGAACCTAACTATATGGACGTAAAAGTCTCATTCCAGGTTTTTCTTCAGTTTCTCGGCGATCGCGAAGAACGAAGCGATCTCCTCTTCGCTTAGCCCGTTGCGAAGCTTCGTTTCGAAGTCGATAAACCGCTGCACGTTCTTTTCATGGATTTCGCGCGCTTTCGGCGTCAGCGTAATCTTCTTCAACCTTGCATCGTACTCTACCGGCTCGCGAACGATGAGACCGTTGCGTTCCATTCCCTGCAGCACGCCGGTGACCGTCGCGCGGCGGATGTTGAATTGTTTCTCGAGATCTCGTTGAAACACCTCGCGGTCCGCACACGCGACCACGTATCCGATGATCCAACCCTGCATGCCCGTCAATCCGTCTTCCCCGGCATCTTCGGAGAAACATTCGTCCAAATTTCTTTTGATCAAGTTCGCCAGCGTCTTTAGTTCGAAGCCGATCGCTTTAGGCGGCTTCATCGGCACCACCTCTCTCTTTGTTAGGGTACTAACATTATCCCCGGAGAATATCGCCCCTGTCAAGAACGATTCTTTCCCTACCGCTCGCTCAACTTGGCAAATTTCAACATCACCCACCGATTGATCGAGCCAAGCAGAACAAAGCCTAGAAATGAGTACGTATGAGTCCACCGGATTAATTGGAACATCTCCCACACGACAAACAACGACTCGACGAGGTAGGCATAGAATGCAGCTAGTGCGAGGTTCGCTAAGAGATACGTTTTCCATGTCTTCGTGTACTGGTAGATGACCATGAAACTCACCGGAATGACGGTTAAGTCTGCCGGAAACAGCGGCGGAAACATAGGGAGAACTTTATCCGGATACGCCCAAAGCATAAGGTCGACCCCGATCCCGTCCAGAGCGACCGCGAAGGTACCGACAAGAAACCCGCAGGTCAGAATCTCGAATACGCGCTTCCGATCGATGAAAAACTTCAGCCAGACCACCCATGGCAGGATCCCCGCCGCTACAAGAAACCACCACTTCCAAGAAAACAGATCGTCGGAAAGCCAGTGGGAGGTGCCGATATTCCTCAATGCTTCCCTTGCTTCTTGCACTTGTTCGAAAGTAATGGACGGATCCAAATCCACGCGCGATCAACTCCAAAGAAGGGGGTTCTATCCCCATCATTGTCGGTTAGAAGCGCTTCGGATATACGCACCCTCTATTACTTCCCCTTCACCCCATGCAGCCGCATAATCGCAGCGGTCTGCTCCTCGTAACGTACTAGCCGAAAGTTCGAATCGTTCTCCATCGCCTTCTCCAGGAACGGAATCGTCGGCGAGAAAATGAACGTTCCGCCGACCTTAAGCGACTGTAAAATTTCGATAAAATTCTGCATATAGGCTCTGTAATCTCCATCCCTGCGAAGAAGATGGTGCCCGAAATGATTCGAAAACGCCATATGGGAAAAGACGGTTCCCCAATAGTTTGGTTGTAAGCTGAATTCGAACCAATTCGCTTTCGTCGTATATTCGGTCGTTTCGACCGAGCGATCGATGCCGTAAGCCTGGAAACCGTTCATTCTTAAAAAACGAACCAGGTTCGCGTCCTTCCCGCATCCGATATCCAGGATAGGCTCCTTCAGCGTGAGGCCGGCAATCCCCATCGTGTTTGCTTGAAACTCAGGAGAGTATTGCGCGCAAACGACGTCGAACAAATACGCATTCTCCTTGTATTTCGCGAATATGGCTTGACCGTTCGTCCTGATAAGGAATTCCCTTAATTTCCGATAATGTTCGCGGAACGCGTTATCCGCTTCTTCGCGAACGGCGTTATCCGCACCCTTCGCCAGAGGGACCAACTCCAATGCAAATTGGAGGTACATCCCTTTCAACTCCTGAATATCTCGAATCGAAAAATTCAAAAATTGATTCGCATGGAGAAGAGACTCTATTACTCTCTGTACCGCGTATTCGGCCATCGGTTCTACCTCAGGGTTCTTCCTTGTCTTCCACTCCCTAAATAAATCCCTAATAAACCGCGGAGACGGTTCGACAACGTAACGACCGTCCGGAGTTACGTAAAATAAGCTTTTGTTTCCGTTGTCTTGGAGTTGGCGATCGACAATCCGAATCAGTCGGTTGGTCATATGCACCTCCGAAATTTACGAACCGCTGCCCTTGCGAATTCGACGGCACTCCTAAACGATCCATTCGTCTCTCAACAACGAAAAACAACGTTGATCGACGTATTTTCCGCGCGACAGAGCATATCCTCGCAGCAAACCATCTTCCCTAAACCCGAGGCGTCGGAGCAGCTTCATCGATGGGAACGCGTCTACGTTCGTGAATGCTTCTATGCGATAAAATCCCATAGTTTCGAAACCGAAAGGAATAACGGTTCGTAACGCCTCCGTCATGAATCCGCGCCGCCAATACGGTTTCCCTAGATCATAAGCGATCTCTCCGCGTGCGCCCCGATTCATTTCCCAGCCGTTAAAGCCGCAAGTTCCGATGACGGCATTATCGTCTTTCTTTATGATCCCCCATCGGAATGCTTTCCGTTCCCGAAACAAGTCGTTCATGAAATCGATCAACTCAACGGCTTGCCGAACATCGGAAAATGGCGCGATTCCCATATCCTTCGTAACGTCCGCGTCGGAAAACAATTCGAACACCGCTTCCGCATCCGCGACCGTCATCTTTCGTAATCGCAACCGCTCCGTCTCGAGTTCCGGAAATTCGAATACAACCATTAGGCAAACTCCCCTCGCAAGTATCGTCCTCCTAAGGATAACCGATACGCGATCCCCTTCCCGCGCAAATTTTCCGTGGATCCCCGCAAATCGTTAGGTTAGACACTCCATTCTTGCTTGTAGAAGTCGTATATTCGCTGACTCGCCCGTTGGAAAGGATAAGCGGATTGCCTCACTACGATCTCAAGCTTTCTGCGGTAAGGACAAGTCGCCGAGGTGATCAGCAAACGATGGCCCGCAAATCTTCCGGTTCTATCGCCTCTCGATGCGCAAGCGGATGGTCACTCGGCACCAACCTTGTAAACTCTCGTAAGGCGCGGCAAGGCGCTTCCTTCAATGAAAGCGATGGAAGCGCCTCGGATCACGCAAGATTTCATTATTACGCGTTGCCATACTCCCGCTGCCGCAGCGCCTCGAACAACAGCACCGTCGCCGCCATCGCCACGTTCAGCGATTCCGCCTCGCCGCGCATCGGAATAATGACCGTCTCGTCCGCCAACGCGAGCAGACGAGGCGATACGCCCGCTCCTTCGTTGCCGAACAAGAAGCACATATCGCCGCCGAGCGGCGCCTCGTAACAGGAGCGGCGCGCCTCCAGCGACGTGCCGACGACGCGGACGCCGGCGTTCTTCGCCCGAGGCAGCGCCTCCGCCAGATCGCACGCGACGATCGGCACATGGAACAGCGCCCCCATCGTCGCGCGAATCGTCTTCGGGTTGTAGACGTCGACCGTGCCGACGCCGAGAAGCACCGCTCGGGCGCCGGCCGCGTCCGCGCTTCGCAGAATCGTGCCGAGGTTGCCGGGGTCCTGCACCGCGTCCACGGCGATGAACGGCCCCTGGCCCTTCGCGGCCAGCAGCTCGTCCAGTGTCGTGGTTCGCTGCTTCACGACCGCGGCGACGCCCTGCGGCGTGCGGGCTTCCGCCACCTTAGCCATCACCTGCTCCGATACGGGAATCCAATCCGGCGTGCTTCGGCCGGCAGCTGCGGCAGCCTCCGCCGCCGCCGGACTGCCCGGCACGTACAACACCTCCGCCACGTCGTAACCGCTGCGGAGCGCTTCGACGACGAGGTGCGCCCCTTCGACCAGAAACCGTCCCGCTTCGTCCCGCCCTTTCTTGCTGAGCAAGGACGCCCACGCTTTGACCTGCGGATTTTGCAGGGAGCGTATCGGCTCCGCCTCGCGCATATGTCCGCCCCCTTTTCCCCAAACAAAGTAAAGTACCCCTATTGTATGACAAAACGCTCGCCTTGCGCCAACCGGTCTCCGAGGCATGAAAAGGCGCCCCGCCGCGCATACTATCCCCGATACCGATTCGGAACAGCAAAGCGGAGGTAAAACGATGATCTTAAGTTTACGCCAAGCGATCTACAAGAAGATGGAACCGAAGTCGATCGAGGACTTGCGCGAGACGATCGAAGACGCGATCGACGGCGACGAACGCGCCCTTCCCGGCTTGGGCGTGTTATTCGAGGTACTCTGGAAAAACATCGACAAAGAGCAGCAGGACAAGATGGTCGACACGATTCGAGAGCATCTTCCGCACTGATTCCATCCGCAAGTCCTCGCCCCTGTCCGTTCCCTCCGCCGCCGCTTCGGACGCCCGTCTCGAGCGGCCGGCGCAGCGAACGTCCCCGCGCAAAAAAAAGAGCACCGGCTCCCCGGTGCGTCCATCGTTAAAACTCCATAATGCGCTGCTTGAGCTCGTTCAGCTTAATCCGCTTCAAAATTTCGCGAATATGCGCCGCGGCCGAATGCAGCATCTCTCGGCGAATCAGCTTCTGTTTAATCAAGGCGACCGTAGCGTACTTGCTGCTGCTCGTCACTGGGTCTTGGAAGTACACTTTGCCTTGGGTGTCGTCGAACGAAGCGACTCGGTTCAAGTTCACGAGGTTCGTCTTGTCCAACATGTCGAATCCTTGCGCCGCCAGATGCTCTTCCAGCTCGGACAGCGTCGAGATGTGGCGGTACTTCGCTTGGTCGACGTGGTATACGATCTTGCGCCCTTCGATCTCCATGTAGTCCACGTCGAGCAGGCTGATGCAGGCTAGTTCCGTCGAACCGTCGGCGCACAGCTTAAGCACTGTCATCATCATCAATCATCACTCTTTTCATTGGAAGCTTGTCAAAAGTCCTATGACTGAAGTATACCATAAAGTTCCATAGTATGGAAATAGCAACTTCAGGAAAAGTACTCCTATTTTCAAGCGACTTTCATAGAAAAGAGTAGGAATCCGCTCCTATTTTCGGTAGGAATCGCG
This sequence comes from Paenibacillus antri, assembly GCF_005765165.1. Classification (NCBI taxonomy): domain Bacteria; kingdom Bacillati; phylum Bacillota; class Bacilli; order Caryophanales; family Paenibacillaceae; genus Paenibacillus; species Paenibacillus antri. The sequence goes on along the minus strand of NZ_VCIW01000002.1, from coordinate 14,317 downwards.
GGTAATTCCGTTACGGCGCCGTCTCCAGAAACTGCAGCTTCTCGTTCCGCTCGATGGCGGTCCGCATCGCGTATTCGCTCTCGAACAACGCTACGTAGTTGTCATTTTTGTCATGACAGAGAATCGAGTTGACCCGGAATTTAGTAGGATCGACATGTTCCCCTACGACCCATCGGGCGAATTGGAACGGCTGCCGCTGCAGCGCTACGTCAACGCCGTATTCATGCTTCATCCGATATTCGAACACCTCGAACTGCAGCTGTCCGACGACGCCGAGAATGGTGTCCTCGAAGCCGATCGTCCGGAATACCTGAATGGTGCCTTCCTCCGTCAGCTGATCGATGCCTTTCTGGTACTGCTTATGCTTGAGCGCATTCTTCACGACGACTTTCGCGAAAATCTCGGGGGAGAATACCGGCAGCTCGTTGAAGGTGATGTCGCTCTTCTCGGCGAGCGTGTCGCCGATGCGGAAGATGCCCGGGTCGAACAGACCGATGATGTCTCCCGGATACGCGTCCTCGACGATGTCCCGGTCTTGCGCCAGGAACTGCTGCGGCTGAGACAGCTTAATCTCCTTGCCGACGCGCACATGCTTCACGGACATGCCGCGTTCGAACTTCCCGGAGACGATGCGCAGGAACGCGATGCGGTCCCGGTGCGCCGGATTCATGTTCGCTTGGATCTTGAAGACGTATCCGGAAAACTTCGGTTCCTCCGGCGTCACGACGCCCGTCTCGCTCTTGCGAGGCGTCGGAGGCGGCGCGAGCTTCAAGAAGTTGTCGAGGAACGTCTGTACCCCGAAGTTGTTGACGGCGCTCCCGAAGAAGACGGGAGTCAGCTCCCCGCGGGATACCTTCTCCATATCGAAGGCGTCGCCCGCGACTTCGAGCAGCTCGAGCTCCTCGCGGAGCTGCTTGTACAGATGCTCGCCCGCCACTTTCTCTACGAGCGGATCGTCGTAGCCCTTCACGTCCTCGACGGAGATCGTCGAATGATCGTCGCCGTTGAACAGCTCGATCCGGGACTGCCGGCGGTCGTAGACGCCCTTGAGAGCGCGGCCTTGGCCGATCGGCCAGTTCATCGGATAGGAGCGGATGCCGAGCACTTCCTCGAGCTCTTCCATCAGGTCGAACGGGTCCCGTCCTTCGCGGTCGAGTTTATTGATGAAGGTGAAGATCGGAATGCCGCGCATGCGGCACACTTGGAACAGCTTCTTCGTCTGCGCCTCGACGCCCTTCGCGGAGTCGATCAGCATGACCGCGCTGTCGGCCGCCGTCAGCGTCCGGTACGTGTCTTCGCTGAAGTCTTGGTGACCCGGCGTATCGAGAATATTGATCCGCTTGCCCGAATAATCGAATTGCATAACGCTGGACGTGACCGAGATGCCCCGCTGCTTCTCGATTTCCATCCAGTCGGACGTCGCGAACTTGGCCGCCTTCCGTCCCTTCACCGTGCCGGCGAGACGAATGGCGCCGCCGAACAAGAGCAGCTTCTCGGTTAACGTCGTCTTCCCCGCGTCCGGGTGGGAGATGATGGCGAACGTGCGCCGTTTCTCCACTTCTTTATTGATTTGTTCCGTAGTCATAGTTGCGATTGATCCTTCCTGGTCAAGTCGACGCCGAGATATCGCTGCTGAGGCGAATGGCCTGGTCGTCGTCGCGCTGCCCGTTCACCGGCCACCACCGGTGGCCTTCCCGCTCCAGCATCGCCGCGGCCGCCTCCGGCCCCCACGAGCCCGCCGGGTACGTCTGCAAGTCGTCGTTCGATTCGCGCCATGCCGCCGCGATGCGGTCTACGAACCGCCAAGCGGCCGCCACCTCGTCCCAGCGGGTGAAATACGTCGAATCGCCGCGCACCGCGTCGTGGATGAGCCGCTCGTACGCTTCCGGCGTATTGATGCCGACGCCGTTCGAGTGGCAGAAATCCATCGCCACCGGAACGATCCGCTCCTCCGAGCCGGGCGCCTTCGCGTTGAACTTTATGTAGACGCCTTCCATCGGATTGACCCGGAAGACGAGCAGGTTCGTCTGCAGCTGATGCTTGCTCGCCAGATAGACGTTCTCCGGCACGTTTTTGAACTCGACGACGACTTCCGTCGCCTTGGCCGGCAGCCTTTTTCCAGTACGTACGTAGAACGGCACGCCTGCCCAGCGGAAGTTGTCGACGAAAATTTTCGCCGCGAAATACGTCTCCGTCGTCGAATGCTCCGGCACTTTATCCTCTTCCAAATAGCCGCGCAGCGCCTTCCCCTTCGACTCCCCGGCGACGTATTGCCCGCGAACGACGTTCCGGCGGACGTCTTCGGCGTCCTTGTACAGGCGCATGCTCTTCAGCACCTTCACCTTCTCGTCCCGTACCGCTTCGGGATGCAGCACGCTCGGCGGCTCCATCGCCATCATCGTCACCATCTGCAGCATATGGTTTTGCCCCATGTCCCGCAGCGCTCCCGCCGTGTCGTAGTAACCGCCGCGCTCTTCGACCCCGACCGTCTCGCTGAGCGTGATCTGGATGTTCGAGATGTAGCGGTTGTTCCACAGCGGCTCGAAGAACGCGTTCGTGAAGCGGATTACCTCGATGTTCTGGACCATCTCCTTGCCGAGGTAATGGTCGATCCGGTAGATGTCTTCTTCCGGGAACACGCGACGAAGCTCTTCGTTCAGCTTCTCGGCCGACTCCAAGTCGTAGCCGAAAGGCTTCTCGATGACAAGGCGGTGCCAACCGGCGGAATCCAGCAGCCCGCCGCCCTTCAGGTTCAGCGATACGTCGCCGAACAGCTCGGGCGCGAGCGCCAGGTAGAACAGCCGATTGCCCCCGACCGCGAACGTCTCGTCTAATTGCCCGGCGAGGGAGTTCAGACGGCGGAAGCCGTCCAGATCGTGAATGTCGAGCGACATGTAGCGGAAATGGGAAGCGAACGCGTCCCAATCGTCGTCTTCTCCCGGTTGATGACGGGCGAACTCGCGGATCGATTCAAGGACGTCTTCTTGGAATTGCTCGTCGGTTCTCGGGCGGCGGGCGACGCCGACGACGGCGAACCGGTCGCTCAGCTTTCCTTCCCTATATAAACTATAGAACGCCGGGAACAGCTTGCGCCGGGCCAGGTCGCCGGTCGCTCCGAACAGGACGATTACGGCTCCATCCGGGGATAAGTTCATGCGGCCTCATTCTTTCTTATGTAAATTTTGGCCGTGAGAACACGGCAATATTCCCAGTTTATCAAACACCGCGGGAAAATGCTACGAAACTCGTCCGCCCCGGAAAAATGGGCGCGGTCGGTCCGTCCCGATGCGGGCGCGGACCGGAACGGGCGAATACAGTATGGTATATGCCCCTTGGGAGGTGTGAATCCGGCATGCATGTGGAATATCCGGTTCGCGAAGAACATGTACGCATCTTTATGAATCGCCCGGTCGGCGTCGTCCTGATGGACGGCACGCGTCACTACGGCATCTTGACCGGCTGCGAGAAGGGCTGTCTCCATCTGAACGGCGGACCCGCCGCGGCGAAGGCGAAGGCGAAGCGCCGCAAGCTGACCAAGAAAGCGACCGTTCAGGCCAAGGTCGGCAAGCGCAAGAGCAAGCGCGCGTCCTCGAACGCCGCGCTCCCGCCGTCCCCGTTTACGCCTGCGATTCCGTACGGACCTTACAACCCTTATGGACCGATCGTCCCGCCCGGACCCGGACTGGCGCTCGACCTCGCGACGATCGCGCTGTTGTTCGCGCTGCTGCCGTAACGCGCGAAGAAGCGGTCGGTTACCCGATCCGCTTCTCCATTACATAACTCTGAATGCCCGATTCGTGCCATACCGCAGCCATGCCGTGCTTCCTATAGAAGCGGATGCCCCGCGCGTTGTCGTCGTTGACGTACAACCGCATCACCCGGCAGCCCCGATCGATGCCGTATTTCTCCGCTCGCCGCAGCAGCTCTCCGCCGGCTCCGGCCCCTTGGAAGGCGCGATCCATCGCCAGCATGTCGACGAACAGCTCGTCGCCGCGGACGACCGCCGTAAGGAACCCGGCGGCGGGGGCGTATGGCTTCCCGTCGGGCACCCAGACGAACGTCGCGCCGCGGTCCACCCGCCTGAGAATTTCCCGCTTCGACCATCGCGGACGCAGTTGCGGAGGATTCAAAGGGATCAGTTCTTGCCGGATCAGACGCAAAATGGGCTTGTCGTCCGACGCCGGCCTTCTGCCGCGAATCATAAGCCACCGTCCTTCCGACGAACACCGTATTGCTAACTACGGTATTCGCGGAAGACTCGGTCGGATTGGACATCTGTCTCCCCCGGCGGCGAATCAGTCCGCCAGTCCGTTCTTATGCGCGTAGATGGCCGCCTGCGTGCGATCCTCCACGCCCAGCTTCCCTAAGATGTTCGTCACGTGGAACTTGACGGTCTTAATGCCGATGTACAGCTCGTCCGCAAGCTCTTGATTGGAGCGGCCCTTAGCGATAAGCTTCAGCACTTCCATCTCCCGCTCGGTCAGCTCGTGATGCGGCAGTGCTTCGGCCTTCGGCTGGCGGAACCGGTTCATCATCTTCGACGCGACCTGCGACTCCAACACCGGTTGGCCGTTCGCCGCGGCGCGAATCGCGGCGGCGATCTCCGTCGCCCGCGACGTCTTCAGCAAGTAGCTGAACGCTCCGGCTTCGATGACCGGGTACAGCTTCTCGTCGTCAAGATAGCTCGTCAGCACGATTACCTTACAATCCGGGAACTTCTCCATCATCCGGCGCGTCGTCTCGATGCCGTCCATCTCTTCCATGACGAGATCCATCAAGACGACGTCCGGGCGGTATTGCTCCGCTAATCGCAGCCCTTCCTTGCCGCTCGACGCTTCCCCGACCACTTCGATGCCGTCCTCGGTGCCGAGCACGGCCGCAAGGCCGATGCGCACCATCTCATGGTCGTCCACCAGCAATACTTTCACGTTACTCGTCATCATCGTTCGCTCCCTCTTCCTCGTCGACCGGTACCGGCACGCGAATTTCGATCCTCGTCCCTTTGCCCGGCGCGGTAACGATATTCATGAACCCGCCGATTTCGTTGACGCGCTCGGCCATGGACATGAGGCCGTAAGACGCTTGCTTTTTCTTATCCAATTCGAAGCCGATCCCGTTGTCCCGGATGCTGAGCCGCACGCCGTCGACCCGGCGCAGCAGCTTCATCTCGAGCCGCTCGGCGCGAGAATGGCGCAGCGTATTGGATATAGCTTCCTGCGCGATGCGGAACAGCTGATCCTCCACGCCCTTGGCCAGGCGGATGTCCTCGTCCATCTCCCACTGAATGGCCACCGGCATCTTCGTCGATAGCTCCTGCAGCAGTTCGCGCAGCGCGACGGCGAACGGCTTGCCTTCGAGATGGACCGGCCGCAGATGAAGCAGCAGCGCGCGCATCTCCGATTGCGCGACGGAAGACATCTCTTCGATGAGCGCCACCTGCCGCTTAGCCCTCTCCAAATCTTTCTCGAGCGTGCGGCCGAGCGCCGTCGCCGTCATCGAGATGGCGAACAACTGCTGGGAGACGGCGTCGTGCAAGTCTCTGGCGAGCCGCTGCCGCTCTTCCACGACGGCGGACAGCCGCGCCTTCTCGGCGAGCTCCGCGTTGTTCGTCGACAAGCGTTGGAGCGACGTCACCTGTTCCTCCCACTTGCCGCTGATCGCGCCCAGACGCTCCGCCAACCTGCCGATCTCGTCCTCGCCGAGATGAGGCATCGGCCGCGACAGATGCCCCTTCTCCAAATACAGCATCGCCTCTTCCAGCGTTTCGATTCTTCGCTTCAGCCGAATGCTTTGCCAATACCCGTAAGCGGCGCCGACCGCGGAGACGAACAGAATCGTGATCCCGGTAAACCGGAGACCGCTTTGCCAGTCGGTCGGACGCAGCAAGGCGAAGCTCTGGACCGACAAGGTCACGACTAGAAATAAAGCAAGGCCGAGCATAATCCCCTCGGCCATCGTTCTCCACATCAAACTCGTCAATTTCGGAATCATGCCCGGCTCCTCCCGTTCACAGCACTTTCACGTCGACGTCGGCGACCGCGTACGAAATATGCAGTTGCACCCGGTGCTCCGCGACGTCGAAGTTCGGCGAACGCCAGACGAGACGGTTCATGATGCCCGCGCCGCGTTCGCCCGCCACGTGAATTTCGCCGATGGCGACCTGCGCGTCGACGGTCAGCCCGACGTCCTCCGGCACGACGATGTCGATATCCCCGATGACCCCTTGCAGGTGCAGATCGACGACCGGCTCTTCGAAGATCGCGTTCGTCATGTCGATCTGGATTTCGGCGATGGCGACCGACAGCTGCGCCGAACGAACCGTCCACGGTTCGCCGCGTCCCCATCGAATGTTGGCGACGATATGCTGCTTGACGAAGGACGTATCGAACGGGTTCGGCGACGCTGCCGGCGCTTCTCCGGGTTTTCGTTTGGATTGACGATAGTACCACAACCCTAAGACGATCGCTACGATGACGAGGAAGGCTAGATGATTGGCGAGCAGGACGAGCGCCGCGACGCCGAGCAGAAGATAACCGGATAAGTCCTTCCGTTCTTCGTCCGAGGCGGCTCGAACGATCGCGAAGCCGAAGAAGCCGAGCACCAACGCCCCGGCAGTGACGAAATCGAACAGATGGCCGATGACGAGATACAATCCCGCGCCGATAAACAAGAAGGCTGTATTGCGTTTGCCGTGTTCCATTGGTGCCGCCTCCTTCCCCCTTCGGGAGCCGTGCCGATGCCGTCCGCGAACGAGCCATAGGGGGGTCCGGGGTGATCCGGACGCCCCTATGGCTCGCGTTCGTCGTTATTGACCGGCGCTTTCGGACAATTTCTTCTTCAAGTCTTCGAGCTGAGCGTCCACGCGCTCGTTCTTCGCGGGATCCGCCGTTACCGCCGTGCCGTACGGGAACCGGGACACTTCCGCTTCCGCCTCCATCTGGAGAATCTTCTCTTCCATCCGGTGGAAGCCGCGGGCCGCGCCGCCGTTCTCGATCACGTTGGCGGACGAAACCGTAGCCGTCTGCTTCTTGATGCGGGCGAGCTGCGCGCGCTGCACGAGCTCGTTGCGCTTGTTGCGCATCTTATAGAACTCTTCTTTCATCTGGTGAAGCTGCGACGTCAATTCCGCCGCATGCGTCTTCGTCTGTTCGTACAACGTTTCCGTTTCTTCGACCTTCGCGGCGTACTTCAGGTTTTCCTCGAGGGCGGCGCGCGCCGTCTCTTCCCGGCCTGCGCGGAGCTCTTCCTCGGCCTTCGCCATCAGGGCGTCGCCTGCGCGCTTCGCCTCGTCCAGGCGCTGCTTCAGCTTGCGTTCGCTTGCGATTTGCTTCGCTACCGTCACTTCGGCCTTCGCGATCTCTTCTTCCATATCGCGCAAGTATTGATTTAACATTACTACCGGGTCCTCTACTTTGTCCAGTACATCGTGAATCGAGGCTACCGTCATATCTTTAATCCGTTGAAATACTCCCATCCTAATCGTCTCCTTTAGGTTCATTTTCTAATTTGGCGAGCTTCGCTTTCAGTTGTTCGATTTCTTTGGCCATAGCCTTCTTCTCGATATCTTCCATCAGGTCGTCGATGCTGGGCGCCTTCGCCGGTTCGTTCGGCGGGTAGTACCCTTGCGAAGTCGTCCCGTAATGGGGCGGTTGATGCGGCGGAGGCGGCGGCGTCCCCCAAGGCTGCTGCTTCGGCGCGTCGTTCCAGCTCGAGGCGCCGTACGAGCCGCTTCCCCCGAAGTGGGAGCCGTACCCGCCGAGGTGAGAGTCGTGTCCTCCGAAGTGAGGTCCGTACGTCGGATCCTTCGGCATGACCATCGCCGCGATAATGTAGATCGGGATAGGCGCGCCGCCGGAGAAGACTGCTGTAATCACGAGAACGATCCGGATGATCGTGGCGTCGATGCCCGTCGCTTCGGCGAGTCCGCCGCAGACGCCGAACAGCTTCTTGTCTCGGCTGGATCGGTACACGCGTCTCATGATTTGCCGTCTCCTCCTTCCAGCTTCCGCTTCAGCTGCGCGAGCGCCTGCTCGATCTTGTCTTCGCCGAACGCGAGCGCCTGCGCCGTACGATCCGCGAAGCCGCCGCGCACATCCATCAAGGAACGCGCTTCAAGCTCCATGTCCGTGATGCGGTCCTCGAGGCGATTGAACCAATTGCCGCCTTGCGAGGCGTAGCGGTGCGTCCGCTCGTGCATTCGCTGCTGCAGCCGGAGCGTCTCGATCCGAGCCAAGTAATACTGACGCTTGTGGTACACTTCCTGGTACTCCCGCTTGAGCTCCGCGAGGCGGCTCTCCAGCTCGTCCACGGAGCGCCGGCTTTGCTCGTACAGGTCGCGGTAGCCGTCGCGCTTCTCTTCCTCCAACGCCTTCTCCGCGAGCGCCGCCCGAGCGACGCCGTCCTCGCCTGCCTTCACCGCGAGTACCGCTTGCTCTTCCCGTCTCCGGGCCAGCGAGTCGGATTGTAAGTACTGCGCTCGCACGCTTGCCGTGTGCGCCGCGCATTGGCGATGCAGCGCCTCGGTTTCTTTGATCGCGTCCGCCATCTCCCTGAGGAACGCGTCGATGACGCGAAGCGGGTCTTGCGCGTGTTCCAACCGATCGTTCAAGGTAGCGACCGTCAAGTCGCGAACTCTTCTGGTAATGCTCATCTCTCTCGTCCTCCTTCTGCTTTGCGATTATTCGTATATTTTCCGGCGCTTCAACATCGTCCATCCGAACCAAATGAGCGCGATCGGGGCAAGGAACGCTAGGATGCCCCACAGCTTGCCGACCAAAGCGAGCAATCCGATCGTAAGCACGATCCAACCGATCGTCTGGCGTCCGTGCCGGATGCCGTAGTAGCCGAGGCCGAGCATCGCGAGCGGGATCAGCCAGCCGAATACGTCGATCCCGATCCGATTCAGCAAGATCAAAGCGCCGACGGCGATCAGCGCGACCGCTAGCCCCGTATTCCGATTCCATTTCATCTTCCGTTTCATCTCCGTTCCGTGAAGGCGATTTGTTTTTGTTTCATGTCTTTATTCTAGGGAAAATGCCGTTTCGTCAAAACGGACCGCTGACGGTAATTCGAACTGGACCCAAGGCGGGGACGGCGACCGACCTGCGAAAATGATCGAATCGTCCCGATGCGGGGGATCATGAAGGACGCCGAGGGCAGGGAGGCTCCGAATCCGCGCCGTTCGGCCCTTCGCTCCCCCGACCAGCGTCCCAATGGGACGCGAAGCCGATCCGACAGACGTCCTACCCGTCCCCGCGGGCGGAATTCGAACCGCGCGGCCGCGCGCCGTTTGGGAACATTTACAGGTAAATCGCGCGGGCCGGTCTATGCTATGATTTCAATATACATAGAAGCTTGTCTACTACTTTACATACGCTGGAGGAATTCGACACATGAACCGCAAATGGATCGCATCGACGCTGGCCGGCGCCCTGCTCCTCGGCTCCGCTCCTGTCCTGTCCCCGTCCACCGCTTACGCCGCGCTTATCGGAGAAATCGAAAGCTCCGTCTCCTTCCGCGTCGGACCGAATACGGACGACCGCCGCATCCGTTATTTGAAGGAAGGCGAAACCGTCGCCATCCTGCAGAAAGTGAACGCCTATTGGTATAAGGTGAAGGACCGGAACGGCACGGTCGGATATACGAGCACGAACGCCAAGTACATAAGCGTTTCGGAGACGCAGGAAGCGCCGCCTCAGCAACAGCGAAATACGGGCACGATCGTAGCGTCCGTCTCGATGCGCGAAGGCCCGTCCACCTCGGACGATCGGATCCGATATGCGCAGAAGGGCGAGGTCGTCACGATTCTAAGCAAGCCGAACAGCTATTGGTACGAAGTTAAAGACAAGTACGGCAATGTCGGCTATATCAGCACGAACTCGAAATACATATCAACCGAATACGCAGCCCCGGCTCCAACGAATCCTGCGCCGACTCCGCCGTCCGCGCCCTCCGCGCCTGCGGACGACACGGGCGTCATCGTATCCAGCGTCTCGCTCCGAGAAGGACCGGGGACCTCGTACGACCGGATCCGTTATGTGGCCAAAGGCGAAACCGTCGCGATTCTCGCCAAGCCGAGCAACAGCTGGTATAAGGTGAGAGATAAATACGGCAATATCGGCTTCGTCAGCACAAGCTCTCAGTACATCGACGCCAACTATAAACCGCCGGTCATCGATCCGGGCGACGTACCCGCCGTAGTGCAGAACATCATTCAAGCGGGAAAACGATATCTCGGCACGCCGTACGAATACGGCTCCGATCGATATACGACCGACACGTTCGATTGTTCGGATTTCGTGCGCACCGCCTTCCTCGAAGGCGCCGGCATTACGCTGCCGAGCGACTCCCGCGGGCAAGGCGATTACGTGAAAGCGCTCGGACGGACGAGCAGCGATTGGCGGGATCTGAAGCCGGGCGATATCCTGTTTTTCATGAGCTACGAGGGCTCGTCCAAATCCGATTACGACGGCGTCGACCGGTCGGAAGAGCGCATTACGCACGACGCGATCTACCTCGGCAACGGACAAATCTTACATACATACTCGAAGGATTCCGGCGGCGTTCGCGTCGACTCGATCGGCGACAACCACTGGGAGTACAGGTTGCTATTCGGCGGCAGCGCCTTATAGAGGCCCTCATCCGAACATAAAAAACCGTCAGGCGAAAATACTCGCTTGACGGTTTCTTCGTTAACCCGGAAAGGCTGGCGCCGATTTTTGGGCGGAGAGCGGCAGGCGCCACCGGGATAATCGTCCATACGCTCATGCCATACGCCTCATATGTTGTAGTAACTTCTCGGATCGATTCGCCGAAGCGACGATTCGAAATAAGGAGGAGGGGATTCCATGACGGCAGTAACCGGCTACACGACGACGGGCGTGATCCTCGTGCTCTTCATCCTTCTGGTGATCGTCTCTCGCGTATGGGTGCTGTAATCTAAAACGACGACAGCTACACGCTTAGGAAGGAGGCAGATGCAATGACGGCAGTTGGCTACGGTTGGACGTCCACGGGCGCGATTCTCGTGCTCTTCATCCTTCTCGTCATCATCTCCCGCGCTGGCTACTTCGGCGTGTAAGGACGGGATAACGGTGCAAGCCGTCGGGGCCTTCGGGCTTCGGCGGCTTTTCCGGCGATGCGGCTCCTAATCCGTAAGTTGACCTGCCGACATGACCGCCGCGCCTACCGCAAGCGCTTCTTCGCCGAGCTTCCCTCGGCTGAAGGTCACCTGATAAGCGGGGTAGTAATACGTGTTGCGGATGGCGACCTGCGTCGCGGTTTCGAAGTACATATTTTGGGTATTGAACATCGGACCGCCTAAGATCACTTTCTCCGGATGAAGCATATTTAACATGTTCGCAAGACCGATGCCGAAATACGTCGCCGATTGAATGAACAGCTCCTGCGTCAGCGGATCGCCGCCGTGAATCGCTTCGACGAGATGCTCGAACTTAAGCTGTTCGGGACGATCGACAAGAGCCCTTAACGCGCTCTCCCGTCCTTGCTTCAAGCGGGACACCGCCGCCTGTTCCAAAGCATAGATACTCGCATACGACTCGAGGCAGCCGTAATTGCCGTCCGGCTCGCGGTGCGGTACGCCGTCGGTCTGAATGATCATCTGCCCTACGGCGCCTTCCATATCGACCGCTCCATAAACCAGCTTCCCGTTCGAGAGCATTGCGGATCGGAGACCGATCCCCCCATGAATATACAAGACGTGCTCGCCTCGTTCCTCCGGAGCGTCCGTCCAGTATTCCCCGAGGAGCGCGGCGTTCGCCCCGTTATCCAGCGAGCAAGGCACGCCCATTCGGCTCGAAATCATCCGACAGACGGGGACGTCGTTCCACCCCGTAGAAGGGAAATACAGCGGATTCGTAATGACGCCCTTCTGACGATCCAACGGCCCCACGCCGCCGACGCCGACGCCCAGCAACCGCTCCTTCGGAATGCCGTGAATGTCGAGCATATGTTCCATCGCTTCCGTCATATGCTGGATCAACACTTCCGGCGTAGACGACGCGGTCATCTTCCATACCCTTGAATCAAGCTTACGGAAACTTAAATCGCAGAGAACCAGTCTTGAGTGAATCCGAGAAATATCCAGTCCGAAAACGTAGCCCTGTTCCGCTCGCAGCCGGTATAAAATCGGCCGCCGGCCGCCGGTGGATTCGCCGAAGCCGACCTCCTCGATCCAGCCGTCCGCCGTCATATCCTCCAGAAGCCGCGTCAGCGTGCTCCCCTTCATCTCGCTCTGTTCTTGAAGCAGCTGCTTCGAAACCGTTCCGTATTTGCGGACGAGTCCGTAGATCGTCTTCGCCTTCGCGTTGCCGATTCGATCTTTAATGGCGATCATACCGTTCGCCCTCCCCCTCGATGCCTGAATACAAAAAAACTCCGAAGGGAGAGCTCCTTCAGAGTTGTCTGAGTCGTAATCGTTATTTAGAAAAAAGATGATACCGGCGAGAGGACTCGAACCTCCACGGTTTCCCACTCGATTTTGAGTCGAGCGCGTCTGCCATTCCGCCACGCCGGCATATTAGGGTTTATGATACCGATGAGAGGACTCGAACCTCCACGGTTTCCCACTCGATTTTGAGTCGAGCGCGTCTGCCATTCCGCCACATCGGCACATAAACAAGAAAAAGATGGCGTGCCCTAAGAGATTCGAACTCCTGACCTTTTGATTCGTAGTCAAACGCTCTATCCGGCTGAGCTAAGGGCACATATTCAGATGTGTGGTGCCGAGGACGAGACTTGAACTCGTACGGTAGTCACCTACCGCAGGATTTTAAGTCCTGTGCGTCTGCCGATTCCGCCACCCCGGCGATTGGAAGATTGGAGGCGCCACCCAGACTCGAACTGGGGGTAGAGCTTTTGCAGAGCTCTGCCTTACCACTTGGCTATGGCGCCGTAAAATTGATGGAGCGGACGATGGGATTCGAACCCACGACCCTCGCCTTGGCAAGGCGATGCTCTACCACTGAGCCACGTCCGCATAAAACTGGGGATCCAGGGATCGAACCTGGGAATGACGGAGTCAAAGTCCGTTGCCTTACCGCTTGGCTAATCCCCAATAAACAAATGGGGCGACCGAGGGGAATTGAACCCCCGAATGTCGGATCCACAAACCGATGCGTTAACCACTTCGCCACGGTCGCCATGAAACAAGATAAAATGGCAGGGGCAGCAGGAATTGAACCCACACTAACGGTTTTGGAGACCGCTGTTCTACCTTTAAACTATGCCCCTATGGTGGGGGATGATGGATTCGAACCACCGAACTCGTAAGAGAAGAGATTTACAGTCTCCCGCGTTTGGCCACTTCGCTAATCCCCCATGATGCAAAACAATGGTGCCGCCGAGAGGACTTGAACCCCCAACCTACTGATTACAAGTCAGTTGCTCTACCAATTGAGCTACAGCGGCGTAATTCCGTGAAATGGTGGCTTGGGACGGAATCGAACCGCCGACACATGGATTTTCAGTCCATTGCTCTACCGACTGAGCTACCAAGCCGACTTATACGGCAGTTTGTTAAAAATGGCGGAGCCGACGGGATTCGAACCCGCGGTCTCCTGCGTGACAGGCAGGCATGTTAGGCCTCTACACCACGGCTCCGCGATGAAGAATTGGTTGCGGGGGCAGGATTTGAACCTACGACCTTCGGGTTATGAGCCCGACGAGCTACCGGACTGCTCCACCCCGCGACGTTCATTAGGTAAATATGGTGGGCGCTGACGGGATCGAACCGCCGACCCTCTGCTTGTAAGGCAGATGCTCTCCCGGCTGAGCTAAGCGCCCATGAATCATGGTGACCCGTAGGGGATTCGAACCCCTGTTACCTCCGTGAAAGGGAGGTGTCTTAACCCCTTGACCAACGGGCCGTATATATAATGGCGGAGAGAGAGGGATTCGAACCCTCGAGACGCTTTCACGCCTACACGATTTCCAATCGTGCTCCTTCGACCACTCGGACACCTCTCCAGAGGTGGCTCCCCGAACAGGACTCGAACCTGTGACAACTCGATTAACAGTCGAGTGCTCTACCAACTGAGCTATCGGGGAACGTTATGCTTTCTCAGGTATTGTTCCCTGAAAACTGAATGCGAAACTGAGTATACTACACATCCGGCCTCTAATGCAATGGTAAATTGCGTTATCGGCGACTTTTTTTGGATAAGTCCTCGACCGATTAGTATTCGTCAGCTCCACGCGTTGCCGCGCTTCCACCCCGAACCTATCAACCACGTCGTCTACATGGGGTCTTCAAGCAGGGAAATCTCATCTTGAGGGGGGCTTCACGCTTAGATGCTTT